>CAZSPT010000014.1:0-18019 GCA_964608895.1 uncultured Gammaproteobacteria bacterium | reverse complement strand
AAAGAAGATTTTCTAAAGATATTTTTATTTCCCGATTAACATTGAAATAAGCCCGCCAACCGTCTTTGGCAACCAGATAAATTTCATCCTCCCCTACTCCGAGCTCGTATCCTTGTGTTTTTAAGGTGGTTTTTTTTATCTCCTTGTCTAATTTGAGAATAAATTTCGCTTTTATTATCGGAATCAGCTCCCGGCCGATTGAAATTTCCCGTTCTCCAACATTAACGATTGGAAACCGCTCCCAATAATCTCTGACTTTTTTTTCCGGAATTTTTTGAATAATTGTTCCTTGACGGTCGGCAAAATAAAAAGCTTCCTGATTATAGACAATTAAGTGGCAAGGCTTTTCTTCAACGGTAATTGTTAGCTTTTTCCAGTTTTTATTGATTTCCAATTTTTCTAATTGGTATTGCCGGGTAATTTTTTCAGCCAGATTTTTTTTACTCAGAAAAAGAAGATTTCTTTGAGGCAGAAGCCAAAATATCCAATGATTTAGGGCTTGATTGACAGTTTCCCTGAATTGACTCTCAGTAATCATATCCAATCCCCTAACCTCAAACCGGTTAATTTCAAACAGACTGCGATAGCCGATGACATAGACGGCCAAAATTAATCCCAGTATTTTCAAATAGCGTTTAGTGTTGAATTGCCGGCCGATTTTTTTATTTTTGAAATAAGGGTTGCTGAGTTCTTTTTGGAGATAATCCCGTTTAATTTTTCTGGAACTTCTTTTCGGGAATATTTTTTTAAACATTTCCGACGGTTGGTTAGATTTTTTCAAAACGACAGTATTTTTGGAGCGCTTCAGGAATCGCCACTGAACCGTCCGGCTGCTGAAATTGCTCTAAAATCGCCGGGAACAGCCGAGTCGTCGCCAAACCAGAGGCGTTCAGAGTATGGACAAAGGCGTTTTTTTTAGTTTGGGAGTCTTGATAGCGGATATTTCCCCGTCGAGCCTGGTAGTCCAAAGCGTTTGAAACACTGCTTACTTCTTTGTATCCTTGAATACTTGGGAGATAGACTTCAATATCAATTGTTTTGGCCATTGAAGCGCTGGCGTCTTCAGCGGCCAGTTTAACCGTTTGATAATGGAGGCCGAGGCCGGCAACCAGTTTTTGGGCATTTTGTGTTAACTCCTTAAAAGCGTCCCAAGAGTCTTCGGGTTTGGTTAGTTGGAACATTTCAATCTTATTGAATTGATGACCTCGGAGCATCCCCCGCTCTTCCTGGCGATAGGAGCCGGCTTCCCGGCGAAAGCAGGCGCTATAAGCGCAGTATTTCAGCGGAAGCTCTTCGGCGGCGATAATTTCGTCCCGATGGTAGTTGCCGAGCATCATTTCACTGGTCGGGTTAAGGCAAAGTTTTCCTTTCTCGGTCCAGAAAAGATCGTCTCGGAATTTTGGAAGATGACCTGAAGTATAGGCTGATTCTTCGGTTAGTAAAAACGGAGGCAGAATGAAAATGTAGTTGTTTTTTTGGTGAAAATCCAGAAAATAATTCAATAAAGCCCATTCTAAAAGAGCGCCTTTACCGGTATAACACCAGAAGCCGGTTCCGGACATTTTAGCGGCTCGTTGATAATCAATAAGTTTAAGGTTTTCGGAAATTTCAAGATGGTTTTTTGGCTTAAAGTCAAATTCCGGCTTTTTTCCGAAAACTTCCAAAATTTGATTATTTTCTTTGTCGCCGGCCGGCACGTCTTCAGCCGGAAGGTTCGGCAGTTCCTCCATAACCGCTTGGAATCTTTTTTCAATTTTCTCCAATTCTTGGTCAATTTTTTTTATTTCCTCTCCGACTTGCTTCATTTGGGAAATTGTTTTCTGGTCGGGTTTGGTCTTTGAAGCCTGGTTTCGTTCGGCTTTAAGTTGCTCGGTTTTCTGAATTAACTTACGCCGGTCTTGGTCTATTTTCAGAGACTGATTAAGTAATTTTGAAACTTTTTCAGCCGGCATTCTCTTAGCGAGCGCTTTTTCAACCTCCTCAAAATCGTTTTGAATCTTAGCGATGTCCAACATAGTTTTAGGTTATTGCTGTTTTGGCTTAACAAGTGGAAAGAATTGGCATTCTCTAACCGGTCGGTTCTCTAAAAAGGCGAACAACCGTTCAGAAAATCCAAATCCGGCGACCGGCGGCATTCCATACTCTAAAGCTTCAACAAAATCTTGGTCAAACATTTGGGCGGCGGTGTCGCCTTGAGCTCGCAGAGCGGCCTGTTCTTGAAAACGCTCGGCTTGATCGATTGGATCATTTAGCTCGGAATAGCCGTTGCCGAGTTCACTGCCGCCAACGATTAGTTGGAACCGTTGGGTTTTTTCAGGATGGTCGGAGTGTTTTTTGGCCAGTGGAGAAATTACTGTCGGATGATTTATTAAAAAAACCGGGCCGCTGAACTGCGAGCGAAAATACTTCCAAAGCAAGTCAATCAAGCGGCCTCGCCCGTCCTTTGGGCTGAATTCCATTTTTAGTTTTTTTAATTTTTTTTGAATCTCTTTTTGGCTGGCCGTTAAGACGTTTAATTTCGCTTTTTGGGAAAGGGTTTCGGCATAGTCAATTTTTTTCCAGGAACCGCTAAAGTCAACTTGGTGTCCGTTAATGGTAAATTTAGTTCGGTGATAGACTTTTTTAACGATTTCTTTAATTAATTTTTCAACCAAATTCATCATTTTTTGATAATCGGCATAAGCCCAATAGCATTCCATTTGGCTGTAATCTTGAAGATGCTCCCGACTGACTCCTTCATTCCGAAATTGCCGACCGATTTCAAAGGTTTTTTCAAATCCGGCGACCATCAGTCTTTTTTGCCAAAGTTCACCGGTTGATATTCTTAAATAAACCTCAAGGTCAAAGGCTTGGTGGCGGGTAACGAACGGCTCAGCTTCGGCGCCGCCGGCTGAAGTTTCAAGAATTGGAGTTTCAATTTCCAGAAAATCCAGTTTTTCCATAAAATTCCTGGTCGTTTGCCAGAAAAAATTTTTTCGGATAAAAAGATTTTTTAATTCGGGGTTGGTGATAAAATCAAGATATCTTTTCCGAAGTTTTAATTCTTCATCTTGGAGTCCGTGCCATTTTTCCGGAAGCGGCCGAAGAGCTTTTGTTAAAAGCCGGTATTTTTTAACTAAAACAGAAAACTCCCCTCTTTTGGTGGTGAACATTTTGCCGGTTACTCCGAGAAAATCTCCCAAATCAAGATTTTTTCGGAAAAAGTCAAAATCTTTCCGACCGATTTCATCCTGCTTTAAAACAGCCTGAAGACGCCCGGATTGATCCTGGAGCCGGCAGAAAATTATCTTGCCTAAGGTTCGCTTAGCGATTATTCGGCCGGCAATATCAACTTTTACTCCTGATTTTTTCTCACCAGCTTCGGCTAAAAGCTGTTTTTTTTCAAATTTTGAAGGGTAAGGATTAATTCCCGCCTTTTGGATTGATTCAAGTTTTTTTAGCCGGTCTTGGCGCTCACTAATTTTATTTGTCATATTTTTAGCTTTGACGGCCTTTTGGCTGACCGTAATTAATCTTAATATACTAAATAATCGGGAAACAGTCAAAATTTAAAATTAGCCGATTTACTGATAAAAACCCCCGGCGCCGGGGGTTTTGTTTTAAAAAGTCGGTATTTTTTTCAATTTGTTAAAACGGTTTCTGGCGGAATTTTTAGGATTTTTTTCCTTTTTTGGCAGAAGATTTTTTTGAAGTTGAGTTTTTTTCCTTTAGCTGGGTGATCAGCTTGCTGGCGCCCTCAATTAGCGGCGGAAGGTAGTTGGCGGTTGTTTCAACTTTCTTTTTGACAATTTCCAGAATTTGGTCTATCAGAGTTAGTTTTTTTCGGAAGCTGGTGGTGATTTCTCTAATATCCCGGAGAATCATCGCGACATAAAAAATACTCCAGCCGAAAACAATTCCGACCCAGAGAACAACAAATGACAAAATAATCCAAAAAATGTCATTGCTTGATTCAATCATAATTTTGGAAAGCTATTTATCTCACTTTTATATTATACTCTTTTTTAAGTTTTTTAACAATTTTTTGATGAATTTCCTTTACTTGCTCTAAAGTTAGGGTTGTTTCGGGGTCGCGGTAGATAATTCTAACCGCCAAAGCTTTTTGGCCGGCCGGAATTTTTCGGCCGGAAAATACTGAGAGAAATAAGACTGTTTCAACCAAAGGGCTGATTTCTTTGATTGTTTCGGCCACTTGGCGATAGCGGATTTTTTTGGAGATTTCCATTGAAAGATCCAGCTCAATTCCCGGAAATTTTGGAATCGGATGGTAGATTGGAGTGGTTCGGGCGAATTTAATCAATTTGGAAAAATCAATTTCTCCAATCGCGACCGGCTGCTTGATTCTGAAAAGATAGAGTATTTCCTGATTAATTTCTCCAAGCCGTCCGACAACTTCCCCGCCGATTGTTATTTCCCCGGTTTTTGAGCGATTCCAGAAAAACTCTTCTTTTTCCAAAGGTTTTAAGCTGAAATTTTCAATATTGAGTTTTTCAAAAAGTGCCTCTAAAGCTCCTTTGACTTCAAGAAAGGGACTCCCCTCCTCCCGACTGGAAAAGACAATCGTTAGGAAAGTTTTTTCTTCGGGGAGTTCCAATTTTCCCTGAGTAAGATAGACTTTACTTAATTCAAAAATCCTCAAGTCTTGAAAAAAATTCTGGTTTTCAGCGACATTCTCAAGTAGACCGGGAGTAAGCGAAACCCGAAGATATTGAAAATCAAGATTAAGCGGATTAGCGATTTTTATCGCTTGTTCAAGATTAAGCGAGCAATTTTTGATATTTTTTTCAGAGCTGAAAGAATAATTGCGAGCTTCAGAAAATCCCAATCCGGCAAGAATGTTTTTAATTCGGTCTTCCCAGAAAAATATCCGAGAATCTTCGTTTTTTATCTCAACCGGCAATTCTCCGGCCGGAAGATTGGTTGGAAAATTTTGATAGCCGTAAATCCGAGCGATTTCTTCAATTAAATCGTGAGGGCCGGAAATATCCCGCCGCCGCCACCAAGGAGCTTCAAATACTTGTTTTTCTTTTTTATCCGGTTGAAAGCCAAGTCGTTTCAAAATCGTCGTTATTTTTTCCTCGGTAATCGCCGTTCCCAAAGTTTTTTCAACTTCTTCTGGAGTCAGGGAGACTTTGGCGACCGCCGTTTGGGAATGGTTTAGGTCAAAAATTTCCGACGTTGGTTTGGCGTTGGCCAATTCCCGGGCCAATTCAATCGCTCGGAGAATCGCCAGTTCGGTATTTTCCGGTTCAAGGCCTTTTTCAAAGAGACTTGAGCTATCGGTGGCAAGATTCAGCCGCCGGCTGGTTTTTCTAACGCTGACCGGGTCAAAATTAGCCGCTTCAAAAACGATTGTTTTGGTTTTTTCATTGACCGAGCTTTCTTGGCCGCCGATAATTCCGGCAATCGCCGCCGGTCCCCGGCGATCGGCGATAACTAAGTCATCCGGATTAAGCTGATAGGTTTTTTCATCCAAAGCTAAAATTTTTTCGCCTTTTTTGGCCAATCTAATTTTTATTTCCCGGCCATTGAGTTTGTCAACGTCAAAAACATGCATTGGCTGGCCAAATTCTTTTAAAATATAATTGGTAATATCAACAAGATTATTGATCGGCCGGAGGCCGGCGGCAATCAATCTTTGCTGAAGCCAGATCGGCGATGGCTCGACAGTCGCTCCAGTCATTAAAACTGCTTGATAGCGGGGGCAGATTTTTGATTCCTTGTTAGTAACAGCCAATTTTTCTTTTTTTTCTGTTTTAAGATTCGGGACCGGCCGTTCAAAAAGGAATTTTTCCTCCAAAATGGCGGCGGCCTCTCGGGCCAAGCCGACAACTGAAGCAAGATCGGGCCGATTAGAGGTTATTTCCAAATCAATAATTTCATCTTTGAGAAATTTCAAAGCTTTAGTGATTGGAGTTCCCGGTTTGATTTTTTTATCAAAACGGAAAATTTTATTTTGTTCGGAAATTCCGAGTTCGCTGTCCAAGCAAAACATCCCTTGGGATTTTTCTCCTCTAATGGTTGTTTCTTTGATTTCTTGTCCGTTGGGCAGAATCGTCCCCGGCAAAGCGACTGGCAGCCGGGTTCCCTGTTCAACCTCCACTGTATCTCCAAAAACCAACTTAATTGTTTTTTTGCCGATATCAACTTGGCCAAGAAACAGCCGGTCGGCTTTTGGATGAGGCTTTTTTTCAACCAGCTCACCAACGACCACTTTAGAAAATTGTTTTTCCAAAGAAACAATTTTTTCAACCGTCGGACCGGCCAAGCTTAATTTTTGGCTGAATTCTTCAGCCGGTCTGGCTGTTTTAAGGTATTCTTTCAGCCAGTTATAAGAAACTTGAAAATTCATCCTGAATTATTTATTTGATTTTTTCTTTTTTTTAATGGTAATTTCCCGTTTTTTATTTCCAAGCTCTTCTTCCAACGATAAAAACATACTGTTGGAAAAATTAGCTAAGGTTTCCAAATTGCTTGAAACGCCGCCAAGACTGGTGATTTTTTTATTTTTAATATTTTTCTGAACCCCGATAATTGAGTTAATCATTCCTTTGGCGTCTTTTGCCCAGACAACAATTTTGTTCCGAATTCGCCGGCGGTTAAAAAATTGCCAAAAATTAATCGCCAGGGAAAGCCCGGTAACTGTTAAAGGGAGCCAAAAAATCAACTGATTGTTCATAGTTTTAATTAAAATTGTTTAAGAAATCTTAAATCATTTTTATAAGGCAGTCGGCCGTCGTCAATATTTAATCCGGGCTTCATTAGAAAACAGCGTTCAACTCCCCAGCCAAAAGCAAATCCTTGGTATTTTTCAGGATTAATTTTTCCGGCTTTCAGGACATTTGGATGAACCAGGCCGGCTCCGGCCAGCTCAAGCCAACCTTCTTTGCAGAGTCGGCAGCCTCGGCCGGCGCAGACGCCGCAGGAAACATCCACTTCAAAACTCGGCTCGGTGAATTGAAAATGATGGGGGCGAAGCCGAATTTTTCGTTCCGGTCCAAAAAAATTTTTAACAAAATAATCAATTGTTCCTTTGAGGTGGCTAAGATTAATCCCTTGGTCAACCACCAGGCCTTCAAACTGGTGGAACATTGGGGTGTGGGAAGCGTCGGCTTGGCGGCGATAGCATTTTGAAATATTAGTCATTCGGATCGGTAGCCGGCCTTTTTCCATTTCCCTGATTTGTCCTGAAGAAGTATGAGGGGTTAAAACCCGCTGGCCAAGTTTTTTTTTGGCCGGTTTAAGGTCAATAAAAAAGGTTTCCCATTCGTCTCGGGCCGGATGATCCGGCGGCATATTCAAAGATTCAAACGCGTACCAATCCCATTCAACTTCGGGATAACGCCGGCGCTGAAAACCGATTTTTTCAAAAATGGCGGAAATTTCCCGAATCGCCTGGGTAACCAAATGAAGATGGCCGACTGGATATTCCCGGCCGGGAAGGGTGAAATCAAAATCCTCCGGCTCGTCCGACCGGGACCCGGAAGCCAGTTTTTCTTCAGCTCGCTTAAGTTCCTGCTCAAGATGCTTTTTGGTTTCATTGGCTAGTCGGCCAACTGTTTTGACTTCTTTTTCGGGAATTTTTTTTAATTCCTTCATTAAAGCGGTCAACCGGCCTTTTCGCCGACCAAGATAATCTTTTTCCAGCCGTTCTAATTCCTCCGGGTTGGAAATTTTTTCAAGCGCCCGGGAAAACTCTTTTTTTAATTCTTGCAGTTTCTTTTTCATGTTGGTTATTATACCGAAAAAAATAGTTAGGAGTCAATTAAAAAAACCGCCCATTAAAGGCGGAAACCGGTTGGCAAAAAGTCGGGCTTTAAGCCGGCCGGCGGCAACTAATAAACAAGAATTCAATAATTACCGCCACCAGCACCAAAAGCAACAGGTTCCACCAGTGAAGAACGTCCCGGCTGGCTAAAAAAAGGGCGCCGATAATAATGGCACTTAAAAAAAACGACTGGCGAAAACAAGTTCCAACCATTCGGTATTCCAGAGAAAATTTGCTGAAAAATTTTCGCCAGCCAAAACTGGCTAAAAACATGCTTCCCAGCAAAGAGAAGAATAAACTGCCGTAAAAAACCGCTCGGCCAAGCAGTCCGTTTTGAGACGGGTCGGTTTTAAACAAAATTAAAAACCAGACCAGCCAGCAGATGGCGGTTGCAAAAGCGACAATAATCAAAAGTTGTTTTAAGGTCATTGGGATTGATTATTTTTTTAACATTGCCGTTGTCTGTTATTATAACACATTTTTTAAATCAAGAAAATTAAAATGAATTATTTTAAAACTTGACAAGCTAATTGTTTTTTATTAAAATTGCTGTTATAATTTTTTACTGAAGGGAAGGCAATCAGTTCCGGTCGGTTTCTTCAGGCGTTTTTTCCCGAAAATAATGGGAAAGATATTCCAACGCCAAAATTCAGCCGTCCGGCCGCCTTCTCTAAAATCCCGCCCGCCTTTTTTGGCGGGCGAGATCTTTATTTATCCTGAAATACTTTTAAAATCGAAATAAAAAAAACAAAAACCCCGTTTAGGCGGGATTTTTGCTTTTTTTGTCCGGGGAATAATCAAATGAAAGGAGGAGAAATTTAAAAGAACTGGTTATTCCCCATCCAAGCCGGCAAAGATTGCCGGCTTAAACGGAAAAAGGAAAGTGTTTTTCCTTTCCCTGTCTCCGCGATGATACGAATAAGGCTGAAGAAAAAATGATCGGCCTAAAATATTATTTCTGCCGGTTTTTTTCTTAGCCGCCCTCCTTATTAATCAAAGGAGTGACAAACATGCGCCTCCTTCGTATCATGGCGAAGGCAGGATAAAAAGCCGGAAATATAGAGGACGGTTTCTGAAAAGTTCGCGACCCTTAAATTTAAAAATTATTTTATGGCCGGAATGCTTTCACAGTATAGTTTTCCTTTGTTTTTTTAATGGGTTAACCCGAAAGAAAAACAGCAGGAATATTCCCCTCCTCTATATTTCTGGTTTTTTTGATAATATTTTAAAAATTCAAGTTTTAATAAAGATTCAAGCCCTTTGTTATAGACGACGGAACAAGATAAAATATTACCCCGCCGTCGTCTATAACAAAGAATTTTAATCTTCAATTTGTCCATTATAGCATATATAAAGATATTTGTCAATAGTAAAAAATAATATTTTAAAATTTTGGCTAAATTAAGCTAAAAATAAAAAAATAAACCAAAAATTGGTTTATTTTATTTTGTTTTAAAGTTTTTTATTTTGTTTTGCTTCTAAACTCGCAAATTTTTCGGTAATCACACCATTGGCAAATTTTTCCCGGCTTTGCCGGAAAATTGCTTTCTTTGATTTCTTGAAATATTTTAGTAATTTTTTTCTCAAGCTCTTCAAGCTCCTTGTCAGTCCCGAGAAAAGTCATTTCATGGTCTTTTTCCAAATAATAAACGGCCAGTTCTTTAATTTTTTCTCCGATTAATTCCCGGGCGGCCAGCTGGTAAATTAAAAGCTGGGTTTTGTCGTCCAATGAAAGTTTTTCTGGAGAGCCCTTAGATTCTCCGGTTTTGTAATCAATAATTTTAATACCGCTTTCAACCCGGTCAACCCGGTCTATTTTCCCGACTAAGGCGATTTCTTCGTCTCCTTCCCCGATCCGGAGGCAGAAAGGAAATTCTAATCGTTCCACTTTCGGCTTTTCCTCTTGATAGCGCTGATAAAAATTTTTCAGCATTTCCCTTCCTTTTTTCTGATATTGTTGTTTAGTTTGGCGGTCGGGATACCAATCGTCAATAAACGATTGACGGTAGATTTCCAGAAGCTCTTCCCAACTTCCTTCTGTTTTTTGTGTTTGATTTTGACCGAAGGATCCAAAAAGATTCGGCTGGGGGTTTTCTTTTTTTGCTTTAACTAGCCGAAAAAAATTTTCCAAAGTCAGATGGATTGTCCGACCGAAGGAAATTTGCGGCTTGCCCGGAGTCGGAATGTCCAAAATATGTCTGAATCGATATTGGTAGGGGCAGGTTTTAAAATCTTTGAATTGAGTAAAGGAAAATTTTTTCGGAATCGCCGGCTGGAATTCTGATTCTTCTTCAAGAGCGATTATCGGCTCCTCTTTGTCCAGCGGTTGGCCGAGTGGCTTGGCTTTGGACGAAAGTTTAAATCCTTGTTCTTGAAGCTCAATTAGGAACCGAGAAAGCTTTTTTTTAGTCGTTCCGCCATAGTCTTCAGCCGAAGTGAAATAAAGGCCTTGTTTTGCCCGAGTAACGGCGACATAAAAGAGCCGGCGCTCTTCCTGAAGTTGAATATCTCCTTCAGGAATTATTTCCTTAACTAGTTTGTCCGGAAGCTCAATCGGTTCACTTCGGTTGATTGCCGGAAACCGCTTGTCAACCAAATTGACGATAAAGACATATTTAAATTCCAGTCCCTTGGCGGTATGAATAGTCATAATTTTAACTGTTTCCGGACTTTCCAGCTCTAAATTCTGCTTAATACTTCCTTGGTCGCCGGCTTCCAGCTCCAAGTCAAGCTGGTTTAGAAAACTTTTTAGATTTTTTTCAGTGTTTTCTTTTTCAAATTCCTGAATTTTGCGGTAAAATTGGTTGAGATGATCAAGTTTTTCCCGGTTAGCGAGTGAATCTTCAGCGGTTAATTGTTTCAAATAACCGGAATCATTTAAAAAAACTTGAACAATTTCAGTCGTCGGCTTATTTTCTCTAACTAACTGGAGGTGGCGTTCAATTAATTCTATAATTTTGGCGGTCTTTTCTTTGAATTCCGGACTTGTCTTCGGCAGGCCGGCGGCTTGAGAAAGAGCTTCAAAAAGCGGGTGACCTTTCCTTTTGGCCCATTGGCGGAGTTCAATGATTTCCCGCTGACTAAAATCCCAAAGCGGCAGAGTGAGCAGCCGATAGGCGGCCGGCTCGTCATAGCGGTCGTCAAGAATTTTTAGATAACTTAAAATATCTAGAATTGTTTTTTTTAAATAAAGGCCTTTTGAACTAAGAAAATTGTGGGGAATTCCCGTTTTTTCCAAAAAATAGCAGAAATTTTCGGCGGTGGCGTTTGCCCGGACCAGAACAGCAAAGTCCGACCAATCGGCTTGGTCGTCCTTTTTTTTCAACTCAATGATTTTTTCAATGGTCATTTTTGCTTCGTCGGCAAGCTCAACTCCATGAAGATGGGTAATTTCTCCGGGAGGCGAATTTTTCCGGGCAATTAACTTTTTGGAAATTTTTCCGGTTTCCCCGAGTTTTGCCTCAAGCCGGTTGGGATTGTTGCTTTGAATAAAATTATAGCCAAGATTAAGAATTTCCTGATTACTTCGATAATTGGCGGTTAAGGAAATTTCTTTTGCTTCTGGAAAGTCTTTTTTAAATTGAAGGATATTTGAAATTGAGGCGCCTCGGAATTTAAAAATCGACTGGTCGTCGTCGCCGACGACGGTAATATTTTCCTCCGGCCCGATTAAAAATTTTAGAAGTTGATATTGGGCGTAGTTGGTATCTTGAAATTCGTCAACTAAAATATGACGGAATTGGCCGCGGTAACGGGTAAGGACATTTTTCCGCTTTTGAAAAAGTTTCAAGCAGTAGTTGATCAAATCGCCGAAATCCAAGGCGCTGTTTTCCAAAAGAAGCTGTTGGTAGCAGTGATAGGCGCCGGCCAGCTCGGTCTGTTTGGCGATTTCCTCGGCCAAAACCTCTTTTCGTTCCTTAACGGGCATTTTTTTCAGAGCTTCCCGGTTGGCGGCTGTTCGAAAAAATTCCGCTGAATCAGAGTTCATTTTAAGCTCTTCAGCGTATTTAAGATATTCTTCCGGAGAAATATTCTCGTCTTTAAGCCGGGAAAAATATTTTACCAAAGCGTGGATGAATTTGGTTGGATTGCCGAGTGGACGGTAATAATCAAGATTGAATTTTTCAAGATTTTGGCGAATAAGCAGCCATTGACCGGTAAGGTCAAGAAGTTTAAAATTTATCGGCAGGCCGATTTCCAGGCCATGATCGTTTAGAATTCGTTGCGCGAAGGAATGAAAAGTTGAAACCCAGAGGTCAAGATATCCGTAAGGAAGAAGTCGATCAACTCGTTCAACCATCTCTCCGGCCGCTTTATCAGTGAAAGTTAAGGCGAGAACTCCGAAAGTCGGGCATTTTTCTTCTTCAATTAAATAAGCGAGCCGCCGAGTAATTACCGTGGTCTTTCCGGTTCCGGCGCCGGCGACGATTAAAAGCGGGCCCTGGCCGAAGCTGACCGCCCGATATTGTTCCGGATTAAGGGACTTGAGATATTCTTTCATAGTTTCTATTTTAGGGGAAGTTGAATTTTATTTCAACCAAAAATAAAAAGCCATCCTTCCGGACGGCTTTTAAACGGCGTTATTTTAAAACGGTTTAACGTTTACTCCATTGAGGGCTTCGCCGGGCTCGCTTTAAGCCGGGCTTTTTCCGCTCTTTCATCCGAGGGTCCCGGGTAAGAAACTTTTCGGCTTTAAAAATCGGCTTAAGCTCTTGGTCAAGTTTAACCAAAGCTCGACTAATTCCGTGGCGGCAAGCTTCGGCCTGGCTGCTCAAACCGCTTCCGTGAACTTTAATTGAGCAATCAATATTTTCGCGGCGGCCGGCGATTTCCAACGGATTGGTAATTTTTTTCTGAAGAGAAGGATTTGGAAAATATTCGTTTATTTTTTTTTGATTAACGGTTAACTTTCCTTCTCCTTGAAGATAAAGGCGAACCTGGGCGACCGCGTTTTTCCGGGCTCCCTTGGCATAGATAAATTTTTTTGTTTTATTCTTCACCTCTTTGGAAGTTTTTTCAGAAACAGCCATTTTTTTTTTCGCTATTTAGTAATTTTTAATCTTTTAAACATTTTGGTTCTTAAGCGGTTTTTTGGAAGCATCCCCCAAACCGCCCGTTCTAAAACTTTTTCCGGATTTTTGGCAAAAACCTCGCTCATCTTCCGGCGTTTCAGTCCGCCGGGATAATTAGAATGCCTTAAATATTCTTTTTGATTCAGTTTTTTACCGGTGAACTTAATTTTTTGACAATTAGCGACTTCAACAAAATCACCGCAATCTTGATTGGTTTCAAAATTAGGCTTGTTTTTACCCCGGAGCAGGATAGCAATCTCACTCGCCAACCGACCGAGTGGCCGGCCGCTGGCGTCAATCTGACGGTGTTTTCTGACTATTTTTCGAGATTTGTTAGTGGTTTTTCCAGGCATTGCTAACTGTTATTTTTATCTTCAACCAACTCCAAACAAGCCATTCTGGCTCCGTCGCTTTTTCTGGGCGGCAGTTTGGTTATTCTGGTGTAGCCGCCCGGGCGACTCCGGTACTTTGGTCCGATTGCTTCAAAAAGTTTTTTAACAGTTTTTTCTCCGGTAAGTTTTTTCAGAGCTTGACGACGGTTGGCCAAAGTATCTTTTTTGCCTAAAGTGATTATTTTTTCAACCAGCGGCCTAGTCGCTTTGGCTTTTGCTTCAGTGGTGGTGATTTTTTCGTAAATTAAAAGATTGGTCGCCAGATTTTTTAATAAAGCTTCTCTCGGCGCCTTGGTTCGGCCTAAACTTTTTCCTTTTTTTTGATGCCGCATAAAAAATTATTGTTCCTTCTTTGGCCGGCCTCTTTTTTTCGGCTTATTCTCGGCTTCTTCGGTTTCTTGTTTAGAATTTTCTTCGTCGCTGTCTCCGTCTTCTTCTGATTCCTTTTTTTCTTCCTGATTCTGTTCATTAATTTCGGGATTTTCGGCTGATTCGGCGGTTGTCTCTTGGACTTCGGTTTCAGGCAGAATAACCGGAGCTTCATTATCAACTGGTTCAATTTCTTCCCGGCCGCCTTCAACAATCCAGCTAAATTGGTTGGCCAGAATTTCAGCCGCTTTTTGAACGGCTGTTTCCGGAGAAACGGTTCCGTCGGTTTCAATATCCAAAATTATTTTGTCATAGTCCATTTGTTGGCCGACCCGGGTCGGTTCAACTTCCAAGCCGACGTTAAGAACCGGAGTGAAAATGGCGTCCAGAAGAATTTCTCCGATTTCTTTTTCTCGGTTTTTCCCCTGCTCTTCTGTCGGAAGATAACCGACTCCTTTGGCAACCGTGATTTCCATTTCTAATTTTGCCTGTTTATCCGTTAAAGTGGCGATTGTCAAGTCTTTATTAATTACTTCCACCTCGGAATTTTCTTCAACATCTTTGGCAGTGATTTTTTTCTCACCTTCGGCTGTTAATTTTAAAACAACCGGTTCATCGCTGTGAACTCGAAATCTAAGTTGCTTTAAATTAAGAGCGATTTCAACCAAA
The DNA here is from genome assembly GCA_964608895.1 of uncultured Gammaproteobacteria bacterium. GTDB lineage: Bacteria > Patescibacteriota > Patescibacteriia > 2-01-FULL-39-33 > 2-01-FULL-39-33 > CAZSPT01. The sequence goes on along the minus strand of CAZSPT010000014.1, from coordinate 3,749 downwards.
TCTTCTTTGACATTTTCCAAAGTGGTGAATTCGTGCTGGGCGTTCTTGATTTTTACTGAAATCGCCGCTCCTCCCGGTAAAGAGGAGAGAAGTACCCGGCGAAGAGCGTTGCCCAAGGTTAGGCCGTAGCCGGAAATACAGGGTTCAATAATTACCTTGGCTTTTTTGTTTTTTTCTTCTTCTTCAATCAGGAATTTTTTAGGCAGAGTGATTTCCATAATTTTAATCCCCCAATTATTTTTTTTAAATTTATCTTGAATAAAATTCAACAATCATTCGCCAGTCAATTCCGGTTTCAATATCTTCCAATTTCGGCTGGTTGGTTATTTTTCCGGTTAAATCTTCAAGTTCAAAGCTCAGCCAGGCCGGCACTTCCCGTTCTTTCAGTTTTTCTTGATAATTTTGAAAAATCGGGCTTTCTTGACTTTTGGGTCGGACAGCAATAGTGTCGCCGACCTTCAGGCGATGAGAAGGAATAGTTACTTTCCGGCCATTAACTTTGAAATGGCCGTGGCTGACCAGCTGTCGAGCCTGACGCCGGGAGCCGGCCAGGCCAAGCCGATAGACAATATTATCAATTCGGGTTTCCAATTTCTGAAAAAAAAGCTCGCTGGTGTTACCTTTCTTTTTTAAAGCTTCTTCAAAATATTTTTTGAATTGCCTTTCTTGAATGCCGTAAATCCATTTTGTCTTTTGTTTTTCAATTAACTGGCGGCCGTATTCGCTAATTCGTCCCCGGCCTTTTTGACCGTGGACGCCCGGCGGAAAATTCTTTTTAATCATCGGGCATTGAGCCGAAAAGCACTTTTCCCCTTTTAGAAAAAGTTTTTCTCCGGCCCGACGGCATTTTTTACATTGAAGATCGTTTATTGCCATTTTATAAAATTATTAAACTCTTCGAGGTTTTGGAGCCCGGCAACCGTTATGAGGTATTGGGGTAATATCCTTTATTTCAGCAACAATCATTCCGTTGGCGTTCAAAGCTCTAACCGCCGCCTCCCGACCGGATCCGACTCCTTTTACCATAACCGCCACTTCTTTTAAGCCGTATTTTTTAACCCGTTCGCAGGCGTTTTTAGTAATAACACTGGCGGCGTAGGGTGTTGACTTTTTCGGCCCTTTGAAGCCGCATTGCCCGGCCGACGACCAAGCCAAAACATTCCCCTGCTGGTCGGTAAAGGTAACAATAGTGTTATTGTAGGTTGCTTTAATATAAGCTCGGCCGGAACTCACTTGGCGGCTGGCTGTTCCTTTTTTTCTTTTCTTTTTTTCCGTTTGAGTCTTTTTTTTCGTTTGAGCGGTCGTTGAAAAATCTTGAGATTCGGCCGGAACCGAATTTTCCGCCGCTGGTTTGGTTTTTGCTTCTTGAGCGGTCATATTAAGTCAATTAAGTTTTTTGGAGGGAGTCTTTTCGACCAGAACCCATTGTCCGCCGGACATTTCCCCGAATAGTTCGGCTGTTGGTTTGGGTTTGCTGGCCGCGGACCGGAAGATTTTTTGAATGCCGGCTTCCTCGATAACTCTTAATTTCTTTAAGCCGTTTGATATTACCGGAAATTTCTCGCTTAAGCTCTCCTTCAACTCGGTGTTTTTTTTCAACAATGGTCCGGAGGGTGTTTGCTTGAGTTTCGTCAATATCTTTAACTCGGATATTTGGGTCAATTCCGGCTTCGGCGACTATTTTTTCGGCAAGATTTTGCCCAATACCGAAAATATAGGTTAGTCCGACAACCACTCTTTTATTGTTTGGAAGAATTGTTCCGGCGATTCTTACAGCCATATTTTGCGCATTTACCTTTGACGTTGTTTATGCCGGGGGTTTTTACAAATAACCACTAGCCGTTTTTTTCGACGGATAACTTGGCAGTCTTTGCAAATTTTTTTCACTGAAGACCTTACTTTCATACAGTTGGAAATTATCTCCGCCAACAGCCCCGGACCGGGCGGATTTATTTTATTCTTGATTTTTATCCAATCTTTACTTTAATAACGATAAGTGATTCGGCCTTTGTTTAAATCATAGGGAGGGATTTGCAGTTTCACCCGATCGCCCGGCAGCAGCCGGATATTAAACATCCTTATCCGGCCCGAAAGATGGGCTAAAATCTCATGGCCGTTATCCAGCTTGACTTTAAAAGTCGCCGCCGGCAGTAGTTCAACGATCTCCCCGTCAACTTCAAGAAAATCCTTTGAATCAGGAGTTTGATCTTGTTTTGATTTTACCATTCCTAATTTTTTTTAAATTCCCTTAAAAAAAGAGAGTTAAAGACAAAAATCAGTAGTTAAACCAACCAAACTCTGGATGTCTTCCAAAAGACTTTCTCCAGAATTTTTAGTTAATTAAAGCTGTTTTTACTATCCATTAGGATAAGATTATTATAGCAAATTCGCTTTTTTTGTCAACTTTTAGAAAATCTTACAATAATCCTATCTTACAGAGAAATTAAAATTTCGTCAAGAAACAAGAAAACAAGGCGCGATATTATAAGGTAAATTCAGTTAAAAAAAATCAGCATTTTGTGCTGATTTTATTTTATCCCCCAAAACCGATTAATCCCGCCACTCTTTCTTTTATTTCACTGATAGAGGAAAAAAGAAGAGAGTTTTTGGAAAGGTCCCGAAATTCTTGCTTTTTTTGAACTTTTTCCGGGGATATTTTTTTAGCTATTACCGCCCCTAAAGAACATTGGAAGTATTCTTTTGTTTCAATATTGAAAAAAAAGAAAATTCCGTTCTGATAGTTGATTGAAATCAGCCAAAATCGCCTTCTCTGAAAAAACTTTTTTTTATCCACTGTCTTCCCTCCTCTGTTATTCTAAAATCGCTTTAATTCTCCGAATTCCAGCGCTGCTTGAAGTTTCTTTGATAATTTTAAATTTTCCGAGCTCTCCGGTTCGGCTGGCGTGGGGGCCGCCGCAAATTTCTCGGGAAAAAATTTCTTTACCCTCCGGGTCTTTAATAGTGTATACTTTTACCTTTTCACCGTATTTATCTTGAAAAATTCCAATCGCCCCGAGTTTTTTTGCTTCTTCCAAAGGCATTTCTTGACAGTCAACCGGCAAATCTTTTTCTATCACTTGGTTAACCAAGTTTTCAACTTGCTGTTTTTGTTCGGGAGTAAGTTTTTCCTCATGGGAAAAATCAAACCGAATTCGTTCGTTGGTGATATTAGCTCCTTTTTGCGAAACCTTGTCGCCTAAAACCCGTCGGAGAGCGGCTAAAAGAAGATGGGTCGCCGTATGCATTTTAGCTGTTAGTTCACTATTGTCGGCCAGACCGCCTTTAAATTTTTTTTCCGCTCCCCGACGAGAAACTTTTTGATGTTTTTTGAATTCTTTTTCAAACTCTTCCTGGTTGACTTCCAGTCCTTTTTCTTTAGCTAATTCAGTTGTCATTTCCAAGGGAAAGCCATAGCTGGCGAATAAAACAAAAGCTTCTTTTCCGGAAATCCCGCCTTGGCTAATTTTTTCAAATTTTATTAATCCTTTTTCAAGAGTTTTATTAAATTTTTCTTCTTCAGTAACCAGTTGTTCGCTGATAAAATCTCGGTTTTTTCTAAGTTCGGGATAATAGCCGCCCATTTCGGAAATTACTATTTCCGCTATTTTAAAGCTAAAAGATTCTTTAATTCCCAACTGCCGGCCATAGCGGATCGCTCGGCGAATCAATCGTCTAAGGATATAGCCTTGTTCAAGATTGGAAGGAGCGACTCCTTCAGCTAGAATAAAACTGGCCGCCCGGAGATGATC
>CAZSPT010000013.1:7475-18178 GCA_964608895.1 uncultured Gammaproteobacteria bacterium | reverse complement strand
GATTAAGCGGGCGGCTCAAAAGTCAAAAGCGGAAATTACTATTGTTGAAATTGGCGGAACAGTCGGCGAATATCAGAATGTTCTCTTTCTGGAAGCGGCCCGAATGCTTCATCTCCAGGATCCTGAAAAGGTCCTTTTTATTTTGGTTTCTTATCTGCCGATTCCTCCGAAAGTCGGGGAAATGAAGACAAAGCCGACTCAAAACGCCGTTAAGGTTTTGAATTCAGCCGGAATTCAGCCGGATTTTATTCTCTGCCGTTCAACTCAGCTGCCGGATAAGGCTCGGAAGCGAAAACTGGCGATGTTTTGCAATGTTTCTGAATCTAATATTATTGCCGCTCCTGATGTTGAAAATATCTACGAAATTCCCTTTAACTTTGAAAAAGAAAAAATGTCGGCCAAGATTTTGAATTTTTTTGGGCTAAAACCCCGGGAATCCAAGGGAATGGCTGATTGGCGCCGGCTGATTAGGAAAAATAAGAAAAAAGGCCGTTCGGTTAAGGTTGGAATTATTGGAAAATATTTTTCAACCGGAGATTTTATTCTTTCAGACGCCTATATTTCAGTTATTGAAAGTCTTAAGCATGCCGCCTGGGCCGCTGGCGCTCAACCGGAAATTGATTGGATAGATTCTCAAAATTATGAGAAAAATCGGAAAAAACTTCGGGAATTGCGGAAGTTTGACTGTTTGGTCGTGCCGGGCGGTTTTGGCTCCCGGGGAGTTGAGGGTAAAGTTTCGGCGATTGAATTTGCCAGAAAAGAGAAAATACCTTTTCTTGGGTTGTGCTACGGGATGCAGCTTGCTTCGGTTGAATTTGTTCGAAACGTCTGCGGCCGAAAAGACGCTCAAACAGCCGAGATAGATCCAAAAACAAAAAATCCAGTTATTGATATTATGCCGTCCCAGGCGGCTAAGTTGGCAAAAAAGCGATACGGCAACACAATGCGGCTCGGCGCTTATCCCTGCCGGTTAAAGTCGGGTTCATTGGCTGCCGAGCTTTATGGCTGTTCCCGGGTTTCTGAACGCCATCGCCACCGTTACGAGTTCAACAACAAATACCGGTCGCTGGTTGAGAAAAAAGGCCTGGTGATTTCCGGAAGTTCCCCGGACAACCAGCTGGTTGAAATTGTTGAGCTTCCTCCGGAGATTCATCCTTTTTTTGTCGGCGTTCAATTTCATCCTGAATTTAATTCTCGGCCGCTTAAACCCCATCCGCTTTTTCTCGGGTTGATAAAAGCCGCTCTCAAGAAAAAAGAATCAAAAGAAAAGGTTTCCAAGAAAAAATAATTTTCAAAAGTCCGGCGGTCTTAAAATTTTGTTATTTTTATTTTTAATGATTTTGAAATAAATTTTTTAGGATAAGACAAAACAGCCCGACTTTGGGCTGTTTGAAGTTTAGTTTGGTTTTTTCGTTTAAGCGGTTATTCCACGCTGATGATTTCGGCTGGCTCCAGTTTGCCGTTGAATTTTCTAACTTTTCTTTTTTTGAATTGAACTTTGCCGTTAGCGGTGGCGAAGATGGTGTCGTCTTTGCTTAACCGGGTATTTTTCCCGGGTCGATATCTGGTGCCCCGTTGGCGGACGATGATTGCTCCCGGCTTGGCTTGCTGGTCGCCAAATAATTTGATTCCCAGTCGTTGAGAGGATGAATCTCTTCCCAGTCTGGTGCTTCCGGCCGCTTTTTTATGAGCCATATTTTTTAATTATTTTTATCAGTTGTTTTTGGATTATAGCGGATAATTTTGAAAAAGTCAAGTGATTTTTCCGGAAGTTCAATAATTAGAATTTTTAGCAATCGGTTGCGGAATTGTCGGTGATATTGTATAATTTTCAAAAGCTGGAAATTATTTTTTAAACGGCAAATTTTATGGCAATTAGAAAATTTTTAGTTGTTTTTATAATCGTTCTAACGCTGTCGGGGGCGGCTTCTGGCTGTCTGCCTGATTTCAGTGGTCGGAATTCAGTAGTTCAGCCGCCGGCTGAGGAATTTTCAGAGGAAGAAAGATCGTCCGGCGGTTCTGAAGAAGCCCGCCAGAAAGGACCAGAGGCGGCGGACGGCGCTGATTCGGAATCAAGCCCGATTGAGTCGGCCGAGCCGGAAAAATTTTATCCAACGCCTTCAAAACTGCCGGCCGAAGCTGATTCGGACAAGCGGGATTTTGTCGTCAATCAAGAGTTAAAAGTCAAACTTTACTTGGTTGAAAAATACGATCCCGGCATCTGTTACGGGATGCCCGGTCCGGTGCCGGAAGAGGCGATTTCCGGAATGATTGACCGCCAGCCCGAATTAGCCGAGTTTTTGGCTGTTAATTATGATTTGAAAAGTGATTTGGAAATTTACAACAGAATTAAACAGCTGAACGGCGTTCGGCTGACTGAAATTTCCGGCGGGAAATATCAGTTTAATTTTACCGACGGCCAGTGCTGTACCTTGACTATTTATCAGGGTGAAGCAGTGATTATCGCCGACACTGTCAGTGATAAAATTACCAGTCGGGAGACTAAGCAAAATCCATGCTGAAAAAATTTTTAATAATATTTTTTCTGGCTGTTTTAACCGCTGGCTGCGCCAAACAGTCTGATTTTGTCTATCTTAATTCTGAGCCGTTAAAGCCGGACAACCAAGAAACTGTTTCCTCTTCTGATTCGGCCGTCAGTGACCGGCCGGAAATTAAAAAGGCGGCTGATTCTTCAGAAGAGTCGTCAGAGCCGATTAAAGTTGAAATTCCGGCTAAAACGGACTGGCCGGTCGCTTTTGCTTCCCAGGCTCCTTTTGGGAATTGGGATGAGCTTCATCAGGAGGCTTGCGAGGAAGCTTCAATGATTGTCGCCGCTCGCTATTTTTCGGGGCGGGATTTGACTCCGGAAATTATGGAGGAGGAAATTCAGAAATTGGTCGCTTGGGAGAAGGAGCGGGGTTATCGGATTGATTTGACGGCGGCCGAAGCGGCTGATATTCTGGAGGAGTATTTTGAAATTTCCGCCGAGTTGACGACTGAAGTAACCGCCGATCGCTTGAAATATGAGCTTTCTCAAGGCCGGCTGGTTATTGTTCCGGCCGCTGGCCGGGAGCTGGGCAATCCTTATTTCCGCCAGCCCGGCCCAATTTATCATATGTTGGTTATCCGAGGTTATAATGGCGGTGAATTCATCACTAATGATGTTGGAACCAAGAGGGGGGATGGTTTTCGTTATCATTATCATCGGCTAATTTCGGCTGTTCATGATTGGGATCACCAGCGGGCGGACGGGGGAATGACTGAAGCTGAAATGAATCAAGGCCGGCCGGTTGTTATTATTGTTGGCGATTAAGTTAAGAAAAGAATCGGTTTTTCGGGTAATTTTAGTCAGTTAAATTTAAATATGTATAGCGAAAAAGTTTTGGATCATTTCCGCCGGCCTCGAAACCAAGGACGGTTAAAAAATCCTGATGCTGTCGGCCAGACGGGCAATCCCGTCTGCGGCGATATTATGAAGCTCTATTTAAAGGTTGGGGAAGGTTCCCGAGGCAAAGAAGTGATTGAAGATATTAAATTTGAGACTTTGGGTTGTGGCGCGGCAATCGCCGCCTCCTCAATTTTAACTGAGTTGGTTAAGGGTAAGACTTTTTCCGAAGCTTTAAAAGTGAGTGAATCAAAAATCGTCAGCGAGCTTGACGGCCTGCCGCGATTAAAAGTTCATTGTTCGGTTCTGGCCGCCGAAGCCCTTAAGTTGGCGATTCAGGATTATCGTTCAGAAAAAAAATAACTAAGAAATAATAATTAATTTTTATGGAAGAAAAAATAAAAGCGGTTTTGGCGGAAATTCGTCCTCATCTCCAACAAGACGGAGGAGATGTTAAATTTGTGAGCTTTCAGCCTGAAACCGGAGTTTTGAAAATTGAGTTGGCCGGCGCCTGCCTTGGCTGCCCGATGGCCAAAACCACTTTAAATCAGGGAATTGGCCGGATTGTCAAAGAAAAAATACCGTCGGTCAAGGAAATAATCGCCGTTTAATTATGATTTATCTTGATAATGCCGCCACTACTGAAGTGGATCAGCGGGTTCTAAAGGCAATGCTTCCTTATTTTTCCCGGCGCTATGGAAACGCTTCTTCGCTTCATTGGTTCGGACGCGAGAGCCGGCTGGCGGTTGATTGGTCGGCTGAAATTTTGGCTGATTTTTTTGGTTGCCAAAAATCGGAAATTTTTTTTACTTCCGGGGCGACCGAAAGCGACAATTGGGCGCTTCAAGGAATTGTCGGCGGTTTGATTAAAAAAAAGCGGTCTTTAAAAAAAATTCATTTAATTACTTCTAAAATTGAGCATAAGGCGATTTTGGCGCCAATTCGGGAGCTTGAACGTCAAGGTCTTTTAGTTTCTTATCTTCCGGTTGATTCCCGGGGAGTGGTCCGGCCGGCTGATTTAGCTAAGGAAATTGGACCGAATACCGCTTTGGTTTCAATAATGTATGTCAATAATGAAATTGGGACGATTCAGCCGATCGCCCGGCTCAGCCGGGTAATTAAAGCGGCTAACCGCCGCCGGTCTCAAAAAATTTATTTCCACAGCGACGCCGCTCAAGCTCTTAACTATTGCGATTGCCGGGTTGAACGGCTTGGAGTTGATTTGCTTTCTTTTTCCGGGCACAAAATTTACGGTCCTAAGGGAATTGGCGGTCTTTATGTTCGGACTGGCGTTCCGCTTGCTCCGTTGATTCAAGGCGGCGGCCAGCAGTCGGGTTATCGCGGAGGCACTTACGACACTCCGAGTATTGTCGGCCTCGGTCGGGCGGTTGAGCTTCTTTCTCTAAAAACGACTATTCGGGCTAATCGCCGAATTACCGGACTTCGGGATTATTTTCTTAAAGAAATAAAGAAAAAAATTACTGGCTTCAAAACAGTCGGTGATTCCCGGAAAAAAGTTCCCGGAAACGCCTTTCTTTTAATTGACCGGGTTGAAGGGGAGAGCTTGGTTCTTTTTTTGTCGGATCAAGGCATCGCGGTTTCAAGCGGTTCGGCCTGCGCTTCCGGCAGTTTGAAGCCCTCCCATGTTTTAACCGCTTTGGGAATCAAGCCGGAGCGTTCTCACGGCAGTCTCCGAATTACTCTTAGTCGAACCACCACTAAAAAAGAAATTGATGTTTTAGTCAAAGAGCTGGCGGCGGCGGTTAAAAAAATGAGGAAGATTTCCCCATTTTGATTCTGAGTTTATTTTTTTAACTCAAGGTGCCCGGCTAATTTTCAACCGGCGTTTCTTCGGAAGATTTTTGGGCCGGCGCCGGATTAAACGGGTCGTTTAATTTAGTCGGAATCGGCTGGGAAAATTCAGCGGTTTTTTTAGCCATTTTCGCGACCACTGCCTGAAAAATTTCTGTTTTTAAGGGGGTTTTTGAAACTTCTTTTTTTAGTTTAGTTAGTTGTTCGGCTTGGCTGATGGTTTGATAGACATTTTGATACAAAAAATTCATCAAAATTAAAATACTGACGACAATTATTGAAAAAATTAGCGGCCGGGAACAGCGGATTATCCAAAAAATGTTCAGTTTCAAATTTTTCAGGCTAAATTGCCTGATTTTTTTAACCGGAGTTTTTAAAACCGGAGTTTTTGGGGCCGCTTTTGGTTTGGCTTTCATGATTTAAAAAAAAATTATTCTTTTGTTTGAAGATATATTTTTCCAAGCAGTTGAACGTTTAGATTCCCTTCCGGGGCGTTTTTTTTGGAAAAAATCAGAATTTTTGGGTTGTAATAACCGGGAAAAATTTCCAGCCGTCGGAGAAAGCCTATTGACTGGCGATAATTTCCGAGCCAATTAATTTCCAAGTTAACTGCTTTTAAGTGATCGGCGATTTTTTCTCCTTGAAAATCTGATTCAATATTAAGGATAATTTCTTCTTTTTGAGCAATGTTTTCCAATTGGCTGACAAATTCAAGCTCGGCGCCTTCGGCGATAAAAATTTTGTCCAGCTGGCTGAGAGAATTTTTAATTGCTTCAAGCTTCCGGGAAATTTCTTTAAGATTCAGGCCTAGGGCGAGTTTTTGTTCAAGCTCAATTTTTTCTTGGATTATTTCCCGCTTAATAGTGGAAATTTCTTTAACTGAAGGATAGATAATAAAAACAATAATTCCAGCGAAGACTGTTAGAATTGAAATTATTGTGATAATTATTTTTTGTTGAAAATGATTCATTGCCGGAATTATTTTTCGGGCAGGGCCGCCAGATCAAGTTCAGCCCGAATTCTAAAATGATTGTCGGTTTTGGCGAGCAGATCGCTCAAGGGAAGATTGACTTTTTTAAAAATGTTTGAATTTTGGAGATTTTTTTGGAGAGCAAGAAGATCCTGACGGGTTTTGGCGCTTCCTTCTAATTCAATTGTTGCTTGCTGGCGGTAGATTTTCAGAAAATCGTAAGAAATATTTTTCGGAGTAATTTCCGCCAGCTCAATAAAGAAAATTGACCAGTTTTGGAAATTTTTTTGGATTATATCGGCGGTTTCTATTTTTTCGTTGACGCTGGCTATTTTTTTGCTAGTTTCTTGACTTTTAGTGATGACGGTGGCGTTTTTTTCAATTAAGTAGGCCAGCTGTTGCTCCAGAACATAGCGGGCGGCAATCAGCATAATGCCGATAATTGAAGTAAATAAAAGAATCAGCATTACCGTTTCTTTAAGCGAGAGGTATATTTTTTTAGTTTTTAGTTTTTTCTTTTGCTCGGGAGTGAGCAGATTCAAAGTAATCATAGCGAATAATTGTAAAAAGTTTTCGGGTCAAGCCCTCTTAAGGCGAGGCCGAGCGCCGGGATAAAAGATTGGGAGCGTTCGGGAGTAAAGTAATCAGGAGCGGGATTCTCAATTTTTTTCCAGGGTTGGCTCAGCGTAATCGGAATACCCAGTTTTTCTTGAAGAACTTCGCTGATATTGATGAAATTTGCTCCGCCGCCGGTTAGAATTATTTTAGTGACTTTTTGGGTTTCGGAAAAATTAGTCTGGTAAAAGTTTATTGCCTTAGTTATTTCCCGGGTCAATTGATTGATTGTTTCCTGAAAAATTTCCAAAAGAGCACCTTGACATTTCTGGCGGTCAAGGCCGCAGACGATTTTTGCCTGTTCGGCTTTTGGTTTTTCCAAATCCAGGGTTTCGCTGATAATTTCAGTAATTTTGTTTCCGGAAATCGGAAGACTGATAGTGAATTTGACTGTTTGGCGGTCGTAAAGGAATAAGCCGGTTCGGCTGGCTCCGATGTCAATGATAATTGAGGCTTCTGACTGAGGTTCAGAGCCGAAAAGAGTTCGAGCGATCGCCGCCGGCTCAATTTCCAAAACAATTGGAGTCAGGCCGGCTTGGGAAAGAATTTCAAGATAGGAATTGACGATTTTTTTCGGCGAAACCCCGACTAAAACGGTTTGGCGGGATTTTTTCTGACTGATGATTTGCCAATCAAAATAAATTTCTTCAGGATTAATCGGAATCTGTTCGGGTAGGATTTTTTTTATCTTTTCCGGGATATTTTTTTCTTTTTCTTTGGGGATTTCCAAGACTTTCATAAAAGTTTTGGTTTCCGGCAGGACGGCAACGACTTCTTCGGCTAGCTGGCCTCGGCCTTGTTTGGTTTTTAGGAGTTTTTTAAGGTTGTCAATAAAAATTTTCGGTTGGCTTATTTCACCCTGCTGGATACAGTCTGGCGGAAGTTTGATTTGATTATAAAATTTGACGGAGGTTTTCCGTCCTTTTTTCAACTGGATGAGCCGGAGGCAGCGATTGGAAATATCCAGGCCGAAAGCTTGTTCTTGGTCAACAAAAAATCCCATGGTTTTATTATATCAATAAATTAAGAAAAGGTTTAATTAATACTGTTCTTCCCAATGTTCAATAGTGACAATTGGTGAAAAGTTCGGATCGCCGAGAGTATAATTAATTATTCCATTATTAAAGGTGACTGAAATACCCTGCCAAATACTGGATAAGTTCATTTCCCAACCGATTAGGCCGCCAACAATTTCAAAATTACCCGGCATGCTCAGTATACTGATTCGGTCATGGGCGTAGATTAATCCTTCGGCCAGAAAATCATTAAGGCAGAGTTCAAAATCAATTCGGCCGTTGGCAAGCAGACCGGCTGGCGAAGTGCTTGAGGTTTGATTGATAGTGACATTAGACTGATCGCAACGCAGTCCCCAGCAGCAAAAAAAGGTGTTTTTGCCGACTTCAATGTTTCCTTCAGAGACTAACAAGCCATTGACGGTTAGATTTTGGCCGCCTTTAATGTCAATGTCGCCGCTGACATAAGTTATTCCCTCTAAGACAAGATTTTGATTATCCCAGAGAAGGTTTTCAAACTGTTCTTCGGTGTAGATGGCGTCGGCTTGGTTGAGATAGGAGTTGGGGTCGTCGGGGTTGCTGAAGGAAATTGCCGGCATTGGAACCGGGTCAATTCCTTCAAGAATTTCCGAAGCATTAACCGTTGAACTCCAGTCTATTGAAACATTTCCGGCCGCCCGAACTTCGTTGTCAACATTGGCGGTACTCCAAAAGTCCAAATCAATATCCTTATTTGAGGCCATACTTCCGTTGTAGATATTCATCACTGAGCCGGAAATATTAATGTCGCCGTCGGCGAATTCTCCGGCATCGCCGATAATTGTTTCACTTAGTCCTTTATAAACAATCGTTTTGACGATTCGCTGAGCGGTTCCTTCGTTTCTCTCAAAAAAGCCGGTGGCGATAATTTCCGCTTTGGCCAGCCCAGTGTTGTTCAGCTGGATTTGATAGGAGCCGTTGGAATAAAGGACTGATTCCCGCCGGTAGTCAATCGTCCAGTCGGGATTATTTTCAAAATTGTCCTTCCAGGTTTGGTCGTATTTAATCCGCCAAATCGCTTCGGCGATTCCGCTTTCGGCCAGATAGTAAGCTTTGACGGCCGCTGACTGGCTGGCGGCGATTTTTGATTCAGTAAACATTAAATCAGCCAAATAACCGCTGATTAAAAGCAGTGCCGCCATAATTATTAAAGCGCTTACTAAGGCAAAGCCCGGTTTGGAGGAGGGGATTAGAGGTTTCGGCCGCATATTGCAGTGTTGATAATTTGAGTCTGGCCTTTTTTCGCCAGATAGATATTGATATTGATTAAACTGTTGCCCCAAAATTCAAGGTCGCTGAGATATTCTCCTATTAACTGATCTTCAAGGACTTCCATTATCGGAGGATTACCTTCTTGGTCGCTGGCGTATTGATAGACATATTCGTCCGGGTTGGATTCAAAATAATAGATTATTTCTTGGCGGCGGATGTCGCTGCCGTCAAGATAATAGCGGATATAACTGATTTCCGTAGCGTTATGGCCGTTCTGGAAAAGAATTTCTTCCGGAAGGCTTTCAGGATCGTCGGTTGTTTCCGGCAGTTCGGTGATAATTTCTCGAGTTTGCCGGATTTCCCGGGTTAGCTGGTCAAGAATTACCCGGCCGTTTTGGATAATTTCGGTTTTGTTTGAATTTTCAAGGTAGATTTCCTGGCTTAAAAAATAGCTGCCGGCCAAAGCCAGAATAATTAAAACTCCAATCGTGATGGTGACGACTGTCTCCACTAAAGTAAACCCGGATTGATTTTTTTTAATTTTGCTCATTGCTGGCTGATTAAAGTGGATATTTCAAGGTTTTTTTCAGTAAAGACCAGCGGACTGGTCCAAAAAACGGTTACAGTTATTTTTTTTAGGCCGGAATTATCGCCAGTCGGATTGATATCCTCGTCAACATATACAACTTCGGTCTGGCGCTGGTATTGATAAAAGGGATTTTCTGAATCTTCGGCCAGCCGAGATTTCGGTTCAATTGTGCCAATTTCAAGTTCGTTATAGTCAAGGGCGGTAATTTCTTCAATTTTTGCCTGGGCGAGATTGACGGCGACAGTGACTCGCTCATTTCCTTTGCTTATTTGAGTCGCCAATGGAAAGATTTTCGCGATCGCCAAAATTCCAATGGTTAAGATAAGCATCGCGACCATTGTTTCAATCAGACTAAAACCTTGATTGTTATTGGATTCTGACATATCCCGAAGGCTTAATTAGAATTGTTTTGGTTTCCTCCTGGCTGTTTTCCAAAATAATATTGCCGGACTCAACCGCCGCTCCGGTCGGAGTAAAAGCGGCGGTGTCGTCGGTTAGACCGGTGATTGAGTTTAGGCCAACTTTTGAATTAAAATTGACGCTCTTAAGGATTTCTGAAGAGCCGCTTTTTTTTATTAGATAGCTGTTTTCAGAAATATTGAAAACCGTTTGATAAACCGCTTGGCGGGTAACAGCCAATTGCTGGGTCCAGCGAAGGTCGGAGACTAAATCTTTTGTCTGGCCGTCTAAGGCGAGTTTTGGCTGGAGCTGGAGATAAATTGGAAAGCTGATGGCGCTGATCAGACCGATAATCGCCAAAACAGTGACGATTTCCATTAGAGTGAAGCCGCCGGTTTTTTTCTGGTTTGCCATAAAGGTTTAGTTATCAGGGGCCGCCGACCGACCGGTTTAAGAATTATTTAGTTTAGTCCGCTTGATTTTTAGATCGCTTGATTTAAGGAATAAATCGGACTGAGCACGGCGAAAGCGATTCCGGCGACCGCCAGGCCGATTACGACAATTAAAATCGGTTCAATCAGCGACGGCAGAGCGTCCATTTTTTCAAAAACTTCTTCTTCGTAAAAGTCAGCTAAATTTTTTAAAACCTCGTCTAAGCTCCCGGTTTCT
>CAZSPT010000013.1:0-7465 GCA_964608895.1 uncultured Gammaproteobacteria bacterium | reverse complement strand
CGCCGACTGAGATAATTTGAATAATATTGGCCGGGAATAATTTGGGATAGCCGGCAAGGACTTCGGCTATTTTTCCTCCTCGTTTGACCTTTTTGCCCGCTTCCTTGAGAGCGGCTTGGTAGGAAGGGCTGCCGATGACATCTCGGGTGATATTAATGGCCTCCATAATCGCGATGTCGGTTACCAGAAGTGAGCTTAAAGTTCTTGAAATTCTGGCCAAGTTTATTTTTTTAACAATATCGCCGGCAATTGGCGTTCTAAGGATTATTTTGTCAAAAATCCGTTGGCCGATTTTTGTCCGAATAAGTTTAATCGCCAGGCCGGATAAAATCACTATTCCAATCAAGACTATCAATCCGTTGTTTTGGATAAAATCGCTTAAGGTGATTATTATTCGGGTGGCTAGCGGCAGTTCAGCGTTAAGCTCTTTAAACAGGGAAGTGATATTTGGCAGAACAAAAAAAATAATAAAGGTTCCAATTCCAATCATTGCCAGAAAAATCGTGGCCGGATAAATCAGAGCGTTTCGAACTTTTGTCTTCAAAGTGTGGTTTTTTTTGGTTTGGATATGAAGTTGGGAGAAAACTTCTTCAAGTTGGCCGGATTTTTCCCCGGCTTTAATCATATTAACGAACAATTTTCCGAAATCGTCCTGATAATCAGCGAGACTTTCGGAAAATCTTTGCCCCTTTTTTATTTTAGCGGTCAAATCAGTTAAAATAAATTCTAATTTTTTGTTTGTGGTTTGACTGCTGAGAGTTTCCAAGGAGTTAGCCAGAGAAATTCCGGTTTTAGTCATTACTGAAAGATTCTGGAGCAGGAAAATTTTTTCACTGGCCGAAATTTTGCGAAGATTAAAAATTAGTTTTTTAATTCCAGTCATATTTTTTTATTCCTGGGTTACTCGGAGGACTTCTTCAATAGTGGTGGTTCCTTGTTTCGCTTTAATAAAGCCGTCTTGGAGCATTGTCATCATTCCCTGTTCCAAGGCTGCTTTTTCCAATTCTTCCCGGCTGGCGTTTTTTAAGATAAGTTCGGAGATTTTTTCGGTGTTTTCAAGAGTTTCGTAGATGCCGATTCGGCCATGATAGCCGGTGTTGTCGCATTTTTGGCAGCCTTTGCCGCGGTAGAAGAGAAGGGAGGTGAGGTTTTGCCCTTCTTTTAGATGGCCTTGTTCGGTTAAATTATTCTGGAGTTTTTTTAAATCAAACTGTTTTTCAAGCTCGCTGATTGTTTTTTCTTCCAAGTGATAGCTTTCAACGCAGTTTTTGCAAATTTTCCGAACCAGTCGCTGGGCGACTACCAAATTGACGGTTGAGGCGATTAAAAAAGTCGGAACTTTCATATCAATCATCCGAGGGATGGCGGTGACGGCGTCGTTGGTGTGGAGGGTGGATAAAACAAGATGGCCGGTCATGGCGGCGTTGATGCTGATTTCGGCCGTTTCAATGTCCCGGATTTCTCCAACCATAATAATGTCGGGATCTTGGCGGAGAAGCGCTCGAAGGCCGGTGGCGAATTTGAAGCCGATTTTCGGTTGAACTTGACTTTGGGTAATGCCGGGCAGGCGGTATTCAATCGGATCCTCAATTGTTGAAATATTAACTTCAGGTTCGTTTAAAACTCCAAGGATACTGTAAAGGGTGGTTGTTTTTCCGGAGCCGGTCGGTCCGGTTACTAAAATCATTCCGTGAGGTTTGGCAATGTTTGTTTTTACGGCTTTTAAGGTCTTTGGCTGAAAGCCGAGGTCTTCCAGGCTAAGTTGCTGGGTTTGATCCGGCAAGAGCCGAAGAACGACTTTTTCGCCGTCAAAGGTTGGAATAATTGATACGCGGAAGGAAACTTGATATTGGGAATTTTTAATTTTAAATCGGCCGTCTTGAGGCAAGCGATGTTCGTCAAGTTTCAGCTGAGAAAGAATTTTTATCCGGGCGATGATTCCGGCTTGGGTGTTTTTCGGCAGAGTCATAACGTTTCGGAGAATCCCGTCTATTCGGTAGCGGACGGTAATTTCTTTTTCCGAAGGCTCAATATGAATGTCAGAAGCTTTTTCCAAAATGGCGTATTCCAGAAGAGTGTCAACAATTCTGACTATCGGTAGATCTTGAGCAAGGTTTTTTAGATTTTCACCTTTGCCTTGTTCGGTTTTTTCCTTTTTTTCGTCTTCTTTTCCTATTTCTTCCAATTCGGCGCTCAAGCCTTTATGATACTGATTAATAATTTCTTTAATACTGTCGGGGTCGGTGAGATGAAGTTTTATTTCCCGGCCGGTTTTTTTAGTTAAAAAGTCAAACAATTCAATGTTGGAAATGTCCAGAGTGGCGACTTTTATTTTTTTTTCGGTTTTATCAAAAGTAATTGTCTGATGGGCTCGGGCAGTTGGTTCGGGAATTAAATTAAGAATATCTTTTCTGATAGTCTGATCCTTCAGCTCAATAAAGGGAAGTTGATAGTATTTGGCGGCGATTTGATAGAGAAGTTTTGGAGAAATCGTTTTTTTCTCAATAATAAATTTTTCCAAGCTTTCTTTTCTTTTTTTCGCCTGTTGGATAAAAGTTTTCAGCTGTTTTTCAGTGACGATTTTGTTTTGTTTGAGGATTTCCTCTAAATCTTTTTGGTTGATCATTTTTGAAATGATATTATTGTTAATATTATAACATAAAATAAGCTTAAAGAAAAAGTTTTAAACAAAAAATAAATTAACCAAGCCTGAATAAATGGAATAAAAGAAAGCGCTTTAAAAGCGCTTTCTTTTAGGATTTAAAATTAAATTGCGATTGTTAAAAAAGTTTGGAGTTGATTGGTTGAGGAAAATTAAGGCGAGAAGAGGGGATTAAGACTGCCAACCGGCGGCTTTTTCTTTAAGTTTGATTTCAGGGGTAAGAGTTTCTTGATAAAGGGAAGCGGTTTCTTCAACGATTTTCGGCCAATTGTATTCTTTGGAAATTTTTCTTTTGGCTTTTTGAGCCTGGATTTTTAGGTTTTTTTGGTCGGCCAAAGCGAGTTTTAATTTTTTAGCCAAGTTGTTGACACTTTTGTTTTTGAATTTCCAAGGGGTTTTTCCGACAACTTCTTGGTTTTCTTCAATGTCGCTGGTAAGAACGGGCCGACCGTAGGAAATTGCTTCCAAAAGAGTGATTGACAGGCCTTCGGCTTCGGATGGCTGAATAAAGAGATAAGCGTTTTCAAAAAGGGTTTTAAGCGTTCGGCCGGTTTGTTGGCCGGTGAAAATGATTTTTGGATTGTTTCCGGCCAGTTTTTTCAAATAATTAACATATTGGTCGGTTTTGGCGCTGTCGCCGACGATAACCAGCTTTTGTTCGGGATTTAGTTTTTGATAAGCTTTAATTAAAGTATGAATTCCTTTGTGTTTGACTAGTCGGGAGACAGTCAGAAAATAGCCGTTTTTATTTAATTCCCATTTAGCCATGATTTTTTCGGCCCGGCTTCGGGAAACGGGTCGGGAGTCAATTTGAACTCCGTTAGGAATATAGCTGGTTGCCCGGTCAAACCGGTAGCGGCAATATTTTCGGAGGTTTTTTGAAACTGTGATAGTTTTATCGGGAAAAACGCAAGCCGCCCGTTCGCCCAGGCCAAGGGCGATTCTAGCCAGTCGATTCCATTTTTGGTGTTGGCGGTCAATGCAGTGGAAAGTGGCAATTACTTTAGTTCCCGGAGAAAAGATTTTTGGAATCCAGGAAAGCAGCGCCGGACCAACGCCGTGATAATGGACAATATCGTATTTTTTGAAGCAAGCGTGAATGCTGGCCGCTAAAGTGTGGCTGATGGCGTCTAAATGCTTGGTGTTGATTGACGGCAAATTAACAATATTCACTTTTTGATGTTTAGTTTTGCGGCTTCCAGTGTAATGGGGTCGGGAATAAACAAAAATATCAAAATCAGCCCCAGCCAGGCCAAGGCTAAGTTCTTGAACGTGTTTTTCAATTCCGCCTGACTTGGCGGGAATTCCTTTTTGTCCAATAAAAGCGATTTTCATTTTTTTTTGCTAATTTTAGCGATTTTTTTATTAATACCCGATTTTTTTAACCGAATGTGTTATTCTAACACAAATTTTTCTATATGTCAATAGTTTTTTGTTAAGCTAAAATATTACTGTGTTTTAAATTTAGGGATTTTAAAAAGAAAAGCCCCAAAGCGCTTAGCGCTTTGGGGCATAGTGTTAAAGTGTGGTTAAAAGTTAAAAGTTGTGGTCAAGACAACCTCTAACCACTTCAGCCGGTTCCTCGTTACAGTAAAGGAGCCACCTTTCGATGTCGCAGTAGTACTCCTGCCCTTCAATCACCAGGCAGGAGTTTATCCTAACCCGGTTGCTTTCCGATACCCCCCAGATATCAAGGGGAATTTCAATCGGAAACGACCAGCCGGCTGGCAGATTGACCTCGTCAACATACTGCCATGGCGGTTCTGTTCGCCATTCGGCGTAGTTGTAGACGCGATAGGTCATCTCTTTGCCAACGAATCCTTGGTTAATAAACCACAATTCGGTTGGGTTGGCATTGCCCGGGTCAATAGTCATGACAGCGTTCTGACCGTCATAATCTATTGTTTGGATGGGTTCCCCATCCTCGGCCGGCAACACCTGGAGAGTGGCGGTTTCAGTCACTAGACAGCCCGATGAGCTGTCGCAGACTTGGCAGGAATAACCGCCGGCGTTTACTTCCCCAACTGATTGAATAGTCAGGGTTGGCGTGGTCACTCCCGAAACATGTTGATTCGGAGAGATTTCCACGTCGTTGTGACGCCATTGGTAACTGTCGGCGTTTGTCGCCTCAACTGTGAACGAGGCCTGGTCGCCGACCGCCCGGGACAAGGAACGGGGTTGAACTATTATTTCAACTTCGCCTTCGCCTTCGCCTTCTCCTTCGCCTTCTCCTTCACCTTCTCCTTCTCCTTCACCTTCGCCTTCTCCTTCGCCTTCGCCTTCTCCTTCGCCTTCGCCTTCTCCTTCACCTTCGCCTTCTCCTTCGCCTTCTCCTTCGCCAGGAGAAGGTTCTAGAATTAGAGTTAGGGTGGCTCGGGCCTCGGAGTGTTCATCCTGGTATTCAACCAGGATTTCGTCGGACGGTTGTGAACACACGAAGGTTTTCGGTATTTCCCCCCTCTCGTCAAATAAACGATAGGAGAGTTTTCCTGAGCCGGAATAATCATCAAAAATTATTCCAGCCTCCTCCCCGGGGTTGAGGACTAGCCTCATTAGGCCGGTTCGGTCGGTTACCGAATGGGTCTCTTCAGTAACATTTTTCCAGGTGACAGCCTGGTTTAAAGTTACCGTTGCGGCCCAGGTGGCGAAAGAGTTTTTTCTGATCTGGATTTTGAAATCCAGATTTTCGCCGGTTGGCGGTTCTTCAACAGTGACTTGCCGAGTTATTTCGGCAGTCTCGTTGCCGCTGTTGTCAACCGCGTAATATACGAGGACGTATTGCCCGGGGATGAAAACATCAACCGGGTTTTTCACTCGGATTTCCGAGATAACCCCCTCGTATTCATCCCTGACTCTCGCACCGGCGTCTTCATAGGTGACGCCGTACGGCCAGGACACTTCCTTTTCCCCGATTATAGAGATGATCGGGGAAGTTGTGTCAATCACCAGAATCCTTCTGGTGGCCTCCCAGGTTCTGCCGCACAGCCCCCCTTCTTGATAAATGGCTTCATAACTGAAGCCAACTACTTGCTGTTCGACCCGGGGCCAGCTGACAAGTCTCATCGGCTGGCCGTCCATTGTTGCCCCTGGGTCGACTTGAGGGAACTCCGTTCCCCATTCAAGTAAATAGGGGTTATCACCTTGAATTTCAACATTTGGCGAGTAATGGGGGCATCCTGCCATCATTATCGCCATCACCATCATCACCACCATTAACTTCATCTTCATAACTACTCCTCCTTTTCCTTTTTTGTTCCACACTTTCCAATTTTAAGGTTCATTAAGCGATTTCTGAAAAATCACTTAATGTATTATTCTAAGTAATTTTTTTAGATTTGTCAAGGGTTTTTAAGCTTAAAAAATAGGTTTTTGAGCTTTATTTTTTTATTTTTAGCTAAATTTAGCGATTATTTTTTTAAAAATTTTTTAATATATTTTAATTTTATGTAAGTTAAAAGCCCTTTTTGATATTAAAACCAAAAAGGGCTTATTGGATTTAACTGAAACGTTTAGCCGCCTAACAACTCAAGCGGATTAAAAGTGGTATAACACACTTTCCAGTCCGCTGTGTTGATATAGACGACATGTGCGTTGCCGTTGTTGTCCAGCGCCAGTCCCGTTTTAAGACACATTTAGTTTTGACGCGATGACCAAGATCTCAGGCCAAATATCAACTTTCCCTCCTTTCCGATTAACAGGATATAACGACAATAGCAATACTCAAACATATGAGAATTGTTCCTGCCACTCTTACTACTCTGCTTTTCGTTGAGTCTCCCGTATCAACCTCTAAATCATATGCGTAAATAAGAAAAAAACTTCCTAAGGGGATGAGGATTATGGGTATACCCTTTATCCATTCCATTATTTCCCTCCTTTCTTTCTATTCACTTAATTAATTTCCCAATTTTTTTCTCCGGCTTTCTTGATTTTTCTTATTCCATTCTTTTATTTTAAAGGTTCGTCAAGCGATTTTTTAAAAATCGTCTGATGATATTATTTTAAGGTTTTTAATTTTATTTATCAATAATTTTAAGCGTAAAAAAACAAGCTTAATAAAAAGCCTATTTTTTTTATTTAAATTAAATTTAGCGATTATTTTTTTAAAATTTCTTGATATGTCTTTAAAATATCTTGATAATGTTTTTGGGGAGAATATTTTTGAGCGGTTTTTTTAGCATTTTTTCCTAATTTAGTGATTTTTTCGGGACTGGCCAGAAATTCAGAGATTGCCTCGGCTAGTTCCTCGGGATTATCGGCCGCGACCAATTTTCCGGTTTGATTGTTTTTGACTAATTCCGGAAAAGCCCCTGTTTTTGAAGCAATGACTGGCTTTCCGCCCCCAAAGCTTTCCAAAATACCCAAACCAAAAGTTTCCTGAACTCGGGAAGGAAATAAGCAAAATTTGCTTTTGGTAATCAGGCTAATCAATTCTTTTTTTGTTTTCAACCCGAGGAACTCCACTTGATCGGATATTTTTAGTTTTCCGGCCAGTTTTTCCAAAGATTTTCGCTCTTGGCCGTCCCCGGCGATTTTAAGTTTAATTTCGGGATTTTTCGTCAAACTAATCGCTTTCAAAAGAGTGTCCAGCCCTTTTCCAAAATCTAAGCGGCCGAAAGACAAGAGATAATCTTCAGCCGAAGCGATTTTTTCGGGATAGTTGGTTAAATCAATAAAAAGCGGAACAACTTTTATTTTTTCGGCCGGAAAACCGGCTTCAACCAATTTTTGTTTAACAAATTCTGAAGGGGCGAGAAATCGGTCAATGTTTTTTCGGTAGATTTTCAAGAATCGTTGAAAGGC
>CAZSPT010000012.1:0-18225 GCA_964608895.1 uncultured Gammaproteobacteria bacterium | reverse complement strand
TGGCCTCCCCAATGTGAATGGGACGCTCTAACCAGCTGAGCTAATTGCCCGTTTCAAGAATTTGGATTATTCCTCCCAAGAAACTTGAGATTCTAATTTTCGATAAACTGAGGCTTTAGCCAAGTTAACTAAAGAAAGTATTATTGTCATTACCGCTGAAATATAGATAAAATTCAGTACGACCTTAAAAACAATCCCCGCTAAATGGTTGGATAAAAAAGTTTCCGTCATTCCGGCAACAAAAAAGACCGGCAAAAATATTAAAGCAAATCCCAGATAAACGGCTAAAAATATCAAACCAATCAAAATATCAAAAACAAGCAAATCAACTTTTGCTCCTTGAGTCGCCCGACCGCTTTTCTTAATCGCCTCAACCGGACCGGCGCCTTCAAGAATAAAATAAGGATAAAAGCGATATTTAATCGCCCAAATAATTCCCGGAACAACAAGTAAAATAAATCCGGCCAAAACTAACAAGAAATAGAGAATGCTACCGGCGATGTATTTTAAAAATAAGGTAAAAGACGGAAAAACATCAAGAAATTTGACTGATTCTTTACCAACAAATTTCAAACTAACTTTCAACCAACCAAAGGAGACTAGAGCGCCAAGAATTACTGCCGTGAGAACAAGGATGAAAACAATTATTCCCGCTGCCGTTGGATTTCCCCAGTTAGTCGCCATAATTATTTTTATAACAAGATCAGGAATAAAACTAACCAAACTGGTGATTAAAGTCAGAAGAATAAAAAACCGGAAATTTTTTTTAAAAGTTTCCCAACCGAATTTGATCGCCTCTTTCATTAAAAATTTCTTTGGTCTTCCCCGGCCTTGGAAAATCAAATAGATTCCGATGGGAATTCCAACTCTGGCCGTAAATACAGCGGTTAAAGCGATTAAAAAAATAATAAAGCTAACCGCGATGATATCTGTTACTGTTGATTCGGTTCCAATATTTTGAGACATAGAAATAAAAGAAGAAACGAAAAAAATCAGTAGCCCGACGCAGACGATAACCGCGATAATAGAAGTTATTGTTAAAAAATAGCCCCAAATTTTTTTCTCCAAATTAGAGGCAATCGGCATCGGGTCTTTATTCTGTTTTTTAGGAAGATTTTTCATATTATTTTCAAATAATGAATTAACTGGCAAAGCGCCTTTATTTAATCTGATAATTTTTTGTCATTATAATAACAATTCCTCTTAACCGCAACTTTATTTAGTCAACTTCAACAATATTGGATTTCATCAAACCGCCGGAAAATTGATTATCCTGAAAGAAATTTTGACATTGAAAATTAACGACATTGATGTCCTGATTGTCTTTAATCTCATTAGCTTGAATCTGATTACCGCCACTGGCCCGGAAAACCATTCCCCGGCCGGTTTGGCTCCGGGAGAAAGAATTGCCTCCGAAAAAATTGTCCCGGGAATTTTCTTCCAGCCGAACATTGTCCAAAAAATTTTCATCGCAGGAATTTTCAAAAAAAAGGCCGGCGGAACTTTTCTTTAGCCAAAGACCACTCCCTTGTTGGCTGGCGGAAAAAACATTCTTCAAAACAAGATTCTTTTCAGAAGCTTCACTGAAAAAATTAGACTGGATATTTTCCTGGACAGTATTTTGCCAAAAAGTGTTGCAGTCGCTTGCTTCAGTGAGAAAAATACCTTGCTGGCTATTTTCTTTAACAGCGTTTCCGATAATTAAATTATTTCTACTCCCTCCTTCCAGAAAAATTCCCGCCTGCCAGTTGTCCATCAGAGAATTAGCCGCCGCGACATTATTGGAAGAATTTCTAAAAACCAAGCCGCTCCAATTAGAAACAGTGGACGGCTGCTTGGTTTTTAAACTCTTCTTAAAAACATTACCGTAAAAAACACAGTTTTTTGAGCCAATAACCACTCCGGCCGCTCCATAATTCCCGCTGAAAATATTATCAACCACTTTTGTTTCGGAAACATTGTCAAGATAGACCCCGTGACGGCATCCAGTAACTTCAAATCCTTCAAAAAAAACTTGGTCCGCCTCAATTCTAATTCCCGGTTGATAAGCTGAGCCGGCCAAAATCGGCCTCCCC
Source organism: uncultured Gammaproteobacteria bacterium (assembly GCA_964608895.1). GTDB lineage: Bacteria > Patescibacteriota > Patescibacteriia > 2-01-FULL-39-33 > 2-01-FULL-39-33 > CAZSPT01. The sequence continues at coordinate 16,150 of CAZSPT010000012.1, read as the reverse complement.
TCCCCCTTTAAGGCGAGTGGTTTGGCGATTGTTAAATTCTCCCGGTAGCGGCCCGGAGCGACAATAATCAAATCGCCGGGCGAGGCGGCGGAAATCGCCGAGGAAATATCTTGGTACTGTTGTTCCGCTCCAACCCGGAGAACCTCTCTGCTTTCCGAAATAATCGGCCGGGAAATTTCAGCCGGCGGTTCGGCCGGCCGACAGCCGTCCTGATGACTGAAAAAATTCTGGTAAAGCCGGGAATTAAAAACCAATTTGATATCTTCTTGACGAGCTGATTCCCCTTTAACTTTTTGATAATTTTTAAGTTCGGGGTTGAATTTCAAAGAAATTTTCTTAATTGAAGGATAATCACAGCCGGTCAAAAAAAACAACAGAAAAATCGTTAAAAATCCGACTTTCAGTATTTTTAAAATCATAATATTAATAATCAATTTTCTTAGGCAGTATAATTTTCTGGTTGGTTGCCAAAAAATTAATCGGACGAGGCTGGAAAATCAACTTAGAAAAATTAATCGGCCGACCCTGAAAATCAAAAACCGCTCCTCCGGCTTCTTCAATTAAAAGCGTTCCGGCGGCAACATCCCAGAGGTTCACTTGAGGAACAAAAAAAGCTTCGGCCCGGCCGAGGGCGACCCAAGCCAGCTCAATCGCCGCCGATCCCAGCTTTCTTAAACCGGAAACTTTGGGATAAAGCTGGTTAATCGCCTTTAGAGTCCGCGGACGGCTAGCCCGGTGGCCATTGCAGAAAACAACAAAAGAATCAGTTAATTTAGAAATTTTAGAAACTTTTATCCGACGGGTTTTACAACTGGCAAGATTTTTCACCCAGCTCCCGCCTCCGCGAACGGCAAGATACCTTTCCCCGAGCCAAGGGGCTTCAATTCCGGCGGCGGCCAGCCGTCCCTCGGCCCAAAAAGCGATTGACACCGCGAAAAAAGGGTTGAAATTGACAAAATTGCCGGTTCCGTCAAGCGGATCAACAATCCAAAAAAAATTCTTGTCTTTTAACTTTAAGCCGGCTTCTTCGGTCAGCCAAGAATGATTTGGAAAATTATTTTCAATCGCCCGGCGAATCAACCGGTCGGAACGCCGGTCGTATTTAGTTTGAATCGCCGCCCGGCGGCCAAACCTCTTTACCTTCTTAAAATCAGCCTTTAATCCGGCTCCGACCGCTTCAAGCTGATTTTCAATAAAATTAAGATAATCTTTCATTATTAAAAAATCATTTTCTTAGTTTTATTATAGCAAAAAATCCCGCTTTTTGCGAACTTAACGCAAATAAACGGGATTAATTAATCCAGTCGTCGCCGCAGAATCGGTGACAAATTTCCTCCGGTGAAAGTCCCCCTTTTTCTATCTCCTCAATCACCTGATTTAAGAGATTTCCAAGAGAAATAACTTTTGGCATTTTTTTCTGTTTGCCGTAGCTGACCAATTTTTGGGCCGCTCGGCGACAAATTTCAGAAAAAACTTCAGGCTCTCCAATTATCTTCGCTTGGGAATATCTTGCCTGCTCAAGCTTGGAAAAAGCTTTCAACCCGGGGTCATTAAAAACTTTGGAAAATTCAGACAAAAAATTAACAATTTTAAAGGCAATTATTTGAAAAGCCTGTTCCTTGGTTAACTCCGACATTTTACTTCCCTCCCCAACTAAGACTAAATTTTGAAAAAAAACGTCTCCTTTGTTATATTACTCTATAATTAAAGCGCTAAATTGTCAAATTATGCCCTTAAAAACCGCGCGGTTCCGGGAGCTTGAAAAGATGGCTAATGTCCTTGACTGGCACCGGGACGACCTTAAAACGGAATTGGAAAAATTCTTCGGCAATTCAAAAAAAAACATTTTGGAAATTGCCTGCGGCCGGGGAGAATACGCCTTGGCCCTGGCTGAAAAATTTCCGGAAAAAAACATCGCCGCCATTGACATTCAAGGAGGAAGAATCTGGCAGGGAGCAAAACAAGCCTTGGAAAAAAAATTAAACAATCTTATTTTTATCCGAGCTTATCTTGACCATCTTGAAGAATATTTTCCAAAAAATTCAGTTGAAGAAATTTGGATTGCTTTTCCCGACCCTTTTCCTAAGAAAAAACAAGCTAAAAAAAGACTAACTGGATTAAAATTTTTAAAAAGCTACCGGAAAATTCTCGTTCCCGAAGGAATAATCCATTTAAAAACCGACGATCAAAATCTTTTTGAATATTCCAAAAAAGAAATTACCAAAGCCAAAGGAAAAATCCTTTCGGCTTTAAAAGATCTGCACGCAAAAAACCGAAAAAATCCTTGGTTAAATTTAAAGACTTATTACGAACAAAAACACCTTGAGCAAGGAAAAAATATCTACTACTTAAAATTCCAGTTTTCCAAGGAAAAACCTTGAAAAAACAAAAAAAATCTGATATATTAAAAAAATAATGCGGGATCGTCTAACGGTAGGACGCTTGGTTCTGGCCCAAGTAATCCAGGTTCGAATCCTGGTCCCGCAGCCAAAAAATCTTTTATCAAAAACATTTTTTTACTTTTTATGGCAGAAGTTTATTTTTCAAAAAACATAGAAAAAATTCTTGAGAAAATAAATTATTCAAAATTAGGAGAAAAAGTTGCAATAAAACTTCATTTTGGAGAACAAGGATGTGTGACTTATATTTCTCCTGAAATTGTTAAAAAAATTTATGAAAAAATTATTTCCTTAGGAAAAAAAGCAGTTTTAGTTGACTGCAATACATTGTATAAAGGAGGGAGAACAACTGCTTCAAAACATATTAAAACTGCAAAAAGCCATGGATTTAATTTTGCAGAAATTGATATTCTTGATGGGGAAAAAGGAGACGAAGAGTTTGAAAAAAAAGTTAGAGGAAAAGCAGGGACTGCAAAGATTGGAAAAGGAATTAAAAAATATGATTCTATGATTGTCTTAACACATTTTAAAGGACATATTGCATCTGGTTATGGAGGGAGTTTTAAAAATATCGGAATGGGTCTTGGAAGCAGGGCAGGAAAATTTCATATGCATTCTGGTTCAAAAATTTACATAGATAAAGAAAAGTGTGTTGGATGTGGTACTTGTGTGGAAAATTGCAATGAAAATGCTATTTCTTTAGAAAATAATAAAGCAGAAATTGATTATAGTAAATGCAGTAAGTGTGCTTTGTGTTTTGGAGTATGTCCTAACAATGCAGTTAAATTTCCACGTTCAAATAGCGAAGAACTGGATAAAAAAATTGTAGATTATTCAAAAGCAGTTATAGAAGAATTAAATTCAAAAATAATCTATATAAATGTTCTGGAAAATATAACTGAAAGTTGCGATTGTGATTCCTGTCCTCAAAAACCTATTATAAAAGATATTGGAATTTTATATTCTGAAAATCCTACTGCAATTGATAAAGCAAGTTTAGATTTAGCAAATAAATATTCAAATGGAAAATTTAATAAAATAAATAATCTTGATAAAAATATTCAGACAGATTATGCTGAAAAAATAGGGCTTGGTGAGAAAGAGTATATACTTAAAAAATTAAATCAAAATTTCTTGACAAATTAGAAAAATAAAAATACAATTTAAACAGGAGTGTTGGCACCTTTTAAGCTCCAGAAAAGAGGGTAAAATGGCTAATCCAGTGGCTGACGGTGTAACTATTTCAGGAATTGTGTTTTGTTTATTCGCCTTAGGCACTCCGGCGGCTCCGGTGGCGGCCCTAGGCATTCCGGCTTTATTGGTTGCTAGAACAGTCAGAGCCGGCATAGACAAAGAGCAGGAAGAAAAAGAAAGAAAAGCAAAAAAAGAAGCAAGAAGGGAAAGGAGAAGTAAAATGATGAATTATCCGGTTCCTAGCGGCTTATCTGCTTTAGGTTATCCCGATTTAATTAGCGGCTCAAGAGAAGAAAATGCTTTGGCGATTATCGCTGAAGAACTTCCCGGAACCGCCGGTCGGACGATCTTGAAAAAAAAACTTATGGAAATTCATAAGGAGACTGTTAAAGAAACGGCGGCGATATTCGCCCAGCAAGGAAGAGGAATTCGGGCCCGAACAACCCTGACCAAACCTTGCACCTTTTTCGGGGATTCAGAGATTATCACCACTGAAATAGCGCCTTTTTAATTCCAAACAATAAGCAACCCATAAGGGTTGCTTTTAAAACAATTTTAAATAAAAAAACTCCGGTAAAAACCGCCGGAGTTTTGTTTTTACTATTTACCGCTGCCGGGGGTCGGGAACGCAGAGATAGGGTACCATAGTGTTTCCTACTCCGAAATCCGCGTGGATATGAGTCTTTAGCTGGCATTGCCAACCTTGCTGGTTAAGAATCTCAATTGCCCGCTGCAGCCATTTCGGAGCAACGAAATCTTTTCTATTACTATTCCATTGAAACCTTGCGCCGGAAATTTCCACCCAAACCAGGCCCTGGAAGTTTTTAAGAAAATGATTTCTGGCCCCCGGTTCTTCGCAGTCGCCGAGTTGAGTAGTTTCGAGTTTGACTTTTTCGGCGATTCCCGCTCTAACCTTGACGGGAAAAGTTTTGACAAAAACATCTACTATCGTTTCAATAATTCTTGCCGTTTCAAAAAATTCAACCTCCCTTACCTGATTCCTCAACTCCTGAAATTTAACTTTAATCTCTTCTGGGGGAATATTTTCATCCTCTTCAAAAAAGATCGCCACTTGCTCCGGAGATAAGCCAACTTTTTCCACTATTTCTTCTATTTCCATTATTTCCTCCTTTTTCAGCTAAAAAAAACTAAAACTTCGTCAAATAACCGGTTCTGGATTCCAAATTAGCAAATATCTAAAAAAAAATCAACTCCCTACTTATTTAAAACATATTGATTACCTCTTGAACGACATCTTGAGGTTTTTGACTGTTAGACTCGGGTTTTAAATTTTCTTTCGGCTCTCGGCCGGTCAAGTCGGCCCGCTCTTCCAACTGGGATTTCAGCTCTGAATTAACAACCGCTTTAATTGAAACTTCTCCCCTGACTGTTTCGGAAATCGTTTCAGCGATCAGCCGAAGATTCCGGCTGTCCTCCAACCTTTCTTTATAAAAATTGTGACGAACAGCGATTTTAACAATATTTTCCTGACAATCTATCGGAACGCTTAATTTCAAAGTTTCTCCGAGAGAATAATTTTTTTTAGCCACTTTGGCGACAATTTCCTTCCAAGGCTCCTTGATTTCCTTGAATGAAACCGCTTTTCCGCCGGAAAAATTCTTTTGAGAAGCTGATAAAAAATCCATCTTTAGCTTTTCCCGATCTGATTTTGGCACTTTAACATTGGCCAGTTCAACCGCCGGCTTATTTTTTTGAGAATTTGATTGGTCGGCCGGTTTTGTTTTTGGTTTGTCTTCGGAATTTCCTTGAGAACCGCCGCCCGAACCGGATCGGCCGTTATTTTCGGAATCGGCTTGAGTAAACTCAATCACCGCCGTTTCCAGAGGAAACTGAGCGATAGAAGCTGATTTTAACTCCTGAACCTTCCGGCCGAACAGCCGGACCGCCGAAAGCAATTCTTTCCAATTAAATCGTTCGGTTAGTTTTTCAGCCGCCCGCCGGCTCTCTTCTTCCAATTCAACTCCGAAATCAGCCAGCCGCCCGCTCACCTTCAAAAGAATTACTTTCCTTAAAAATTCCAGAAGATCTTCGTTAAAGGCCTCTAAATCAACTCCCTCTTCAACCAGCCGGTTAATCAATTCAATAGCGGCGGCGGCATTCCGATCAAGTAAAAAATTCAGAAAAACAACAACATTCTTGAATTCCGAACGGGGCAGAACCGCTTCAGCCTGCTCCTCGGTTATTTTTTCACCAAGGGTGAGAACCTTGCCGAGCAGGCTTTCAGCGTCCCGAATACAGCCCTCGGAATGGACAACAATATTTTCAAGAACTTTTTCAGCGACTTCCTTTTTTTCCCGAGCAACGATTTCCCGAAGCCGCTTGATTAAATCCTTGCTTGAAGCTTTCTTAAAATCAAATCGCTGACAGCGGGAAATGATCGTCTCGGGAAGCTTGTGGACTTCAGTGGTGCAGAGAATGAAAATAACATACTTAGGCGGTTCTTCCAAAGTCTTTAAAAGGGCGTTGAAAGCGGCGCCGGAAAGCATGTGGACTTCATCAATGATAAAAACTTTGAATTTGGAACTATGGGGAGTTATCCGGACTGTTTCAATAATGTTCTCCCGGACCTTATCAACTCCGGTATGGGAGGCGGCGTCAATTTCCAAAATATCAATATTCCGGCCGGCGACAATTTCCCGGCAAGAGCGGCATTGGTCGCAAGGTTCACTCTCCTCGTCGGCCCGGTTCTCACAGTTGACCGCTTTAGCCATTAACCGGGCGGTGGTGGTTTTCCCCAATCCCCGAGGACCGGAAAAAAGATAAGCGTGACAAACTTCTCCCCGCTCAATTTCGTGTTTGAGAGTAATTTTAATATGATTTTGACCGATTAACTCGTCAAACCGCTGGGGCCGGTATTTTCGATAAAGGGTTAAAGCCATAGTTTCTCTTTATTATAACCTCCCGGACGCCAAAAATCAACCGAAAAAAACTCCGAATTTTCAACAACTCGGAGTTTCAGAGTCTTTAATCAGCCGTAAATCTTGGCATTTTCCCTCCAAAAAAATTCAGATGTTCCCGTCCTGGTCCCTTTCAATACCAGCCAATCGCAGCCAAGACCGGTCGGGTTGGAAATTCTTTCCACCTGGTATTTTTTGCCGGAAAGAATTACCGCTTTCCAAGGTCTGACCGTCCAATCTTTAACCGCTTGAAAAGGTTTTTTTAGAACCGCTTTCATTTTTAACCCTCCTTTCTTTTCTTTTGTTTTTAGACAATCATTTTGAAAAATCGCCAATCAAAAACTAACTATCATTCCGGGTCAAAACCCTTTTTGAACGACTTAATTTGGGAGCGTTCAATAATACTGTTGACCACTTCTAACTTTGGCCGGCCATATTTCTCCCGGACCAGCCGTTTAACTTCAGCCACCCGGTCGGTTTGACCGCCTTTGGGAAGCGGAAAACACCGCATATTAAAAGCATTGCCGGCGGCGTTATCAATCAACAGCCGGACATAGCAGTTGAATTTTTCAATATTCATCACATCATATTCAGTCACTTTCGGAGCAAACTGTTTGGCGATCGTTTCGGAGTCGTCAACTCCAATCCGAAAACTGACCAAACTGCCGATATTTCCGAAAACCGCGTCTCTAATCCGGCTGTCGTTATTCTGGGTCAGCTGATTAATGTACTGATGGGCGACAATCAGATTAAGCCGGTATTTCCGAGCCTCGGCCAAAATAATTGAAACACTGTCGGTGATGAAATTTTGAAACTCGTCAATGTAGAGATAAAAATCCCGGCGCTGGGATTCCGGAAGTTCGGCTCGGGCCATTGCCGCCATTTGAAGTTTGGAAACGGCAATTAGACCGAGAAGATTGCTGTTGGTCTCGCCAACCTGCCCTTTGGAAAGATTAATTAAAAGAATCTTTCCCTGATCCATAATTTTCCGGAAATTAAAGCCGCTCCGGCTTTGGCCAATAATGTTTCTCATCATTTCGTTTTCAACAAACCGGCCGATTTTGGAAATAACATAAGAAAGCATATCGGCGGCGGTACTTCCCTTTTGAGAAGCGGGATACTCCCGTTCCCAGAAATCCTTGACTAAAATATCGTTGACTTTTTCCAATTTCTTCTGACGGAATTTTTCGTCGGTAAAAATCCTCGGCAATTCAACCAAAGTGCCCGGATTATCGGGATCAGCTATTAAAGCAAGCAGGGCGTTCCTCATATAATGCTCAAACATCGGACCGGCCATCGCCGGATCCGGCAGAAGCTTGTAAAAAATGTTAATCATTTCCTGAACCGCGAAATCCATTTCTTGAGGAGTGGCCGCCTCCAGCATGTTCAAGCCGATTGGCCGCTCCAAGTCGGCCGGATTGAAATAAACAACGTCATCCAGACGCTCTTCAGGGATATAAGCCATAATATCCTCAACCAAAGAACCATGGGGGTCAACAACCGCCGTTCCTTTGCCGGCTTTAATATCTTGGATCGCTAAATTAGCCATCAGCCAGGATTTTCCGGTTCCGGTCATTCCAATCAAATAGAGATGGCGGCGGCGGTCGTTGTCCTTAATTCTAACCAAAGTTTTTTGGTCGCGATAGAGATTTTCTCCCAAAATCAGCCCTTGTTCGGGCATATCAACCGGCGGCGGCAGCCTTCTCGCCTGAAGCCATCTGATTTTCGGAACTTCGGTTCCCGACAGCGGAAGATGCCAAAGCGAAGCAACCTCTTCAACATTAAGCACAAAACCGACTTTTGGATTATAAAATCGGTGGATAAAATTTTTAACAATCCGTTTAACCGAACCCTTCATGACTAATTTAAAACCATTGGCGTATTCATAATTGGAATACTGGGCAAAAGAGCCGCCGAGCTGGCGAAGAGAATCTTTCGCCTGGCTCTCCAACGGGGCAAAAACCACCAGCCTGATATTGACGTCCAAACCGGCCCGGGAAGCTTTCTGTTCAATTGATTTGACCATCTCCTCCTCCATCGGCGAAAGCCGGTGGAGCTCTTTTTCCGGCTGGTTTTCCCGGCGACTTTGACCACTGAACCATTCACCCGGACCGCCGAGAAAACTTAAAAATCCGCTTTGACCGGACGCTTCTTTAAAACTTTTTCCCTGCTGCATTTCTGAAGCGATTTTCACTCCCCGGCGGCGCCATTCCTTTCGGGCCGAGCGCATCACGAACTGAATCGCCGCCCGCTGCCCTTTGGGCAATTTAGACAAAGTGGTAATCAAAGCAGTCAAAGGATCACTATCCATCTGACGGTAAGTCATAATCGGAAACATTTGATTCTTCAAAAGCTTCAAAAAGCCGGCGGCGGCAAAACCCCGAACCCCAAAAATATTATAATCAGGAATTTCTTCAATCTGGCAAAAAGGATACTGGGAAAGAATCTGCTGCTGAAAATAGTCTTTAAGATATTCCGGAACCACCACAAAAAAAGTAATCAAACCCTCGGCGTCCAAAACAATTTCAAAAGACCAATTATCATAACGGCCGAACAGCCAAGTTTTTGGACCGCGGTCGGCCCGAAGGCCGCCGAGATTGGCGTAAAAATTCTCAATACCGGCCAAAATCTGCTTGAGTTCTTTTTGATTGCTCTCTGAATCCAGCGACTGATAAGGAATTGACAGCCGAAAAACCTTTTTTTTAAATTTTTCCGGTAAAAACCTTGGTGAAGAAAAAAATTTCCGGGCAATTAAAAAAACCGCGAAAATAACCAAACAAGATCCGACAACCACTCCCAAAAACGCCAAAAAAGACCAAACCAAATCCCAGAAATAGATTGTTTGGATTGAAAAATCCATATTAAGAATGAGTTGAAAAAACGGCTAAAATCGCCTCGGTTTTATTCTTAGCCTCCTGGATGACGAAAAATCTGTTTACTTTGGGAATTTTTTTAAGCCAATTGGCAATCATATCGTTTATCTTTCCGGATTTTTTTTCAGGCCGAGGGAGAAATTTTAAAATTTCCCGGATAACTGTTTCCCCGGTTTCCTTGAAATCAGCCTGAACAGCCGGGGGCATCTGGCTAAAAGCTTCAGCTAAATCAGCCTCCAAAATTTCCTCTATTTTGCGATAATTTTCTTGATTAAGCTCGGAGACTACTGACTCCCGGCTGGTTGAGCGGGCAGGAGCCTCTGGAATTTCAGACGATTTTTTCGACGAAGCAGCCGGTCTTTGAACAGCCGAAGCCGGTTCTGAAAGATCCCGGCCTTCAATCCTTTCTTCTTCTTTAACCGGTTGAAACGGCCTTTCCTTTTGAAATTCCGGCTGAAATTCGGAACTGGGCTTTTGCACCATATAGTTGATTAGTTTTTTTTAATTATACCATAAAATTTATTTCTATGATATAATAACAACAAGTTTTCATAACCTTTCCGGCCATGGCGAAAAACATTACTACAATTAAATCGCCGAAAAGCGATTTAAGCTGGACAAACATCACTAACGCCCAGCAGAAAGAAATCAACTATTTGAAACGTAAATTCAAGTTTAACGAGCTTGATTTGAACGATTCTTACGCCAAAAAATATTCTCAACGGCCGAAACTGAATATTAGAAACGACTACTGCTTTTTAATCATCCAATTTCCGGTTTACCGAAAAAAAAATCGGGCCATCAAAGCTGAAGAAATTAATTTTTTCATTAGTAAAGAAAATGTCATTACCATCCATAGAAACAATCTCCCGCCGCTGGTGGAGTTCTTTAACTTTTGCAACAGCGATTCCTTCTACCGCCAACAATACCTCAGCGAAACTAACGCTTCTCTAATTTATGAAATTATTATCCGGCTTCAAGAGTACAGCTATCCCCTGCTTGACCGACTAAGCCTGGATATTCTTAATATTGAGCAGAATATTTTCGCCGGCCATGAAAGAAAAATGGTTAATGAAATCCTATCGGTTAAAAGGAATATTCTAGAATTTCGGAAGATAATGAAAGCCCACAAAAATGTAATTAAAAAACTTTCCCAAGAGAAAATAAAATTTTTTCCGGCCGGCAAGCTGAAAATCTATTACCAAGACTTGATTGAACATTCCAAAAATATCTGGGAAATATTGGAAAACCACAAGGAAACAATTGAAGCTCTTGAAAACACTAACACCACCATGGTTTCTTTCAAATTAAACAATATTATGAGAGTGCTGACAATTTTTTCGGTCATTGTTTTTCCGCTTACTTTACTGGCGGCGATTTTTGGAATGAACACTATAAACGGAATGCCTTTTATGGACAATCCCTACGGCTTTTGGATTATTATCACTATTATGCTTATCGCCACTTTGACGATGTTTTTATTCTTTAGGCGAAAAAACTGGATTTAAAAACAAAAAAAGGAAATTTAAAATCCCGTTTTCTTTGAAAAAACGGGATTATTTTTTTTGTTCCGACCGTTAAACTTCTCCTCCGGAAGTCAATAAGGCCAGTTGATTTTCAACCACGGTGACAGCGGAAAGATTTTCAGCGTTCTCGGCTACTTCTCGCTCTTTAATTTCAGCCAAATCATCTTGGATCATCCCGATTTTTCGCTCAAGCTGGCGGCGAAAAATCGCTTGCTGAAGCCGCCGGCCAAGATATTCTTTTCCGGCTAAAATCACTCCGACGAAATCATTGATTTCGTCATAAGCCCAATAATCCAACAGGCAATCGGCCAGACTATGGAAAACATTATAGTCAAAAGACATTTCCCGACTAAACCGATCATAGCGGGAATAAATCAAAGCGATAACCAGTCGAGCCAGAGCTTGAGGAGCCGCCTGCTCCATTAGCCAGCCGGGAATCTCAATTTTTCGGCTATCTATCTCTATTCCGAGCTGACGGGCATATTCCCAAAGCCGCTCGTCCGGACATCGGGGAATATTTGTCAAGGCCTCGTTAATCCTGTTCTGCCGGGCTCGGAAATCAAACCGTTGATAGCAGAGATAGCCGCCAAGACCAATTACCGCCAGTCCAAAAACAAAAGAAAAAACTTCGTAAAAAGAACGATTTGACTCGTTAATTTCCAAAACAGTGAAAATTGAGTCAATTTTTTGCTTTTCCGAATCTGCCGCCGGCCACTGATTAAGATAATAGTTATACCACATTGAACCGATCCAGCAAATTAAAAGCAAAAAAATAAAAAAAACTCCCAACAACCGATTATTTAATCGCTTCTTCTCCATTTCAACCTTTCCTTTTTGTTTTTTTAATCAGTCTCCTATAGACTGATTCTGCTGAAAAATTATCAAAAAATCACCATTTTGTCAAATAAAAAAGGCAGATCATTTCTGAACTGCCTTTTAGGGCGCGACTTTTTAACGAGCCCGACTGGCGGTGCCCCATTTAGGGCTTTCAAAATCAGCGTACCGCCAGTCAAGTCTTGGCCGGCCGTCGCAAAGGTAAACAGCCGGTATCCCGTTGCTGGCGTACAGACAGCGAGATCCTGCACACCATAAATGGTGACGGGAAAGAACCGAAGAGTGGATGCAAACCGCGATACTTTCATCCACCGTAAGACACACTCGTCTCTCTACGAATTCATTCGGATTTAAGTAGGTGTATCCTACTTTGTCACCGCTCATGACCATAGGCATGAGTCCGTAGATGCCCAGATAGCTCCGGGGAATCACCGGCACGAAAGGGATGTGCTCTTCGGGGATCTCCGCCGCCGCTTTCGCCAACACGGTGTTGCGTTGGCGTTCCAAAATTTCGCAAATCACCTCCGGGCACTGGCGTGCCCGTAAGGTCTTCATCTGCCGTTCTATTTCATCCATACCAATCTCTCCTTATTTTATTTTTGTCAAGATTAAAATAAATTTGTAAAATTAGCCAATTTTTGAAATAAAAAACCGACAAATTTTATTTGTCGGAATAAATATCAGGAGAAACCTCTCCTAAAAAGATAAAAAGTACGAAAATAACGAAAAACAGAAAAAGCGCCAAAAGCTAAGTTGATTCAAGTCGGGATGGATAAAGAAATGAAGGAAGTCAAAATGTCCCGCCAAGAAATTTAATTTTTCGGGCTTTTGACTAAATCCCGTCCCGACTTGAAGTTCTAAACTATACTCCGAGAATACAAATTATTGGAAATTAACTCTTCTGCTGTGCCCTCCTTTAACTATTGAAAAAAAACGATACTTTAGAGCCCCAACTCACTAAAAATTACTCATAAATCCTCTTTAACACCCGCTCGATAGGCAATTCCTTTTTTTGTTGAATGAAACAAAAAAAAGATGAGGATAAAAGTAACAGCAGTAAATCAGGGCTCTAACGATTAACTCGGAAATTCAACCAACATTCGCCTCAGATCAAAACTCGGCCCTCCTTCCTTGGACTTGAACTGGATGCTTCTTAAAGCAATCCTTTTCTTATCCATGCTTTTCACCTAGTCGCACTGGAGAAAGTGGTTATATTATAGCCTTTAATTAGAAAAAAATCAAAAAGATATCCACAATTTTAAAAATAAAAAACCTTTAAATAGTCGGGAACTATTTCCAGCCAAACCGTTCCCGGCTCAAAGGGAATTTTCTCCTGATTTCCGGTTAGAAAAAAAGTTCGGTTCAAGGTATTGTCCTTCTTCCAAACCCCTTCAATCACTCGGCCATTTCGAAAAACAATCGTCCGGCCTTCTCCTTCAAGGTTAATCTCCCGCCGGCCAAGCTCATCCAAAACCTTGGTGGAAACAAACTGAATAATAATGTTTTTTGCCTTAATTCTCCGGCCGGAGTCTTCAAGATGGGGCGCTTGATTCTGATTTCTAAAATAGCAATCAATTTCCGGCTGATATTCCCAGACAATCTGATAATCAGGTCCGGGAGAATAGTCAAGGGAAATTTCCAAAGCTTCAGGAAAAGACTTTAAAACTTCCCAAGAACGGGCTGTTTTAAAAGTCCAAGCCGAAAAATCTCCTTCTTGGGGAAGTTGATAATCTTGCTTGGCTAGTTTTAACAATTTACCGCTGGTATAGAGATTATGAGGGGATCGACGGTCGTTCCGCCGGTAAAAATAACCGGTGTTAAAGCCGAAAAACTCGTTTAAGTCAAAAATTCGGGTCTCGCTTTTCAACTGCTTTAGAGCGGCCGGACTGCCGCCGGAATGAACGAATAATCCCCGATATTCAGCGGCTAATTCAATCAAGTACGGCCGGGCCGAACGAATCGGTCCGAGGACTTCAAGCGGTTCGCTTAAATCATAAATCGCCAAAAATCGGGTAATCCAGCCTTCAACCAAAACCTCATAAACAACTTTTGCTTCAGCCAGGCCGGCCGGCGGACGGGCGTCAAGATGGTTCTCTATCACCACTACCGCCGGTATAAGATTAGCCGCTTCCCCGGCCACCGGCCGACCATCAAGCCAACGGGATGCTTTGACCGGCAATTTAACCGGTTTAGTTGATTGAGAAAATTCTTCAGCCGCCCGAAAAAAAAGTCCAAAAATTAAAAAACCGGCCACCAAGCCGAGCACTATCAACCAAATTAAGGAGTAGTTTAATTGAATTTCCCTTATTTTTTTAAGATTCATAAGTTTCCCCGGGCTCGTTCAGCGGATAAAATCCTTTCCAAAGCCGCTTGATAGGCGGCAATCCTAAAACTTAAGCCGCTTGATTTTTGATAAATTTGAAAAACTTTTTCAAAACTTCCGGCGAGTTTTTCCTTGAAAATTTCAGCCAGCTGATCTTTATAAAATATTCCGCCGGCCTTATTCCTAGCCCATTCGCAATAGCTCATAATCACTCCGCCGGAATTGGCCAAAATATCCGGAATAACCAAAATTTCCCGGCGGTTTAAGATTTCATCAGCTTCAGCGTCAACCGGTCCATTAGCCAATTCAAGAATAAATTTCGCCTTCAAAGAATCGGCGGCGGCAGCGGACACCGCTCCTTCAAGAGCGGCCAAAACCAGCACTTCGGCTTCTAAGCCAAACAGTTCAGTCAAAGTAATTTTTTCGGCTTCAGAATAACCGGCCACTGAGCCGGTCTTTTTCTTGGCGGCGGAAACGGCCGGAATATCCAATCCTTGAGGATTAAAAATCGCTCCCCGGCTGTCGCTCACTCCAATCACTAAACCGCCGGCTTCAGCGATAATTTTGGCGATATTTTGGCCGGCGTTTCCAAAACCTTGAACAGCAACTTTTATTCCCCGGAGATTTTTGGAATATTTTTCCAAAACTAGCTCCAAAATCGCTTTCCCCCCTTGAGAAGTGGCATCTTCCCGGAGCTGACAGCCTCCAAGTTCAAAAGGCTTGCCGGTAATCATTCCGGGTTGATGGCGGCCGGAGAGCTTTTCAAACTCATCAAGCATCCAGCCGATTATTTGGGAATTAGTGGAAACATCAGGGGCGGGAATATCCTTGTCCTCCCCAAGCTGCTCCCAAAAAGCTTGGATATAGGCACGGCTTACTTCCTGAAGCTCGGCCGAAGTTAATTCTCTCGGAGCGACCGCCACTCCCCCTTTGGCGCCTCCAAAAGGCAAATCAACCAAAGAATTCTTTAAGCTCATCCAAAATGAAAGGCATTTCAACTGCTCTAAAGAAACCAAGGGATGAAAGCGAATTCCTCCTTTGCCCGGTCCGAGAGCTTTGTTATGAACAATCCGCCAGGCCTGATAATTGCCGGTTGAAGTCTTTAATTCGGCCTGATGAATCGCCTGGTATTTTAGAAAATATTCTTTTTCTTGAGCAGTTAAGCCAAGGCTTTCGGCGGCCTTGGTAAAATTATTTTTCAAACTGTCAAAAACAGTCATTTTTTTGTTTTCCCGTTATTTTCCGTTTTAAATATTCAGTTTTTTTTCTCTTCCTTGAGCTGGTTGTAGGCGCTAAAAGCGGCGGTTGCTCCCTGGGCGGCGGCGGTAACCGCCTGACGAAGAGGATTATCAGTCAAATCTCCGGCCGCTAAAACTCCGGGCAACGAAGTTTCTTGAAGCCGATTAACAATAACCGCTCCTCGGTCAGTGAATTTTAATCCAAGAGACTTTATCAGCTTAGTATCCGGAATTGAACCGATTTCAATAAAAACGCCGTCAACCGTCAGCTTATTTCCGGAAGAAAAACTGACGGATTCAACTTTTTCTCGTCCGTGAATTTCAACAATTGTTGAAGAATAAACCAATTCAATCTTCTGATTTTTCTTAACCGCTTCAATCCAGGCCGGATCGGCCCGAAAAAGCTTTTTCCGACGGTAGCTGAGATATACTTTTTCAGCTATTTCAGCCAGCAAAAGGGCGGCAGTTAAAGCGGAATTTCCGCCGCCAACGACCACTACCGTTTTATTCTTAAAAAAAGCGGCGTCGCAAGTGGCGCAATAGCTAATCCCCCGGCCGACCAGCCGCTCTTCACCGGGAACTCCTAATTTTCTCGGTTTTTGGCCGGTCGCCAGCAACAATTTCTTCCCAAAATATTCATTTCGGGCGGTTTTAATTTTAAATCCCGAACCGCTCTTTTTTAGACTGACAACTTCCCGCTGATTTATCTTCAAACCGAGTTTTTCAACTTGAGCAGCCATTTTTTGACCAAGCTCGGCTCCGGAAATAGCGTGGTATGAGGGAAAATTCCAAACTTCGGAAGCCTGGGTGATTGTTCCGCCGGCGACTGCTCCAATAATCGCGGT
>CAZSPT010000011.1:12804-18568 GCA_964608895.1 uncultured Gammaproteobacteria bacterium | reverse complement strand
GCCTTCTCAATGTGAAAAAATAAGAAAGGAATATAAAAGTCTCAAAACTCTGAAATAAGAGTTTGATTTGGAATACCAAAAAGCAGTGGAAACAGGAAATCTGGGCAAAGCCAAAGAATTAAAGATTGAACTGGAAACCAAAAGAGACGCTATCTCGGAAAAACTCTGGACATTTGAGGTATTGCCCAAAAAAAGCTGAAAGAGCAATACGAGATTCAAAAGGAAATACTTATAAAACGAGAATTTTGGAAAAACTTTCCACCGGAGAATGGGGAATTAAAGCTATAGACAACAAAGAGTACGCCCATCCCTTATACCAAGAAATAGCCAAGAGAATGAGGGAAAACAAAGAAATGTTAAAAACAAAGATGGAACAGGGATTCAATCAGCTGTTCATTATCCTCTTTGGCATGAAACTTGACTAGCGAGTTCTATTAAAATCCTTTCTTTAAGAATTAAGAACGGAAAAGCTCTAAATATTCTTAAAGAAGTACTTGAAAGTTATTCGGCGACAGGCGTAATACGAGAGAGAGAGAGAGAGTAAAGAGGGCACGCGCAAAGGTATGCCCGTTGGCAATTTAACCAGCCAGATTTTCGCCAATATTTATCTTAATGAGCTGGATAGGTTTGTAAAATATACTATCAAGTCGCAAGTGTATTTCCGCTATGGCGACGATTTTATTATTATATTAAAAAATTTAGACTTACTGAAACAAATCAGGGATAAAATCATTGGATTTCTAAACACCCGACTAAAATTGGAAATTAACGCAAAAAATGATATTATAATAAAAGCGAAATAGGGCTTGAAATTTCTGGGGGTTGAAATATTCCCCAAAGGCAGGCGGCTCAACAGAAGAAGCTGGTTAAGAGCCAAGACGCGTCTAAACGCCAAAAACTTTTTCAGCTATGGCGGTTTAGTCACACAACACAGCAAGGAGAAGAGTTTAATTGGGAAATTTTGCGGAAATTGGAAGAAAATTAAATATATGGAAAAATCTTTTGAAAAAATTTATAGCGCCGGCGAGTCAGAAAGAGAAGCCGAAAAAACAGTGCCCGTTGCGGAAATACCAAAAGATGTCTGGCAAACCATGAAAATTATCGCCCAAAGAGTGGGCGGAGATTTTGGTATGGAAGTGAAACTCGGAAAGCCAGGAAACGGAAGTTTTTTTAATCCTGAAGATGGCTCCATCACTTTTGACCCTTTGCATATTAAAGATAATATTGAACGGGTAAAATTTGTAGCCGGCCACGAAGGCAGTCATCGAGCTATTACTCCTGGACCAAGAGAAATAGGGTTATCCAAAGAACAAATTGAAGAATTTTACTCTCAAATTGGTTTTGGTTATCTCCAAAACATTATAGAAGATCCGGCGGTAAACGACTGGATGAGTGCGCGTTTCCCGGGACTGAAGTTATATATTGAAAAATTTTACAATGAACAGTTTAAAGAAGAAAACGCGGTTTTAAGCACTTCTGAAGTGCAAAAAATTGCCAGCCAATTAGGATATTGGCCTAAATTTGCCCAGTATGGTTCGGAAG
This sequence comes from uncultured Gammaproteobacteria bacterium, assembly GCA_964608895.1. Classification (GTDB taxonomy): domain Bacteria; phylum Patescibacteriota; class Patescibacteriia; order 2-01-FULL-39-33; family 2-01-FULL-39-33; genus CAZSPT01. Next base: position 17,026 of record CAZSPT010000011.1, on the reverse strand, counting down.
TAATCCGAGATTGGCATCAAGAACGGTTTAGCGCAAAGCTTAACCCGGCCGTGGAAAAAGCCCTAAAAAGAACAATTAAGCTTGCCCAGGAAAGTATCAGTATTATTCCTAATCCTCAAGAGCCAAGCCGGGAAGAAAAGGAAATTATTACTGCCGGCCAGAAAAGATTTGAAAACAACACCAATTATATCTGGCCAGAAGTTAAAAAACTGGTAGAGATGGATCTACATACTGAAGAACAAAGACAAATGCTTAATGATTTTAGGCAAAAACAGAAGGAACTTGAACAAAAAATAAAAGAAATGGAAGAAGCGCGAGAACAAGGCGACAACCAAAAACAAGGAGAACTACAAGAAGAGATTGACGGCTTAAAGAAAGAATTAGACCCGTTTAATAATTTGCCGGAAGATACTAAAAAAGAACTCCAAGAACAAATTGACAAGGCAATCCGGGAGGCGGCCGAACAATTGAATAAAGAAATTGAAGATAAACAAAAACAAATAGAAGAGGCAAAGCAAAGACAGCAGGAGTTGGAAAAAGAAATTAATGGTTTGGAAAAAAAAGCAAAAAGCGCCAGTGGTAAAGAAAAGGAAGAATTAGAAGAACAGATTAAGCAAAAGAAAGGAGAAAAATTAGCGCAGGAAATGAGACAAAAGCAGACTGAAGATGAATTAGAGCAAATAGAGGGCACTTTAGATAAAATGAAATCAGGCGAGGAGGGGGCACCGTATCCAGAAGATAACCTCTCTGAAAAAACCAAGAAAGAGATGGAAAAGCTTTTTAAAAGTCTTCCTTCTCAAAAACAAAAAGAGCTGCGTGAAAAATCCGAAAAACAACTTAAGGATTTTGAAGATACTATAAATAAAGAAATAGAAGGAAAACTCAACAAAGATAAGCCAGAAAACCAGAGAGAAGATAGAGAGCGTCAGAAAAAAAGCGCGGAGGAAAGAAAACAAACCGAAGAAGAAAAAAAGGAATTAGAGGAAAAATTAGAGCAATTGCGGCGCGAGAAAATGAATGAATATGATAAAGCGTATGAAGAAACGGCAGATATAATCAATCTTCTTTACTACCGTCTAAAAAAAATCTTTTTGTCGGAACGTCATCCTAAATGGCGAAAAGGTTTCCCAAGCGGCTCGCGGTTTGATTTGGAAAAGGCAATGCAAGCTGAAGCCGATCCCCGCTATTTGGAAAAACTCTGGGAAAGAAAAACTATTCCTCATAAATTTGATTACCGCTTTTCTATTTTGGTGGACTTGTCCGGGTCAATGCAAGGAAAAAAAATTGAAGAGACATTTAAAGGAATGGTGACCTTGGTAGAGGTATTAGAAAAATTTGGCTTGCAGTATGAGGTAATTGGCTTTAGCGACAGAGTAAAAACATTCAAAGAGTGGGGGGATAAATTGGACAAAAAGAAGAGAGAAGAACTTGCTAAAATGAAAGGCTGGGGAGGTGAAGGCACTAATACCGATGGAGCTTCCAGACTTTCTTTAGAGCATATTGAAAAAAATAAAGGTAAAGATAATTTTATTTTAACTTTAACCGATGGGGAGTCAAACAATGGCGAGCATCTCTTGGAAATATTGGAAGAAATAAAGAATAGAAATATAAAAACAGTTGGCGTGGGTTTGGGTCCTGACACCAAGTTTGTAGAAGATTATTATCCGGCCTCCTTAAGACTTCCTTACATTAAACCAACAAAGGAACAAAAGTATCAAGATCAAGAAAAAGATTTTGCTGAATCTTTTGCCGACCTTTTAGAAGATATGATTAGACATCCGGAAAAATATTAACTATAATAGAACCAACTAACCAAAATATTTATGGACAAAGAAAAATTAAACAAATTTATTCGTCTTCTTCAAAAGGTTCAAAAACAACCGGGGCAGACCTTTGATTTGGGTTTAGTGGTAAAAGAACCAAAAAGCAAATTGAGCGCAGGTAAAGTTTTAGAGGCAATAAATAAAATAATTGCGGTTGAGAAAGTAATTTATGACAAATCAAACGTTGATGAAGAGATAATTGAAAATCTCGTTAATATTTTTGAAAAAGGTAAATGGGTATTTCTGGAAATTAAAAAAGATATTAAAAGTCCTTTGCTCAACCAATTAAAGCATTTAGCAAATTCCAACTCCTTGCAATTATTAGATTATCAAGGAAAAGATTTAGTTGAAATTAAAATACCAAAAGAATCAAGAGTAATTATTTTTGCCGAAAGAGACTTTATTGAAAATATAATCACTTATCCCCATTTTTATCGGCTTTTTGGGCCGACATTAAGTTTAAAATAAATTTAAAATTATGAATCCAGAAACAACTCGCTTTAAATCTCCCGAAGAATTAAAAGATGAGGAGATAGAAGCCAAAATAAAAGAAAGAGGATCAGAAGGAGAAATTCTGGGTGGTATTGTTTTTGAAGAAGAAACTGACCCCGAAACCCAACAAAAAAAGAGATATATTTATTTGGGTAATTTTTACAAAGAAAGGCCGTTAATAACCAAACTGGAAACCGACGCCAGTCAGGAAGAAATTGAAGAAATAAAAAAAGAAATTATTCCCATGAAAGAATCTTTTGAAATTTTAGAGACAATGGCCAGAACTTACAAGCATCGCCAGCCGCTTTTAATAGAAGCGCCGACTGCTATTGGCAAAACTTATCTGGCTGATAAATTTGCTGAACTACTTTATGGTCGAGGCGTAAAACCCCTTGATTTTTATTGCTCGGGCCAGACTGATGTGTCGGAGTTGATGGCAAAGTGGGTGCCTAAGGTTGAAACTGAAGAAGAAAAAAGAAAATGGAACGAATTTTTGGAATCAGTCGAGGCGAAGGCGGAAATCTCTAAAATCGCTCAAGAAGTAGAACAAAAAGAAAAATTATCGCAGGAACAAAAATTGGCTTTAATTCATACTAAACTACAGGAGATGGCAAAATCCGCCGGGCTTGCGGAAAAAACCCAATGGCGTTTTCAGTATGGAGCGGTTCCAAAAGCAATGGGCTTAACCCATGCCCCTGACGGCACTTTTTCTTTTGATGAACAAAAAGGTACGGGTTTTCAGCTTCATGTTGAAGAAGTGGGATTGGCCGAACCCCAGGTTATTAACACCTTACTAAAACTACGAGGCAAAAGGGGTCAATTAGCCGAGGAAATTCAGCTTTGGGAAAACGGTGGAAAAAAAGTGAAATCAGGGCCAAAATTTTGGGCATTTTTCTCCACCAATCCTCCTGAAGAATACTTGGCTCGCAACGAAGTAGATCCGGCTTTAGCGCGCGGTGTTGTTTTCAAGCGAATGGAAGAACTTTCTGAAGAATCTTTGCATTTGGCGGCAGATTATTATTTTACCTATAAATTGGGCGAAAAACCCGAAGAAAAACCCGAAGGGTGCATTTTGGATATTTACAACCATCCGGAAATCAGCAGAGAAATATCAAAAATTGTTTCTGTTTTTCATAACGACTTTAACAAAGAACTGAAAAAGGGAGAAAAAGGCAGGCAGCAGAAAATTCCTCTTACTCTTGATGATATGGCGCGGGTAGCCGACGCCTTGGTTGACGAGCAAATTAGAGATAAAAAAACCGGGTGGCTTGACTTAGCTGAATCATTAAAAGAACTCATCCATTTTTATTATCTTGATCGTCTGGCTGATCAGGATTTAAAAGCAACAATGACGGCCAACCTTGAAGAATTGCTTAACGGTGATGCTGGAAAGATTGAATTTGAAGGACAGGTGAGAACTAGAAAAGAAATTTTTGATATTTTGGTTGAGCGCGCTTCTCAAACCAAGGAAGAAGAAGCACCAGAAGAGATAGAAAAGAAAAAAACAAAAAAAGAATTAAAAGGATTGGCGGAATTCCAAGATTCTTTTGAAAAAGATTTGGAAAGTATAGAAAAAAATGTTGATGATTTTTGCGAATTTGAAGAAAGAAAAGGCAAGGTTTAAATTCTAAAATTTCTAAAATCTCACCAAGGCCCGGGCGCCATAGCCAGAATCGGAACCCTCAGGATTGCTCCCACCCAAGTAAGCTCGCAGAAGTTCGCGGCGCCAGTCAGCGCTCGGAACAAAGCCGCCAGCGGTCAAGTAAACTCCTAACTGATAAGACAAAGAACCCTTTCCTTGCTAGTTGTCTATAACTTGGTCAGTCTGCTCAAGATGTTTTATGGCGTAGATTATTTGCTCCTCCGGAGTTATGCCGGTTTCGTTTTTGTGGTTTATATTTGTTTTT
>CAZSPT010000011.1:3450-12794 GCA_964608895.1 uncultured Gammaproteobacteria bacterium | reverse complement strand
GGTTTTTTTAAGAGCTAAATTTTGGGCGGCACAAAGTGCCGCTCATTGATTTTGCGACGCGTTCGCGGCCCACCTTTGGCGGAGCGCGGAGGTGTTCTTGGCTGTTTGGTTTAGTAATTTTTGATTAAAATAGGTTTGGCGTGGTTATTTTTTATTTTCCCTTTAATCACTCGTTACAGGGGTGAACAAGGGTGATAAATAAAAGTGTTGGTTAAAATAGCCAATTTTAATTATTTGGCTTGATTTTTTTGTTGTAACGGGATAGAATCAAGCCGAAGAAATATATTTATAACTTTATGAAAATTTTTAAAAGTAAATTTTTTTGGGGGATAATTGTTGTTTTATTTATTGCCGGCGTCGGATTCGGCTATTATCAAGCTGTTTTCAAAATTGAAGAGACTGAATATCTTGTTGAGCCGGTTAAGCGGGGAAGATTAGTTCAGACGGTTGCCGCCACCGGAGCGGTTGAGTCGGCTAAAGATATTGAGTTGAATTTCAAAACAACCGGCCGAATAAATTATTTGAAAATTTCCGAAGGCGAAGAGGTTAAAGCCGGCCAGTTGTTGGCCGCTTTAAGTTCAGGCGATCTGGCCGCTCAGGCCGATCAATATCGGGCTAATTTGGCCGCCATTCGGGCTGATTTGACAAAAGTTAAAGCCGGAGCTTCGGCAGAGGAAATTTCAGTAGTTGAAAAAAAAGTTGAAAAGGCGGAAAATGATTTAGAGAAGCTAATTGAAGAACGGGACGATGAACTGGCCGCCCTGCGGGAAAAAACTTTAAACGGATTAAATAATGGTTATTTTACCGCCCGGGAAGCTTTAAATATCGCCTATAACGAGCTTTTCAATTCTGAAACAACCGCTGATATTTCCTTGCCTGATAACAATTTGAAGGTGGCTACTGAAACTGATTATCATTCTTTAAGTGACAAGATTTTGGAAATTAAGCTGGTGATTGATTTAGCCAACCAAGAAAAAACCAACCAGGGGATTTTAGGCGCCGCCGACCGGCTGCGGGTTTTTTTAAATGATTTGAATTTATTTTTGACTAATTGTTATCAACTGGCCGATGGAATTATCATTAATAACAAATATACTCAGTCGGACAAAGACGCCGTTAAATCTAATTTGAGCACCGAACAGGCGGCTGTTAACACTTCTTTGAATTCTCTCCAAACCGCCAAGTCTAATTTAGCTTCAGCTATTAAAAGTTATCAAACCGAAATTCAGGCGGCTGAAGACGGTCTTTCAATTTATCAAGCGGAATTGGCGGTAACCAAGGCTGACCCTCGAGATTTTGAAGTTGATTCGGCTGAAGCCAAAGTTGCCCAAGCCCGGGCCCAGTTGAATAAAATTTTGGCCGAATTAAGTGATTACAGTATTATCGCTCCGATTAATGGAACGGTTACTGAAGTTAACTACGGTCTTGGCGAGCAAACCAGTTTGTCCGAACCGGTTGTTAAAATTCTCGGGCTTCAAGATTACCAAATCAAAGCGAATATTCCTGAGTCGGATATTGTCAAAGTGGAAGTCGGAGATCAAGCGGTGATTGAAATGGACGCTTTTGGCGGCGACCATCTTTTTTCAGGAATAATTTCTTTTATTGAGCCGGCCCAAACGGTCATCCAAGATGTCATCTATTACAAAGCGACGGTCGCTTTCCAAAAAGACGAATGGAACAAGAAAGTCAAGCCTGGTATGACCGCTGATTTGACAATTAAGACCGTGGCAAAAGATGACGTTCTTTACATCCCCCAGCGGGCCGTCCGACTGAAAGAAACAATTTTAGGAGAAGCTCCGGAAAAATTTGTTGAAATTTTAGAGGACGGCCGGTTAGAAGAAAAAACAGTCGTCACCGGCCTGCGGGCCGACCAAGGGTTGGTTGAAATAATTTCCGGATTACGAGTCGGTGAATCAGTGGTTGTTTTCAAAAAAAATAACGGACAATAATCAAGATGGCTGAGTCTCCTTTAATAAAAGTTGAAGATTTAAGGAAGGAATATTCAAATGAGGAAGTGATTACTAAAGTCCTTCACGGTTTAAATTTTTCAATTAATGACCGGGAGTTTTTGGCGATTATGGGCCCTTCTGGTTCGGGAAAATCCACTTTAATGCATATTCTTGGCTTTTTAGACACCGCGACTAGTGGACGCTACTGGTTCAAAGGCCGGGAAGTGAGTAATCTTGATGAAAACCAGCTGGCCCGGATTAGAAATGAAGAAGTCGGGTTTGTTTTTCAAACTTTTAATCTTCTCCCAAAGAATACCGTCTATGACAATGTCAAGCTTCCTTTGCTCTATAGTGCTAAATTAAAAGATATTCATCAGCGGGTTGTCCGGGCGGTTGAAGCGGTCAGTTTAAGTCATCGGATAAATAATTTTTCCAACCAGCTCTCCGGAGGCGAAAAGCAGCGAGTGGCGATTGCTCGGGCTTTAGTCGCCCGGCCAAGTATTATTTTTGCCGATGAACCGACCGGAAACCTTGACACTAAATCCGGCCAGGCAATTATGAAAATTCTCGAAAAACTCAACGACGGCGGCAATACAATTATTTTAGTTACCCATGAGGCCGATACCGCTAAACACGCCAAGAGAATAATCAAGCTTCGGGACGGTCGGATTATCGCCGATCAGCCGGTTAGTGATCGCCGACTAGCCAAAGATAGTGAACTGATAAAGTAATTTATGAAATTATTTGAAACCTTAAAACTCTCGTTTTTCGCCTTGCGAGCCAATAAGGCTCGTAGTTTTTTAACCAGCTTGGGAATTATAATCGGAATCGCCGCGGTAATTGTGATTATTTCGGTTGGAGCCGGTTTTCAAAGTTTAGTCGTTAACCAGCTTACTTCAATGGGAACTAATTTAATTGGAATTCTTCCGGGGTCTTCCAGTGAAGACGGTCCGCCGGCTTCGGTGATGGGAATTGTGGTGACCACCTTGAAGTATAAAGACGCTCTGGCAATTAGCCGGGAGGTTGAAAATGTCGCTGTCGTCAGCAGCTATAATTCCGGGATCGCCCAAATCAGCTATCGTCATTTCAGCACTGATTCTAATTTTTACGGAGTAATGGCTAATTATCCCAAAGTTGAAAGCGCTAAAATTATCAAAGGACGTTTTTTTAATAAACAGGAAGAGCGTCAAAATGCCCGGTTGGCAATTCTCGGCCACCAAGTTTGGCAGGAACTCTTTGCCGGCCGGGATCCGGTTGGCGAACAAATTAAAATAAATAAAGAGTATTTTCAAGTCATTGGGGTTTTGAAACAGCGGGGGACGGCCGGTTTTCAAAACCAAGATGATTTGGTTTTAATTCCGGTTTCAACCGCCCAAAACATTATGCTCGGAGTTGACTATGTTAATTTTATCAGAGTAAAAGTTAATCATTCGGAAAATTTAGACCGGGCAGTCCAAGAAATCCGGCTACTTCTTCGCGATCGTCATAATATACCGCCTGACGGCGAGGATGATTTTTCGGTTCGGAACACTAAAGACGCGATTAAAATTCTAAAGACAATCACCGACGCAATTCGGTTTTTCTTGGCGGCGATCGCCGCGATTTCCTTGATTGTCGGAGGAGTCGGAATAATGAATATTATGCTTGCCTCGGTTCGGAACCGTGTCAGAGAAATCGGCCTGCGCAAAGCAGTCGGCGCCCGTCAAAATGATATTTTGATTCAATTTTTATTGGAATCAGTTATAATCACTTTATTCGGCGGTTTAATTGGAGTGATTTTGGGAAGTTTAATTTCGGCTTTTGTCGCTTTTTTGGCGGAATATCTCGGCTATCAATGGGAACTGGTTATTTCCTTAAAATCAATTGTCGCCGGCGGGGGAGTCGCCTTGCTGGTCGGACTGATTTTTGGAATTTATCCGGCTCGAAAAGCGGCCAGGCTTGATCCGATTGAAGCTCTTCGCTATGAATAATTTTCAATTATGAATTTTTTCGGTTTAAAAATATTTTTTCCGGTTAGGTTGGCTTATCGTTCTTTGGAAACTAATCGCGGCCGGACGATTTTGACGATTATTGGAATTATTATCGCGATTGCGGCGGTGATTATTGTGATGTCGGCCGGCGAAAGCGTCAAAGGATTGGTTTTAGAAGAGCTTGAAGCTTTTGGCTCTGATTATATTCAGATAGAAATTCGCACCCCGAATACTAAAAAAAATTCAATAGAAAACGCCATGGGCATCGCTACCGGCATTCAAGTGACTACTTTGAAAACCAAGGACGCCGAAGCAGTTGCCAAACTTCCGAATATAAAAAATTATTATTCCGGAATTATGGGCCAGGGGGTTGTTTCCTATCTCAATCAAAATAAGATTATTAATTTACTGGGAGTTTCCTCGGGCTTTATTGAAATTGACCGCTCCCGAGTCGCCCAAGGCCGATTTTTCAATGAGATTGAGGACGCCCAGCTCGCTCGGGTTGTTGTTCTCGGCTCAAAAACTGCCGAAAGCCTTTTTGGCAGTCAAAATCCGCTAAACCGTAAAATTAAAATCGGCCGTCAAAAATTCAAGGTTATCGGGGTTTTGGCCGAACGGGGCGGCGGTTTTGGCTTGAATTTTGACGATTTTATTTTTCTGCCGGTTAAAACCGCTCAAAAACTGGTTATCGGAGTTGACCATGTTTTTTGGATTACCGCTCAGGTCAAAAATTCGGAAATTCAGGATCAAACCGCCGAAAAAATTATTTCTCTACTTCGGCTTCGTCACAATATTAATGATCCGGCAGATGATGATTTTTCAGTAACCACTATGGCTGAAGCCCGGGAGATAATTGACACTATTTTCGGCGGAATTAATCTGCTTTTAATTGCAATTGCCGCAATCTCTTTAATTGTTGGGGGAGTCGGCATAATGAATATTATGTATGTTTCAGTTGCTGAGCGGACTTTTGAAATCGGTCTGCGAAAAGCGGTCGGCGCCCGTCCGGCCGAAATCCTTTGGCAGTTTCTTTGGGAGGCGATCACCGTCACTTTAATCGGCGGCGTCATTGGAATTACTTTGGGGGTGGCGGCCGCTTTGATAATCACCCTGGCCGCCGGGCAATTCGGCTATTCTTGGAATTTTTACCTGCCGCCGGAATCAATTGTTTTGGCTTTTGGCTTTTCCGCCGCTGTTGGTTTGATTTTTGGCTATTATCCGGCTCGCAAGGCGGCTCAAATGAATCCGGTGACCGCGATTAGATATAATCAGTAGTTAAAATGTTTTTAGACCGTTATTTTTCTTTTTTTCAAAAAATTGATTGGTTTTTGACCGCGGCTGTTTTTTTGCTTGGATTTTTCGGCCTGGCGGCCATTTATAGCGTTGCTTTGGGCCAGGGGCTTGGAGAATTCCTTAATTTTCAAAAACAAATCGCCTGGTTTTCTTTGGGAGCGGCCGTTTTTTTTATTTTTGCCAATTTTGACTATCATTATTGGCGCAAGCTTGTTTGGCCCGGTTATTTTTTGGGAATTGTCTTGCTTATTCTGGTTTTAACTCCCTTAGGGAAGACCGTTCACGGCACCCAAGGCTGGTTTTCTTTGGGGTTTATCAATTTTCAGCCGGTTGAACTGATGAAATTTTTCTTAATTCTCGGTTTGGCCGATATTTACCGTTGGTCGGCCCGATCAATCAGCCGGCTCAGCCATCTGGCGATGATCAGCCTGGTGGTCTTGATGCCCTTGGCTTTGGTCGCCGCCCAGCCCGATTTTGGTTCGGCGATGGTAATTTTTCTTCTTTGGCTAATTTCTTTATTTTTAATTGTTAAGAAAAAATGGCAATTAGCGGTTGTTTTAATTATTTTGGCGGCGGTTGCTTTGGCCGGCTGGTTTTTACTTCAAGATTATCAGCAGGAGCGGTTTTTGACTTTTCTTAATCCGGATTTTGATCCGCTCGGTCGGGGTTATAATATGCGTCAGTCCTTGATCGCCGTCGGAGCCGGTGGCCTATTTGGCCGAGGTCTCGGTTTTGGCAGTCAGAGCCAGCTGAAATTTATTCCAGAGAGCCAAAGTGATTTTATTTTCGCGGTCATCGCCGAAGAGCTCGGCTTGATCGGAATAATTTTAATTCTTGGTTTGTTTGGTTTAATTTTTTGCCGGTTTTACAGGATTGCCGTCCGAGCCCCGGACGATTTTGGAATGTTTTTGACGATTCTTTTGGGAATTCTTCTGTTTATTCATGTTTTTATCAATATCGGAATGACTATCGGCCTGCTTCCGATTACCGGAATTCCGTTGCCATTTGTTTCGTACGGCGGTAGTTTTCTGGTTGTTATAATGATGGGCGCCGGGGTTGTCCTAAATGTCAATAAGTTAAGTCTGGTGATTGGAAAAAATAATCAGATTTGATATAATAAAAAAGAATAAATAAAGAATAATTTTTTATTATGGTCTGGTTAACGGATTTTTTTATTTTTTTTAGTCAGTTAAATTTCGCCGGGAATCGTCTAATTGATTTTTTGGGCGCCTTGGCGATTTTTTTGGGAGTTGCCGTGGCTCTAAAAATTTTTCAGTTGATTGTTATCGCTCAGCTGAAGAAAATCGCTAAGAAAACCAAAAATGATTTTGATGATTCCTTGATTTCGGCTCTTGGAGGAATCAGCGGCTGGTTTTATTTTTTGGTCGCCCTTTATAGCGGCTCTTTGGTTTTAAATCTTCCAGAAATTATTAAAGTCGTTCTAAAAGGAGCGGTGATAGCGGCGGTGGCCGTAGCCGGAGTTAAAATTTTGGAGAAATTAATTGACTACGGACTGGGGAATTATTTTCAGAAAAAATCCAAAGGAAGCGAACCAATTGCTCTAGTTTTTAAAAAAATTATAAAAATCGCTCTTTGGTTGGTGGCGGTTCTGCTGGTTCTTTCTAATTTGGGAATTAATGTCACTTCCTTAATTGCCGGGCTAGGCGTTGGCGGAATTGCCGTTGCTTTGGCAGTTCAAAATATTCTTGGAGATTTGTTTAGTAGTTTTTCGCTCTACCTTGACCGGCCGTTCAAAGTCGGCGACTTTATTATGGTTGGCGGCGATATGGGGGTGGTTGAAAAAATCGGTTTGAAAACCACAAGAATCAGAACCCTTCAAGGGGAAGAATTGGTTGTCTCCAATAATGAAATGACCAGCGTCAGGATTCAAAATTTCCAGGAAATGAAGAAGTGGCGAATTGTTTTTGAAATTGGAGTAGTTTACAATACTCCGGCTGAAAAACTAGAGGCAATTCCGAAAATAATTAAGGAAATAATTTCCAAGATTGAATTGGCTGAATTTGACCGTTGCCATTTTAAGCAGTATGGAGACTCTGGTTTGATTTTTGAAATTGTTTATTACGTCAAATCAGGCGATTATTACAAATACATGGATGTTAAAGAGGCGGTTAATTTGGAAATTTACCGAAAATTCGTTGAGGCAAAAATAGAATTCGCTTATCCGACTCAAACGATTCAGCTTGAGAAAAAATAACCCGCAAAATGAGAAGAAAAAAAACGGAAAAATTCCAAGTAGCGTCAATCGGCGGCGCCACTCGTGATTTTATGTTTTATTCACAGGAAGGGGAGTTGATAAATTCAAGCGTCGCGACTAAAAAAAAGTTGCTGGCTTTTGAATATGGGGCGAAAATTGTCGCTGATCGCCTTCACTTTTCTTTTGGCGGCGGAGCGGCCAACACTGCCGCTTCTTTTTCCAAACTCGGTCTAAAAACGGCGATTGTCTGCCGGATCGGCCAAGACAGTCATGGTCATCAAATTCTAGCTAATTTAAAGGAGCGGAAAATATCAACTCAATTTGTTAAATTTGATTCCAGGCGTCGAACCGGTTTTTCAATGATTTTGACGGTTGATAATCCTGAAAAAGAGCATGTTATTTTTTCCTATCGCGGAGCGAATGACGGTTTAAGGCCGGCTGATTTTCCGAACGGCTTAGCCGCTGACTGGTTTTATCTCTCTTCACTGCCGAATATCGGCTGGGAAAAAATTGTCGCCAAAGCCGCCAATCGCGGGAAACTTGCTTTTAATCCCGGCAGCCGCCAACTTAGTCAACTAACCAAACTAGAAAAAATCATGCCGAAAGTTTCCTTATTATTGGTTAATCGGGATGAAGCCAATGAATTTCGAAAAATCAAGAATATTAGGGGATTACTTAAGTATATTCAACGGCTCGGGCCGAAAATAGCGGTAATTACCGACGGAGCGGCCGGAGCTTACGTTTATGACGGCCGAAAATATTATTTTATGAAATCCCGTTCAACTAAATTAGCCGATACGGTCGGAGCCGGTGACGCTTTTGGAGCCGCTTTCGCGGCCGCGATTATCACCGGCCTGGGAATCAGACAGGCGTTAAGCTGGGGAATTAAAAATTCAGCGGCTGTTCTTAGTCGGATTGGCGCTCAGAATGGGATTTTGACCAAGTCAAAAATCAAGCGGTAATTTTTTCAACTTGTTTTTTTATTATAATTTAATCTTATTTTTATGACTGTTATTGTTGAAATTTCAGCCCGCCACTGTCACCTTTCAAAAAAAGATTTTCATAAATTATTCGGCCGAAACGCCTGTTTGACCAAGAAAAAGGAGCTTTCCCAGCCGGGCCAGTTCGCCGCCGCCGAGAAAGTGGTTTTAAGAACCGCTAAAGATGAGTTAAAACTCCGGGTAGTCGGACCTTTTCGAAACAAGACCCAGGTGGAGATTTCCAAAACCGACGGCTGCCGGCTCGGTTTGAAGCCGCCAGTCCGGCTGTCCGGTCGGCTGGCTGGAAGCCTCGCTGGTATTTTAGTCGGTCCGGCCGGCCGTCTCAGGTTGAAATCCGGCATTATTGTCGCTCAGCGTCATTTTCATTGTCCGATTGCCGCCGCCCGAAAACTTGAACTAAAAAACGGCCAAAAGATTTCTTTAAAAATTGCCGGCCAGCGGTCGGTCACCTTCCACCAAGTGGCGGTTCGGGTGGCTGAAAATTTTGTTAGCCGGGTTCATTTAGACACTGATGAGGCTAATGCCGCCGGTTTAAGCGGCCAAAAAGGTCGGGGAGAGATTATTAATAATTTTTAATTATGGAAATTGGTTTTGATACTTATATTATTTTAGGAATTGTCGGAATCGGATTAGTTGCGGTAATGATTATTTATGCAAAGTTCGGATAATTTTGACAGGCAAAATCAATCAAATATGACTGAGAAAATTTTAGTGGTTAACGCCGGAAGCGCCACTATCAAGTTTAAAATTTACTTTGTCGCCGGATCATCCAAAAAACTTAAGCTTGAATTTTCCGGAATTGTTGAAAGAATCAAGAGTCAAAAGTCTTTTTTGGAGATTAAAAACCAAAAAGGCCGGGTTATTTTTCACCAAGATTTTCCGGAAGGTTTTAGCGACCACCAAAGCGCTTTTACTG
>CAZSPT010000011.1:0-3440 GCA_964608895.1 uncultured Gammaproteobacteria bacterium | reverse complement strand
TTTTACTGAAATCATTAAACGGATTAAAAAACATTGTCCGGCAATTAAGTTGATCGGCCATCGGGTTGTTCACGGCGGCGAGGAATTCACCAAGCCGACCCGGGTGACTCCGGTTGTTTTGGATCGGCTCAAGAAATACAATCGACTGGCTCCGCTTCATAATCCGGTCAATCTCGCCTGTCTAAAAAAATCTTTAGAGCTGCTGCCCCGAGCGGTTCAGTTTGCTATTTTTGACACCGGTTATTATTCCAGTTTGCCGGAAAATTTCTACCGCTACCCGCTGCCCGAAGAATTTTACCGCGATTACGGCGTTAGGCGTTATGGCTTTCACGGGATTTCCCATCATTATGCCGCTCGCCAAGGAGCGAAAAAAATTTCCCGGTCGTTTAAGAAGCTTAAAATAATCAGCTGTCATTTGGGAAGCGGTTCAAGTTTGACGGCAACTGTCAAAGGTGAAGCTGCCGCCACCAGTATGGGCTTTACCCCTCTTGAGGGAGTAATGATGTCCAGTCGGAGTGGGGATATTGATCCGAGTATTCCGATTTTTTTGATTAAAGAAGTTGGTTTGAAACCAGAGAAAGTTGAGAAAATTCTTAACCAGCGGTCTGGCTGGCTGGCTGTCGCCGGCACTCGGGATATGCGGGAAATTCTTGCCGCCGCCGGCCAAAAAGTTTCCGGCTATCAGCCGGAAAAGAAATTTACTGCCGAGGAAAGCCGTCGAGCTCAGCTGGCTTTGGAAATGTATATTTTAACGGTTGTCGGCTGCTTCGGTCGATTCTGGGCTTTGATCGGCGGTTCGGATTTGATTGTTTTTACCGGCGGCGTCGGCGAGCGTAGTCCGGTGGTTCGGAAACTGATTCTTCAAAAAATTCGGCGGTTGGGAAAATTTCGCTCGGTAACCGTTCCGGCTGACGAAGAACTAATGATTGCTCAAGAAATTATTAATCGTTGATTTTTAATGTTGAAAAAAATATTTATCTCCCCGGTTAAAACGATTACTTCGGCGGCGGTGATTATCGGCGCTTTATCTTTGGTTAGTCGGTTACTGGGGATTTTCCGGGACCGAATTTTAGCGGCTGAATTCGGAGCTGGCGACTTTTTGGATATTTATTACGCCGCTTTTCGACTACCTGATTTGGTTTATAATCTTTTAATTCTTGGGGCGGTTTCCGCCGGATTGATTCCGATTCTAAGCGGTTTGGTTGCTTCCCGAAAAAATCAGGCTGGTTGGCGGCTTCTAAGCAGTGTTTTAAATTCAGCCATTATCGCCTTAATTGTTGTTTGTTTGGCGCTTTTTTTATTTGCTCCCGGATTGATTTTTTTAATTGCTCCTGGTTTTCAAGGAGAAAAAGCCGCTTTGGCCGCCTCCTTGACCAGAATAATGCTGTTAAGCCCGATTTTTTTAGGACTTTCGGCGATTTTTGGCTCAATTCTTCAGTCATTCCGGCGTTTTTTCGCTTATTCTCTGGCTCCGGTATTTTATAATCTGGGAATTATTTTTGGAGCCCTTTTTTTAGTTGATTCTTGCGGTATTCAAGGACTGGCTTGGGGAGTGGTTCTCGGAGCCTTCCTTCACTTTCTTCTTCAATTTATCCCGGCCCTTGCTCTGGGTTTTAAGTACCATTGGGGTATTGACTTTTTAGACAAGAATTTTCGCCAGGTTGCCAAGTTGACAATTCCCCGTACCCTTACTTTAATTGTTAATCAAATTAATTTGGTGGTGGTGACGATAGTCGCTTCAACTTTAGCCGGAGGATCGCTGGCGATTTTTAATTTGGCCAACAATCTTCAAGGATTTTCAATTGGAATTTTCGGAGTTTCTTTTGCGGTTGCCGCTCTGCCGGTTCTTTCTTCTTGGTCGGTTAAGGGCCGGTTAAACAAGTTTGTTCAGGTTTTTTCAAGCACTTTTCGCGAAATTCTTTTTTTTGTTGTTCCAATTTCAGTTCTACTTTACGTTCTCCGAGCTCAGGCGGTTAGAATTATTTTAGGCACCGGTCAATTTGACTGGTTTGATACTCGGCTGACTGCGGCCTGCCTTGGAATTTTCGCGCTTGGGTTGTTCGCCCAAAGCACTTTACCATTGGCGGTCCGCGGCTTTTACGCCCTGGCGAATAGTAAAACGCCTTTTTTTATCGGCTTGGGCGCTTTAGCGGTCAATTTTTTCTCATTGATTATTTTCCGATGGATTTTTAGTTTTAACAACTGGTTTTCTTTTTTGGTTTCCGGAATTTTAAAAATAGCTGACCTCTGGCCGTTGGTTGATTTTCGGATTCTCGCCCTGCCAGCCGCTCTTTCTTTAGCCGGAGTTTTTAATCTTGCCTTGTTATTGATTTTTTTAAGACGACTGGTTGGCCGGCTTGACGGCCGGAAAATTATCGGTTCGGTCGGCAAAATCACTTTAAGCTCTTTAGGAGCCGGAATTTTCTGTTATTTCACTCTTCAAGGAATCAATCTTTTGGTGGCAACCGAAACTTTTCTTGGTATTTTTATCCAAACGGCCGTCGCCGGGTTGGCCGGACTGGTCGGCTATTGGTTTTTAAGTATTATTTTTAAGATGGAGGAGATGGAAATTTTTTTGGCTTCTCTTAAAAAAAAGTTTTTTCGGCGGATTCAACCCTGGATTTTAAAGGATACTAAACAAGAAGGCGAAGGTTTTAATGGCTGATTTTGTTTCAATAAAAAAAATCTCTCTTAATGCGTTAAGAGAGATTTATTGGTTCAGCCGCGGTTAGGGCTGTTTTTGGGGAAAGGGAAAAACTGACAGTTTTTCCAATTTTCGAAGATCAAATTCTTCTGAAAGTTCCCAGCCGGAAGGAACTTTTTTTTGATTGGTAATATAACTTCCGGCCAGACAGTAGAATTTTTGAAATTCCCGAAAAGCCGGTTCCGGGAAAGAATTTAAAGAAATACTTGATTTAAAGCTTCCTGAATCCTGACGTTTGTCTTTAATATCAAGAGAAACAATATCAACCCGGCCGTCAATTTCAGGGCCATCCTCCAGTTTGAGCCGGTAGCTGATTCCTCGAGAAGAAAAAAAACTTTTTTTGGTAATCAGCTTGAATTCAATTTTGACGGTCAGACCCTCGTCTTCTTCAAAATACGATTGAATTTCCACTTCTCGAGCGGTTCCCTGATAATTGAGTTCGTAAAAAGGCTGGTCGCCGCCGATCTTAGCAATCATCTCAATCTGTTCGTCGGTTAATCGGGGAATCGGCTTTTTTTCGCCTTTAGTGGGTTTTTTAAAGGCTGGCTGCGACAGCTTGGGAATTTTGTCCTGATTGGATTTGACTGAATCGGCATAAATGGTTGTTATCCCAAATATAACGGAAAAAATCAACAAACCAAGCAAAAAAGAATTTTTCTTCATAAATCTCCTCCTCTTCCTCCATTTTTTCAAATTTGATTTTTCAATGTTCCTTGACTATAATTAGCTTAATATA
>CAZSPT010000010.1:0-19048 GCA_964608895.1 uncultured Gammaproteobacteria bacterium | reverse complement strand
GAGTCTCAAAATTCTTCCAAGGAAACTGACGGCCAGGATAATCAGGAGCAGGAGATTGAAACTCGGGAGATTACCGTCTATTACGGCAATTCCCAAAAAACTTCCGGTTCCGACTGTTCGGCGGTTTATCCTCTTAAACGGGAAGTGGAAAAAAAATATCAGTCCGAAGCGGTTGACACTCTTCGGGGGTTGCTGTTTGTTTTAGGTTCGGAACAAAAAGAAGCCGGCTGGTTTTCAAGTATTCCGGCCGGAACTCATCTTTTAGATTTAAAAATCAGCGGCGGGGTCGCCAAGGCCAATTTTTCAGCCGCCTTGGAAAAAGCGGCCGGTTCCTGCCAGACAGCCGCTGTCCGGGCTCAAATTGAACAAACTTTGCTTCAATTTTCCTATATCACTTCGGTCCAAATTTGCGTTCAAGGCAACTGTAATCAAGATGAAATTCTTCAACCTTAATATTTCTTATTTTTTACAAAAAACAGGCTTCGGCCTGTTTTTTGTGTTGATTGTCATTCCGGTCAATCAGCGTTATAATAAAATTCAGGTTAAAAAATAAAATATTTCTATGGCCAAATTAGATTTTAGTGACTCTAATTTTGAACAGGAAGTTTTAAAAAGCGACCAGGTTGTTTTGGTTGATTTTTTCGCTTCTTGGTGCGCTCCTTGCAAAATGCAGACTCCGATTATTGAAGAGCTTGCCGAAGAATTCGCCGGCCGGGCGAAACTCGGCGCTATGGATATTGACGCCAATCCGAAAACCGCTCAGAAATTCGGAGTTATGTCAATTCCAACCTTGATTATTTTCAAGTCCGGCCAGCCGGTTGAGACTTTGGTCGGGGTTCAAAGCAAGGATATTTTGAAAGAAAAAATTCAGGCTCATTTTTAAAATATGAAACAGCCAAGCGCCGAGTTGGAGCGTCGGCTGATCGGCCGGGGCTATAATCGGATTGTCGGGATTGATGAAGTCGGTCGGGGAGCTTTGGCTGGGCCGGTGGTCGCCGCCTGTTTGGAGTTTAATCGGAGTTTTTCCCAGTTGCCGAAAATAAATGATTCAAAATTACTTAGTCCCGGCCGTCGGGAGGAAATTTTTGATTGGCTGGCCGGCCAGGATTTTTGTTATGGCCTTGGAGTAGTGGCTCAGCAGGTGATTGACGCTATTGGAATTTTTCCGGCTGTCAAGCTGGCGATGAAGCAGGCGATTGAAAATTTGGCTGAACAGCCGGAATACCTTTTAATTGACGCTTTGGAATTGGAGGATTTTCCGAAAATTCCCCAGCAAGGGATTATTAAAGGTGACCAAAAAATTTGGAGTATTGCCGCCGCCTCAATTATAGCCAAAGTATCCCGGGATCGGATTATGAATCATTATCATCAAAGCTATCAAGTTTATGGCTTTGACCGTCATAAGGGTTATGGCACTGAATTTCATCGAAAAATGATTGCTAAACACGGAATTTCTCCGATTCACCGGAAAAGCTACCGGCTGACCGGCGCCGTTGACTGAATTTCAGAAAAATGATTTTTTTTGGTATAATAAAAGTAAGATATTAACAGTATTTATGCCGAAAATAAACAACGGCGGCAATCAATTGATTACCGTAAACATCTTTGACCGACTGTCAATTGAAGAAGGGATGAAAATCGGCGATTTGGGTTGCGGTAATTTAGGCTATTTTTCTCTGCCAGCGGCCGAGTTAGTCGGAGATAAAGGGGTGGTTTACGCCGTTGATGTTTTAAAAAATGTTTTGGAATCAGTTGATTCCCGGGCCCGCCGGCGCGGCCTTGACAATATTAAAACAGTTTGGTCAAATCTTGAATTGGTCGGGGCGACTGATATTCCGTCTGAAAGTTTAGATTTTGCTTTTCTGATAAATATTCTTTTCCAGGCCGAAAATCATCAAGCAATTTTTCAGGAAGCTTATCGTTTATTGAAAGTCGGCGGCCGGCTTTTAATAATTGACTGGCTTCGGCGGAGCAGTCCGTTCGGTCCGGAAGTTTCCCGGCGGCCAAAAAAAGAAGAGCTTAAAAAAATAGCTGATTATTCTGGATTTAAGGCGGTTGACGAATTTGAAGCCGGCCGCTATCATTACGGTTTGATTTTTAGAAAATAATTTTTTATGAATCTTCCTTTGGATTTTCAAAAATTTTTTCAGCTCAGCCGATTTTTTGATTTGCGCCCGGCGATTTATTTGGAAACTGTTTTTTTTCTTTTGGCGGTTTTTGGGTTTTTGGCAGTTGGAGCGATAATCATTAAGCTGGTTGAGTTGTCCGGCCGAGTCAGAAAAAAGTATCAAGTTGAGCTTTTAAAAAAATATTTTTTTTGTTTGATAATAATGGGAGTTCTTGGAATTTTCTGGACCTGGTTAAGATATGAGCAAGTTTACATTCTGGCGGCTCGTTTTTGGATTGTCGTCTGGTTGATTGGTTTGATAATTTGGCTGATTTTTATTTGGCGCTACCAGTTTAAAATAATTCCTAAAATAGTTCGGCGGGAGCGGGAACGTAAAGAGTTCCAGAAATATTTGCCCGGAAAATAGTTTGACATCATTTGACGAATTTCTTTTTAGTTGCTATAATCCTCGTAGGTATTGACAGCCGGCGAGCTGTCATATTTTTTTAAAGAAATAGCTTAAAAATATGGCTCAATCACCAATTGAAAACGCTATCAGCCAAATCTGCCAAGAAAAAGGGCTGTCCGAGGAAGCGGTTCTCGGAACAATTGAATCGGCTCTGGCGGCCGCCTATCGAAAAGATTTCGGCAACAAAATGCAAAATATAATCGCTGAATTCAATCCAAAAACCGGAGGAGTGAAAGTTTTTGACGTCAAGACGGTTGTTGAAGATTTGCCGGAAGAAGAAGCGGAAATTTTTGAAGAAGAAAAAACCGAACCGGAAATAAAAAAGACTGAAGGTGGAGCTTCATTGGCGGTCGGGGAAGAAACAGAAGTTAAAAAATTTAATCCTAAAACAGAAATTCAGCTCAAGGACGCCAAGGAAATAAACAAAAAATACAAAGTCGGTGATCAGATTATTACTCCACTGGAAGTTCCCGGAGAGTTCGGTCGAATGGCCGCTCAAACGGCAAAACAGGTGATTATTCAGAAGATTCGGGAAGAGGAGCGCCAGAATATTTATGAAGAATACAAAAACCTTACCCGTCAAGTTATTATTGGAACGATTCAGCGTCGAGAAGGCCGAAATTTTTTGGTTGATTTGGGCCGAACAGTCGCTTTACTTCCTTTAGAAGAGCAGGTTCGCCAGGAAAATTATCATATTGGCAACCGGATGAAGTTTTATTTGAAATCGGTTGAACAAAGCACCCGAGGGCCTCAATTGATAGTTTCCCGGGCCGTCCCTGAATTAGTTGAGAAGATATTTGAAATGGAGATTCCCGAGGTGGCCAACGGAGTCGTTGAAATTAAGAAAGTCGCTCGGGAGTCCGGCGGCCGATCAAAAGTGGCGATTATTTCAAACGATGAAAGTGTTGATCCAATTGGCGCTTGCGTCGGACAGCGGGGAACAAGAATTCAGACGATTATTAATGAATTAGGGAATGAAAAAATTGATATTATCCTTTGGAGCGAAGATTCCGTCAAATTTATTACCAATGCTTTATCTCCGGCAAAAGTGGTTTTAGTCAAACTTCAGGAGCCTGAAGAAGTTGAACAGCCGGAGTCTGAGACCAAGGAAGCTGAAACGGACGAGCTGGAAGCCGAAGCAAATAAAGAAGCGGATAAATCCCAAATTGAAGAAGAGGTTGAAGCCGGAGGAGAAGTTGAACAACCGGCTATTCAAAAGACCGCTTTGGTTACTGTCAAGGAAGATCAGCTTTCTTTGGCAATTGGCAAGGGCGGTCAAAATGTCAGGCTGGCTTCCCGATTGACCGGTTGGAAGATAGATATTGTTTCAGATACCGGTCGAAAGCCGGAAGAAATTTTTAGTCAGGATGAAGATCAAGTCAAATCATCGGAATCCGGGGAAGCTGATTCTCAAGAGGTTGAAGCTGGAGAAATTCAAGCTGGAGAAGATGAAAAAGATGAGAAAACAGAAGCTGAAGAAAACAAGAAAGAATCAAAAACTGAAGCAGAAGAAAAATAGTCAAAATTAGAATAACTTTGGAGGGTTGGGTTTAAAAATAATTTTCTGCATTTATGGCGATTTTAATTTTTTCGCTGATTGTTGGAGGAGTCGGCTTAATTGTCGCCGGGACGCTGGCTTATTGGATTTCTCGTCAGCGGATTGAAGATGACAATGCTAAAGTTATCAGTGGCTATATTCGGGAGGGGGCAATGGCTTTTCTACTCAAAGAATACCGGATTTTACTGTTGCTGGCAGTTATTTTAGCGGCGATTATTTGGGCAATACCGATTCTTGCCTGGGAGACTGCGGTTGCTTTTTTAGTTGGAGCGGTTTTTTCGATTTTGGCCGGTTTTACCGGAATGAACGTTGCGACGATTGCTAATGTTCGGACAGCCGAAAAATGTCGTCAAAATCTTCAAGAAGGATTAAAAACCGCCTTTTCTTCCGGTTTAGTGATGGGCTTGACGGTTGTTAGTTTAGGAATTATCGGAATTTCTCTGCTTTATTTAATTTTTCAAGACCCTGAAATTATTTATGGATTTGGCTTTGGGGCTTCTTTGGTCGCTTTATTCGCCCGGGTCGGCGGCGGAATTTATACTAAAGCAGCCGATGTTGGAGCTGATTTAGTCGGGAAAGTTGAGACAAGTATTCCCGAAGATGATCCCAGGAATCCGGCTGTCATTGCCGACAATGTCGGAGACAATGTCGGAGATGTCGCCGGCATGGGTGCCGATCTTTTTGAAAGTTATGTTGATTCAATTATTGCCGCGATGGTGCTTGGATTGTTTTTTTTGCCGGTTTTTGGGTCTCAGGCGGTTATTTTGCCTTTACTTTTGGCGGCAATTGGAATTTTGGCGGCGATTTTCGGAAGTTCGGCGGTTTATTTTTTTAAAGCCCGGCCGGCCCTCGCTCTTAATTGGGGAATTTGGCTGGCAGCCGGTTTAATGGTTATTGGTTCACTGGTGGCGATTAAGTTGACTCTTGGAAATTTAAATATTTTTTGGTCACTGATTGTCGGTTTGGCGGCCGGAATAATTATCGGTTTGGCGACCGAATATTATACTTCCGATAAAAATCGGCCGGCTCAAGAAGTCGCCCGAGCCTCGGAAACCGGCTCGGCGACCAATATTATTTCCGGTTTGGCGTTAGGATTTTTCAGCACGGTTGTTCCGATTGCCGCGGTCGCGGCGGCGATCTATTTTTCCCACAGGTTTGCCGGTCTTTATGGAGTGGCGATTTCGGCGGTTGGAATGCTTTCTACTTTGGGAATTACTTTGGCGAGCGACACTTACGGACCGGTTGCCGATAATGCCGCCGGTATTGCCGAAATGGCCGAGCTTGGTCAGGAGGTGAGAACTCGGGCCGAACAGCTTGACGCCGTCGGCAACACTACTGCGGCGGTTGGTAAAGGTTTTGCGATTGGTTCGGCCGCTTTGACTGCTTTGGTTCTTTTAACTTCTTTCAGTCAGGCGGTTGAAATAAATTTAGTTAATTTGCTTGAAGTCAAAACGATTATCGGTCTTTTGATCGGCGGTGTTTTACCTTTTGTTTTTGCTGCTTTAACAATGCGGGCGGTTGGCCGAGCGGCCGGAAGAATGGTTGACGAGGTCCGTCGGCAGTTTAAAGAAATTAGCGGTCTTTTAGAAGGGGAAGCTAAACCCGATTATAAGCGTTGTGTTGATATTTCAACCGGTTCAGCTTTAAAAATGATGATTATTCCGGGTTTACTGGCGATTTTAATGCCGGTGGCGGTCGGCCTTGGTCTTGGTCCGGAAAGTTTGACCGGTCTTCTTGCCGGAGCGATTGTTACTGGATTTCTATTAGCGGTCTTTATGGCTAATTCCGGAGGTGCCTGGGATAACGCCAAAAAGTTTATTGAAGCCGGCAATTTCGGGGGGAAAAATTCTGAAGCTCATAAGGCGGCCGTGGTCGGCGATACCGTCGGCGATCCTTTTAAAGACACTGCCGGGCCGAGCCTCAATATTTTAATCAAGCTGATGGCGATTGTTTCTTTGGTTATTGCTCCGCTTTTAATGATTTAATTCAATTTACTTTTGAAATATTTTTAATATCAAGCTCCGGCGGTAACCGGAGTTTGATTTAGCTGTTGGTTCGGGTTTAAATTTTTGACAAAAATTAGTGGTTGTGATAGTCTGGAAAAACAGCTAATTTTTTAAATTATGGAAACTAAAACTAAAATAGAAAAACTTCCAAAATCCCAAGTTAAAATAACGATTGAAGTTTCTCCAGCCGAACTAGAGCCTTTTTTCAAAACCGCTGCCGCCGAGTTATCTCAAGAAGTGAAGATTAAAGGTTTTCGGCCGGGCAAAGCTCCTTATCAACGGATTAAGCAGGAGCTTGGAGAAATGAAAATTTTGGAAAAAGCCTTAGATAATATTATTTCAAAAACTTATCGCCAGGCTTTGGAGGAAAACCGTCTTTGGACTGTCGGTCAGCCGGAAATCAATATTGTCAAGGCGGCTCCCGGGAATCCGTTGGTTTACCAAGCTAAGGTTTCTTTACTGCCTGAAGTAAAAATCGGCGATTATTCCGAATTAAAACTTTCCCGGAAGAAGCTGACTGTTTCCCAAGAAGAAGTTGACAAAGTTTTGGAAGATCTCCGAAAAATTCGAGCCCAAGAGAAAAAAGTCTCTCGTCCGGCCCGAGCCGGCGATCGGCTTGAAATTGATTTTGAAATTTTTTTAGATAAAGTTCCTTTAGAGGGAGGCCAGCATAAAAAATATCCAATTACTATCGGCGAAGGCCGGTTTATTCCCGGTTTTGAAGATCAGTTGGTTGGAATATCCGCTGAGGAAACCAAAGAATTCCAACTTAAATATCCAAAAGATTATTTTGACAAGAAAATCGCCGGCCGCTTGGCTGATTTTAAGGTTTTCTGTCAGGCGGTTTTTGAAGTTAATCGGCCGGAGCTTAATGATGAATTTGCTAAATTGGTTTCCGGCGGGAAAATTGATTCTTTGGCTGGTTTGAAGGAGGAGATAACCAAAAACCTTCGCCAGGAAAAGGAATTCAAACAAGAACAAAAGCTTGAAATTGAGATGCTTGACAAAATTGTTGAACTTTCCGAATTTCATCCGTTGCCGGATATTTTGATTAATCATGAAATTGACCGGATGATTTCAGAGTTAAAAAGAAATCTTCAGGAAAAAGGACTTAAGTTTGAAGACTATTTAGGAAATCTCAAGAAAACTGAATCAGAGATTAGAGAGGATTTCCGACCTCAGGCTGAAAAACGGCTGAAAACTTCCTTGATTTGTCGGAAAATTTACCAAGAGAAAAATTTTCAGGTGGCCGAGCAGGAAGTTCAGCGGGAACTTGAACAGCTACTCAAGAAATATTCTGATAATCAGGAAGTAAAAAAACAGCTTGACAGTCCGAGTTATCGGGAATATCTTAAAAATGCCATTGCCAATAGAAAAGTAATTGATTATCTAAAGCAGGAAGTTATTAAATAAATTAGTTTTTGTTCTTTTAATTTCAAAGTAGCCAAAAAAGGAGATTTGAAATGGATCCAAAGGAACATGTTTTTAGAGAGCTTCAGTTGGATTTTTTAGCTTCTCGGCTTAAGAGGTATTTTGATGATCAGTCGGAAATTAGGACCGTTATTGAAAGATATCTTAATTCCGGCCACCATGGCTTTCAGCATACTCAAGCGGTTTACGCCCGGATTATCCAGGTGATTAAAAACTGCCCGAATGTTTGGCGGCTGGCTCAAAAGGATCTTTCTGAAAAAGATTGTTTTCGGCTTCTTTTTCAAGCGGCGGTTTTTCACGATTTTTCCCGTTTTTTTAAAGGGGTTTCTTATCAGAATCATGAGCGGAAGAGCGCTGAATTAGTTGAAGATATTTTCCGCGACGAGTCTTTTGAATTTCAGCGGGCTCTTAAACAGATTATTATTCGCCATGACTATTTCTGCCCCTTGGTTGATGGCGAGCCTCTACCAGTTGAATTAATGGCGCCTTTGCCGGAGATTTTTCGGTTAGCCGACAAGACTTCGCTTTTGCCAGAAAAGGAAATTGAGCGTTATTATTTAACCGGCCGGGAATTTGGAGCCGTTTTCTTAGACCCCGGATTAACTGACGGCGTCCGCTTTAATTTTCAGGATAATTTGAAGCGCCGCGACCAGATAACTTGGTTTTTAATGCTTTTTGCTTTGGAGCCGGAGAATTTCTGCTACCAAGAAATAAGTTTTTGCTATTTTCAATGGAGCCGGGGAAAATTGGGGGCGGTTGCAAAAATCAGAAAACTGGCTCAGCAGGAACAAGACATTAACGGCTGCCCGGTTAATTTTATTGAATTAGCCAGGATTATCAGCAATTTCAACGTTTACCGGCAGAATTGCCGTCAAGCGATGACTAAAGTCAAACCCGTCTATCTTTACTAATTTAGACGGGTTTTTTTATTTGCCTTCTTAAAAGTAATTGTTTAAGATAAACTTAAAGCGGATAAAAATAAAAAATATGAAAATCGCGATTGTCGGCGCTCACGGAGTCGGTAAAACTAGTTTAAGTGAACGTCTGGCCGAGGCGCTCCGGATTAAAAATATTCCTGATGTTGCGATTGAAGCGTTTAAAAAAGGTTTTCCAATTAATGAAAATACCCCGGCGGAAACCCAGTTTTGGCTTTTTAGCCGCCAGTTGGAATTGGAGAGAAATTTTGCCGATCACTGGATTGCCGACAAATGCTTGATAGATTATTCAGTTTATGCTGATATCATTTTTTCTGATTTCCGGATTAAGGAGCTTTTAGCCGAAATGGTTAGAAGAAATTTAAGTTATGATTTTGTTTTTTATCTCCCGATTGAATTTCCTTTGGAGGATAATGGTATTCGGAGTCTTGATCCGGAGTTTCAGCGTATAATTGACCGGCGTTATCGGGAAATTCTCAATAATTGGGGGATTGGCCATCAAATTGTTTCCGGCAGTCTTGAAGAGCGGTTCAATCAAACCATGAAAATAATTAAAAAATAAATGATTTCAAAAAAAATTTTAGTGACCGGCGGCGCCGGCTATATTGGCAGCCAGGTGGCCAGGGAATTAGCCCGCCACGGCCGCCATCCGGTTATTTTTGACAATTTAAGCAGTGGCTGCCGGGAAAATACCGCCGGATTTGGGTTTTTTGAAGGTGATTTAACTGTTTTTGAAGAGATCTCCCGGGTTTTTCAAGAAGTAGAGATTGGAGCGATTATCCATCTCGCCGGTTTAAAGGCGGCCGGAGAATCTATGGTTAATCCTTCAAAATACGCTTGGAACAATCTGGTCGGAGCGGTTAATCTAATTAAGGCGGCTGAACAAGCCGGAGTTGATAAAATTATTTTTTCTTCCAGCGCCGCCGTTTACGGCCAACCTCAATATCTTCCTTTGAAAGAAAATCATCCTTTGGAGCCGATAAATTTTTACGGTTGGACCAAGTTGAAAATTGAAGAGCTTCTTGAATGGTATCGGCGGCTCGGAAAGCTTAATTATGTCGCGCTTCGCTATTTTAACGCCGTCGGCTATGATCTTCAAGGAGAAGTTTTTTGTCTTGAGAGGAAATCCGCCAACTTGCTTCCGGTTATTTTTGAAACTGCTTTCGGCCGTCGGCCGAAGTTGGAAATTTTCGGAAACGATTATCCGACTTCCGACGGCAGCTGTGTTCGGGATTATGTTCATATTGCCGATTTAGCTCTGGCTCATTTTAAGGCTTTGGATTATTTGGAAAGCGTCAAATCAAGTTTGATTGTTAATTTAGGCACTGCGACTGGTTCAAGCGTTTTTGAAATTATTAAAAAAGTGAAAGAAATTTCCGGGATTGATTTTTCGGCGGTAGTCGCTCCCCGGCGGCCGGGCGATCCGGCTGAATTGGTGGCTGATTTTCAAAAAGCCCGGGCGGTTCTCGGCTGGGAGCCCAAACACAGCGATTTAGAAACAATTGTCGCCAGTATGTTTCAATCTTACCAAAAATTTTATTCTCTAAAAAAATAAAATATGAAGTTGGCGATTATTTCCGACAGTCACGATAATTTAATTAATTTGGAAAGATTTCTCGCTTGGGTGAACAGTAATGGAATTGGAATGATTATTCATTGCGGTGATTTGGCCGCTCCGGCGGTTATCACTAAAGAACTCGGTCCGAAATTCCAAGGTTTGGTTTATCTTGTCTATGGCAACGTTGCCGACCGGCCGGGTCTAAAGAAGGCGGCTGAAAAATTCAACCAAGTTTTTCTTTCCGGTGATCAGGGAGAGCTGGTTATTCCGGCCGATTCAGCCGGCGGCCGGAAGTTAAAAATCGCCTTTTGTCATTTTCCAGATCAAGCTAAACAGCTGGCCGCTCAAGGTGATTATCAGCTGGTTTTTTACGGCCACAGCCACCGTCCCTGGATAGAAAAGATTGGAGACTGCCAGCTGGTTAATCCCGGGACGCTCGGCGGTCTGTTTCAAAAAGCGACTTTCGCGGTTTTTGATTCTAAAACCAAGAATCTTGAATTAAAAATTTTGGCCGAGTTAAAGTTTTGATTTATGATTCAAAAAAGAATAATAGCGGTTGAAGTAAAGCCTCGAGCCTCCAAAATAAAAGTTCAGTTTTTTGAAAAAAATAAATACAAAATTTGGCTGACCGCTCAACCAGTTAACAATCAGGCCAATCGCCAGCTTTTAGAGGTTCTTAGCGGTTATTTTGGTGTTTCCAAAAGTTTTTTGGAAATTAAAAAAGGAAAAAACAGTTTTAAAAAATTGGTGATAATTTATGGATAAAATGGGAGTATTTTGGGTTTGCCAGTTGAAATAAAATAGGTTATAATTGTTCCAGTCAAAATAGGCTTTTTAGTTAAATAAGACTTAATTTGGCTAATTTTAGCCATTTTTTTATTGAAATCACCTTAAAAATTATAAAAAACGCTTGACATTGCCAAAAAGGTGTGATAGAATAACACATTCTAACAAAAATAGCATTCAGGGTTCTGCAGGCACGACAAGCATAGGAATTATCTTGAAGGATTATTTTGGCCCCTGGTGGCTGGGATAATACCTTTAATTAGTTTCTTTGTCTGCAGATCTCTGGATGTTAAAGTCTTGATTAATTCGCGGGCCTTTAACAATTTTTTCAAAATTTGTCACCTTCCATTTTGAGAAAGTCTTTATCTCTAAATGTCCGGCCGGTTCGTCCGGCTTTTAACGGACATAACTGCCTAACGGGCTGATTTGGCTAGGCACGACAAGCATGGGAGTTTTTTCACAACTTTTTTTAGGCGTTTGCTTGAAAAAGGGTTGGAAAAATTTTCTTGCCTGGCCAAATCAGTTCGTTAGGTTTCTAAGGCCTGCGGACTAATCAAGATTTTTTTTAAAAGCCGCCCGAGTTTGGGCGGCTTTTGGTTTAGATATTTTTTACTGAATAATTTCAATTATTTTTTTAGCTCGGGCAGAGCGGATGTTTATTGGGGAGTTTCTTCAGGGGTTGAGCTGGCGTTTTTTTCAGAAAGCTCTTCAACTCCGATTAGGCAGACTGCCTGCCAAGGTTGGTAATTTGAATAAAAAGTGGTTTCCTCAGGTTCCTGGCCCGGTTTAGTGACAAGGTAGTCAAAGGAAGCTCTTACTCCGTAATGGGAACTTTCGGTGCATTTTTTTTGGCCGGGCGCTAATTCAAGGGTTTCAATGTATTTTGTCGGCGGCGGAGCGGTCCAGCCCCAGGTTTTAATTGGAGTAATTTCAATTTGTCGCCCGTCTTTGGCGCCCCAAAAATCAAAATAAAGATTATTATCTTTAATTCGGCTTTGAATCAAAATATAATTTCCAGTGTCGTTGATAAATCGAACGTCGGGATGAGGAATATAGATGGTGGCGTCCATACCCGGTTTTCCATCTTCAAAATAATATGAGACAGTGTAGGAATGAGGCCGGCGTTCGGTAATCGGTAGTCCGGAGAAAATCGCCGCTCGAAATATGGTTGTTCCGATTTGACAGAGCCCGCCGCCGTATTCCGGAATAGTCTTGTTTTCTTTGATGACCAGCTCCGGCAGATAGCCGCTGGCGGCGTTAACCGGCCCGAGCGTTTTAACCAGGGAAAATTCTTCCTCCGGTTTTATTAAAACTCCATTTAGCTTGGCGGCTCCGGTTCTGATGTTGTGGCGGCGATTCGGCGGACTGCCGGAAAAATCAGACTCACCGGTTCCGATAATTTCCTTAATTCCCATATCATTCACTTCTTCGGTGATTATCTGGGGTTTGATTGTTTCAACCGCCAAGGGAATTTCCAAATTCTCGGTTAAAAGAGTTTGGTTAACTGCTTGGCGGGTTGTTTCAATTTCCAGCCGCCGTCCGTCGCGATGGGTGATGAATTCAACCACCTTGCCTTCTTGAAAGTTAAGTTTGGCGTCTCGGGCGGCGATTTCTATTTCAGGAACGATTTCTTTTTCAATCCAGTTTTGAAAAAGTTTTTTATTTAAACCGAGTTTAATTTCCTTTCCTTGCTTTTGAAAACCGAGCATTTCAAGATATTTTTGCCGGGGAATTTTCCAAGAGTTGTTTTGATGGTACAGTCGGGGGGTGGTCGTCGCCAAAGCTTGACGAAGGATATTTTCTTTTTTTTCAGCTTCGGCTTTGGTGATTTCCGGCCGGCTGATTTTTTGTTTAAGTATGATCGGCCGGTTGGTTAGTTCGGCGAGATTTTTTTTAAATTCTTCTATCGCTTTTTGATAATCAATAACGGTGCCGATTTTTTCTTCCTTAATGGTAATTGAAATTTTTTGATTTTCTTCGGTAATTTCCGGCTGAGCGTTTTGATGATAGTTTTCAAATTCAGAAAAGCTTTCCTGGAGCTGTTCTTGCAGAAGCTGTTCGTTTAATTGAAAGGTTGCCGGGAATTGTCGGGAGGAAAAAAGCAGTTTAACTTGATTTTGGAGATTTTCCTGAAAATTTCCCCGGCGGCCGTAGCGAAATATTTTTTTGATTGTTTTTTGATTTTGAAAACTCCAGATTTCCCGGCTCAAATCAGGATCAGTTAATCCTTTAACAATCGGATTAACAACCAGAGTTTTTTGATTTTCGTATTTTATTTCAATTCCCCGCTTTTCAAGTCGGCTGGTTGTTTTGTTAAGGAGCTCTTCCGCCTCGGCCGGAGTCAGTCCTTCCAAACTAAAGCCGCCGAGCCGGCTACCCGGGAAAAATTCGTCGTGATATTTTAATTCAAAAGCTCCGACCAAGCCGGCAGCCAGTCCGCTTACTACAAAAACAGCGGCGATTATTGAAAATATCAGCCACTTTTTATTGGTTGTTTTGATTTTTTCCCGAGAAAAGGATAATTTTTCCGTTAATTTTTCCCGGAATCGGCGCCAAAAATCAATCATTGGTTTTTAAAATTTCGTTTAAGAGGTTTTTGGCGGATGTTTCTTGGGTTTGGTTAGTTTTTAGAACTAATTCAACCTTTGAACCTTCGGCGGTTTCCGAAGGCAGTTGGCTAAGCGGCCAGTTTATTTCTTGGCCGTCAGCGGTTTTAATAATCGCCCGTTCTTGCTCCAATCGGATAATTTTTCCGGTAATTGTCGGCCGGGAATTAGTCATCAATCTGTTTTACTTTTATTGAAGCGGTTTTGTATTTTTTAGGAAGAATAATTGTTAAAACCCCGTTTTTCAAGGTTGCTTTGACTTTTTTTTGGTCTATTTCTTGGGGTAAAATAATTGATCGGCTGAACGGCCCCCAGTAAATTTCTCGGCAGTAATAATTTTCTTGACTAATTTTGGAATCATTTTCTCTGATTCCCCGGACAGTCAGCAAGTCGTTACTGACCAGAATTTCCAGTTTTTTGGCGTCAACTCCGGCCATGGTTGATTTAATCACAATATTACTTTTATCCTGATAGACGTCGCAGGAAAGTTGGGCTTCGTCGGCAAAAATTTCCGGGTTGTTTTTCTGCCAAAAATCAGGAGTTAAAAAATTAGGCTCTTTTTGAGAGGTTTTTATTGAGATGTTTTTGCTTGGTTTTTTCTCGGCGGCTTTTGCCATATTTTTATTATACCAGTTTTTAAGGAAAAGACAAATTTCGCTTGACGATTTGTTTCTTTTTAGTTATTCTTTCTAAAGAGCCGTCAGAAACAGTCGGCTTAAGAAAGGAGGGTTATTTTGAACTTTAAAGAGTATTATTGGTATCTTGAGTCTTTAACTTCCGAAACCAACGCCTTTCTGGCTGAATATCTTAATGAGGATGATTGCGGTGAATTTCAATGCGTTGACGGCGAGCGTCGGTTTTTGTGGCGAGCGCCTCGCTGGATAGTCACTAAGGTTGAAAATGAGAGCCAAAATCAAAGCCCAATTAAGGCGAGGGTTTTTGTTCAAGAAGGAAGCCGCGGTCAGATTAGACCTTGGAAATTTAATCAAAATCGCTCTTCTCGTACTGCCGGAGCGATGGCTATGGCCAGAAGACGAAAGAAAAAACGAAGAAAAAAGTGAAGGCAAAAAGATGGGGATAAAAGCCGTTTAGAAATTAAGCGGCTTTTTTTATTCTTCCCGGCTACCCAGAATAATCAGGAAGTCGGCTCGGCTGTCTAAACCAATCGGAATTTTTTTGGTTGATGAGCAAGAATATCTTGCTTCCAATTTCTCAACTGCTTTTGGAAACATTCCTCCGGATAAGTCGTAGATGATTGTTTCTTGGTAATCGTGGCTGTCGGCATTGATCGCGGCTAAAATTTGAAATCCCCAATCGCTGAGAGTTTCTTTTTCCTGGCCGGCCCAGCCGGTAATCCAAGTGCCATTTTGAATTTCAATCGTCGGATTGTCGGAAATTTCCCGGGAAGGTTTGGTTTGCTCCGACGGGCTTGAATCCTCGGAAGGTTGGGCGGCCGGTTCAGTTTCTTCAATTTTTTCAGGGTTATAAAAAATATTTTCCCAAAGTTTTTTAATTTTGGAAAAATCATTATTTTTTGGAAGCAGAACATAACTTTCATTGATAATTTTGGGGTAAAGGAGCCCGCTCGGACCATCGCTTAGGGTGTAATTGATAACTGAATTAGCTTCAACTTCCCGGCCGAGTTTAGCCAACCTGATTATCTCTCCGATTGTTAAATTGGTTCTGATGTGGTTTTGGTAGGCGTCAAGAAGGGCGGAAATTCTTTTTGGATTAAGAAAAGTGTTTAATTCAAAAACTTTTTCTTTTAGGGCAGTGATGATTTTTTGCTGACGTCGGCTTCGGGCGAAGTCCGAGCCTTCAATCCCAAGGGCGTGGCGGGAACGGGCGTATTTTAAAGCGAGTTCTCCATCCATCTGCCGAAGACCTTTTTTAATTTTTAAGGTCTCAAAACGGTTTTCAATCGGATAGACATATTCTTTTCCTTTGATTGGGTAGCGATAATCAATTAAATCCCGCTCAACTTCAACTTCAACTCCGCCGAATTCGTCAATTATTTTCTCAAAGCCGGTAAAATCAACAACCGCGTAATAATGAATTTCCAAATCTAAAAGTTGGCTGAGATTTTCAGCCATTACCCGGCCGCCGCTGTTGGGTTCTTTAGCCTCGGCAAAAGCATGGACGGCGTTTATTTTTATCCAGCCGGACCGTTCGGTCGGAATGCTTAAATCCCGGGGCAGGGAAAGCATTGCCGCTTCTTTAGTGCTTGGCCGGAAAGCGCCTAAAATAATTGTGTCGGCCAGACTGCCGCCTTGATGATGGGCACCGCCGATTCCGATTATTAGGATGTTCACGCGGTCTTTGGTTTCGCCGACCAGACTCTTGTCTTGGGAAAGAATCAACCGTTTAGCCCGGTTGACTAAGTTAAATTTTTCAATTAATCCTTGATCGGAAAAAATCGCTGAAGATGAAAAAATCACCATAGTTAAAATAATGGCGATAATAAGACTGGCAGTTATCTTCTTCCATTTTTTCGGTGGTTTTTCTTCGGAAGGAATAAATTCAATTTTTGTTTTGGCCATTATGTTTGAAATTAAGGCAAATAAAAATAAGGAAAAATCATTCTTAAGTCGGCGATTAAGCTGTTTTAATTTCCTTTGAATTATTATAATCAATTCGTTGAAAGTTGGCAAGAAAAAATGGTATAACAAAAAAATTGTTTTTTTTGGATTTTTTTGCTATAATCAAACAAAATAAGCTTAAATTATGGTTTTTGTTGATAAAACGGCTTTTGAAGAAAAAAATTGGTTTTTTTGAAAGCTTTTTAAAAGAATTTTTAATCTAATAACCGGCAAATAATTTTTAATTTTAATTTAGTGTGGATAATTTTCAAGGCAACAATTTAAATTGGGGAGATTATAATTATCCTCATCAACCAGCTTCCAAAATTCGTAAAGCAGTTGGTTTTGCCTGGGAGTTGACTAAAATTTGTTTAATTTCTTTAGCGATTATTCTACCGATTCGTTATTTTGTCTTCCAGCCTTTTTATGTCAACGGCGCTTCAATGGAGCCGAATTTTTATGATCATGAATATTTGATTATTGACGAATTCAGCTATCATTTTAGCGAGCCGGATAGAGGGGAAATTGTAATTTTCAAATACCCCAAAGATTTTAATCAGTATTTTATTAAACGAGTCATCGGTCTGCCCGGCGAAGAAGTAAAAATAACTGACGGTGGTGTTTATCTCAAGAAAAAAGGCCAAAATGAATTTCATCTTTTAAAGGAGTCTTATTTGCCCGTTGTGACTGAAACCTCCCTCCCTTTGCGGGGATATGGCCGAATAAAGTTGGCTGCTGATGAATATTTTCTTCTTGGGGATAATCGCAGTCAAAGTTTGGACTCCAGGTCGTTTGGCCCGGTCAAGCGGGAATTTATCATCGGCCGGACCTGGCTTCGAGGCTGGCCGCTGACCCGGCTGACAGTTTTTAATTCCCCTGAATATAGTTTTTAATATGCCTTTAACCAAACAGAAGAAAAAAAGCCAATCAGAAAAGAATTTGAAAAAACCGATTAAGAGAAAGACTCAGAAGAGAGAATTTGCGACTATCACCGGCATGCGGGATATTCTTCCCCAAGACCAGAAATATTGGGAAAAAGTCAAGGAAGTTTCCCAAAAAATCGCCAAAGATTACGGCTACCGCCGAATTGACACTCCGATTATTGAAGCGACCGAGCTGTTTGTCCGGGGAGTTGGTTTGGAAACCGACATTGTCGGCAAAGAAATGTTTTCTTTTATTGATCAAGGAAATAATAAGTTGACCCTCCGGCCGGAGGCGACTGCTTCAATCGTCCGAGCCTATATCCAGCACGGAATGCTTAATCAGACTCAACCAGTCAAAGTTTTTTATTCCGGTCCGATGTTTCGGCACGAAAAGCCTCAATCCGGCCGCCATCGCCAGTTTTTTCAGTTTGGTTACGAGGCGGTCGGCGAAACTAATCCGGCTTTGGACGCCCAGCTGGTCTTAATTGGTTGGAATTGCCTGAACGAACTCGGCTTGGAAACAGTCGTGCAGGTTAACAGCATCGGCTGTCCGATTTGCCGGGAAGAATACAAAAAGAAACTGGTTAAGTTTTTGAAGAGCAAATCCAAGCTTCTTTGCGAAGATTGCCGAAAAAGATTGGTAAAAAATCCGCTGCGGGTTTTAGACTGCAAAGATGAAGGTTGCCGGAGCGTCCGAGAGGAAGCGCCTCAAATTTTGGATTATCTTGACGAAGAATGCAAAAAACATTTTATGTCAGTGGTTGAATATCTTGACGAGCTTGATATTCCGTATATTTTGAATCCTTGGATTGTTCGGGGACTTGATTATTATAATCGGACGATTTTTGAATATTGGGCGGCTGATGACGAGGATGGCAAAAATGCTTTGGGCGGCGGCGGTCGCTATGACGGTTTGGTTCAGCTGCTTGGCGGACGGGAGCCAACTCCGG
This sequence comes from uncultured Gammaproteobacteria bacterium, assembly GCA_964608895.1. Classification (GTDB taxonomy): domain Bacteria; phylum Patescibacteriota; class Patescibacteriia; order 2-01-FULL-39-33; family 2-01-FULL-39-33; genus CAZSPT01. The sequence goes on along the minus strand of CAZSPT010000010.1, from coordinate 1,140 downwards.
CCTGCGGTCTGGCAATGGGTATGGATCGAATTGTCGCTAAGATAAGAGAAAAGGAGATCACTGTTCCTGAAATATACCAGCCGGAAGTTTTTTTGGCCCAGCTCGGCTTGGCCGCCAAAAAGAAGGCTTTTGTCCTTTATGAAAAATTAAGGAAAGCTGATTTTAGAATCGCTCAATCTTTTCATAAGGATAATTTAAAGTCTCAGCTTGAATCGGCTAACCGTTTGAAAGTCAAGATTACTTTAATACTTGGCCAAAAGGAAGTGAGCGACAATACTATTTTAATCAGAGATATGGAGGGTGGAATTCAGGAAATCGTTGATTTTAATAAAGTTGAAGAAGAAACCAAGAAAAGACTGGAAAAAATTCGCCAAAACGGAGCAGCGAAAATCGCCGATGATTCAGAAGAGGATCAGACGGCTTTTGAAGAAAAAGAGCAGCATCCGGGCTAATTGATTTGTTTAGATGATTGATTATTTTAATTTTTAGTTAAATAAATTAAGATTTAATTGACAATAAACTTTAATAATAAAAAATTTTAGAAAGCGAGGTGAAAAAAAGTGGCTGAAGTAAAAAGAAAAAAAGGAGAGACTTTTGAGTCATTGTTTAGGCGATTTGGAAAAAAAATTCAGCAGAGCGGCCGATTACTTCAATCAAAAAAAGTTCGTTATTATGAATCAAAAAAAAATAAGACGGCTACCCGGGCGGCTGCCGCTCGGCGGGAGGAAATCAGGATTAAAAGAGATTATCTCAAAAAAATCGGAAAGCTGCCCGAAGAAACCAGATCAAAGGGCCGGGGAAGAAGATAATAATATTTTTTATGCCTTTGGAACAGACAATTATCAATGATTTGACTGAAGCTTCAAGAAACCAAAATCGATTAAAGTTGGCGGTGCTTCGGATGCTTAAAGCCGCTTTAATGAATAAAAAAATTGAGGCGAAAATTGCTAAAGAAAAATTTCTTCCGGACGACCAGGCAATTGAAACAATAAAGTCGGAAATAAAAAAGCGCCGGGACGCCTGGGAAGGTTATCGTCAAGCCGGCCGGACCGCTCAAGCTGATCAAGAACAAGCCGAACTTGAAATTTTAAAAAAATATCTTCCAGAAGAGCTCCCTGAAACCGAAGTTGTTAAATTAGT
>CAZSPT010000009.1:0-19318 GCA_964608895.1 uncultured Gammaproteobacteria bacterium | reverse complement strand
TTATTTCAAAATTATTCCTGATTATCACTCTAAAATTGTCGGTTATCTGCCGATTATGACCGGTTGTAACAATTTTTGCAGTTATTGCGTTGTTCCTTATCTCCGGGGCCGGGAATTTTCTCGGCCGGCGGCGGATGTTCTTAAAGAGGCTCGCCGGCTTCGCCGCCGGAAATTTAAAGAAATTGTTTTGATCGGTCAGAATGTCAACAGTTATCAGTCCGGCCGGATTAATTTTTCTGAATTAATCAAAAAAATAGACGCTTTATCCGGAGATTGGTGGCTTTCGTTCGTCACCAGCCACCCTAAAGATCTTTCAGATGAATTAATAGAAGTTTTGGCGTCCGGTCGCCACTTGATTCCTTATCTTCATTTGCCGATTCAGTCGGGAGACGACTCAATTTTAAGAAAAATGAACCGCGGTTATACTGTTGCTGATTATCAAAAATTGGTCGCTAAAGTCAGGCGGGCAGTTCCGGAAATCGCCTTGTCAACAGATATTATCGTCGGTTTTCCCGGCGAGCGAGAAACCCATTTTAAAAATACTCTTAAATTATTTAAAAAAATCAGATTTGATATGGCTTATCTTGCTCAATACTCTCCTCGGCCGGGCACTGCCAGCGCTAAATTGGCTGAAACCGTTTCACCGGCTGTCAAAAAATCTCGGGAGAAGCGGCTTTTGGCGGCTCTAAAAAAAATTGCTCTTGAAAAAAATCGCCGGCTGGTCGGCCGGGAATTAAAAGTTTTAATGACTGATTTTTTCGGCGGCGGCAAGTGTTTCGGTCAGTCGGCTCAGTTTAAAACAGTGGTTTTTACCGGCCGCCAGGATTTGCTTGGCCGTTTTGTTTCAGTAAAAATAGTCCAGGCCGACAGCTGGGGGTTATTCGGCCGGGCGATTGAAAATTAATCAAGGATTAATTTTAAAAAATTGTTTATTATTCGGTAATTTTCAGTTATGGCGGCGGAAAAATATCCCAAAAATAAAAAAGTGATTGTTATTCTCGGGCCGACTGCTTCGGGCAAAACCAAGCTGGCAGTCAAATTAGCGGAAAAATTAAACGGTGAAATTGTTTCAGCTGATTCCCGCCAAGTTTACCGAGGAATGGATATCGGCTCTGGTAAAGATTTGGCCGAATACCGCCGGCCGGGCGGCTTGATTCCCGTTCATTTAATTGACGAAGTTTCTCCCAGAACCGAATTTAACGTTGCTAAATATCAGCCGCGAGCCTATAATGCTTTTAAAGAAATAATTAGCCGGGGACGGCTGCCTTTCTTGGTTGGCGGCTCTGGTCTTTATCTGGAAGCGGTTATTAAAGGTTATTTTTTTCCGCCGGAAAAAATAACTGTTCAGAAAAAAAGAAAACTTCGGGCTAAGCTGGAAAAACTGACTCTACCGGAATTATTGACTCGGCTAAAGCGGGTTGATCCGGACGCCGAGCGCGTAATTGACCGAAAAAACCGCCGGCGGGTTCAGCGGGCCTTGGAGTTTTATTACCAGACCGGCCGGCCTTTTTCTGAAAAAAGCCGGTGCGAGCCGCCTTATGATTTTTTAATTATTGGGATAAAATTTTCCCGGCCGGAACTTCGCCGGAGGATTGAGCGTCGCTTGAAACAGAGAATGAATCAGGGTTTAATTGAAGAAGTCGCCGGGCTTCATCGTCAAGGGGTGAGTTGGCGGCGGCTTGAGGAATTTGGTTTGGAGTATCGCTGGGTCTCACGATATTTAAGAAAAAAAATCAGCCGATCAGAGCTTTTTACCGATTTAGCCGGTGAAATTTATCATTTTGCCAAACGCCAGCTTACCTGGTTTCAAAATCGTTTTAAAGTTAATTGGGTTTCTGATTTTAATCAAGCTGAATGTTTAGTCAGGAAATTTTTGAACAAATAATTTGTTCAGAACTAGGCAACTTTATCTAAACCGGCCTGTTTACTCCATTTTTGCTCCGGCAGTCGGCCGATTTTTTTTAGAATTTTTTTGGCAAATTCCGATAAGTCGGCCTTTTCTGATTCGCCGATTTTTTCACTCGGGATCTCGGAAATTTTTTCAAGAAAAATCTCCGCCGCTTTGATTAGATGATAATCGTTTTTTGAAATTTCCGGCTTTTCCCGGGGATATTTTTCAAGGGCTTTTTGGAGTGTTTCAGCCGCTTTTAATGGGGTTTCAATTTCATTTTCAATCTCCATTTCCTTCAGCGTTTGATTAACCATTTTTTTGCTGATTTCGTCTTCTTTTTCTCCTTCTTCTGATTTTGGAAAGTTTTCAAACATTGATTTTGGCATTTTTTTGTTTTTTAGTTGTATTTTTTTACTTCTATTTTTAGCCGCTTAATATAAAAATAAATTAAAAAGGCAGTTTAATTCTCCGGCCGCTTGAGCTTTTACTTTGGATATTTTTCCGGGATTGGTCGGTTTTAAGCGATTCTTTCATTGCTTCCCGGCGCCTTTCTCTTTTTAACCGAGCGATGTTTAAATTCCGGGCGGTTTCTTTTTTAATTAGTTTGTCAATGGCTTTGGCCGGCTGTTTTTTCTGGAAACCGGTGATTCTCCGGCCGCTGAGAGTTTCAGCGATTTCTTTCATTTTTTTCGGTTCAATTAGTCGGTCCTGGCTGATGATTTTGGTGATTTCATCGCTTTGATAGCCTTCTTTTTTAAGAGTTTTTCTGATTTTTTGCTTGGCGGCCGCCGGGATTGATTTTTGACTGGTTTCTTGATGGTAAAGGTCAGAGAATTTTATTTTTTTTGGACGGTATTTTTGCCCGGCCGAATAGCTAAACAGTCCCATAATTATTGTTTATTAAGTTGTTTTTTTAATAGTTCGGCGGTTAATTGAGGGTCGGCTTTTCCCTTGGTCGCCGCCATTACTCGGCCGACCAGAAATTTCAAGGAATTTTCTTTTCCTTGGCGGTAGTCTTGGCTTGCTTTGGGATTTTCGCCGATTGTTTCGTCAACAATTTTCAAAAGTTCTTTTTGGCCGTTGACTTGGCCGAGGTCTTTTTCCTTAATAATTTCCGAAGGATCTTGGCCGTTGGCGACCATTTCTTTAAGAACCTTTTGGGCGGTTAGATTGTTTAATTTTCGCTGATAAATCAAACTAAGGAATTCAGCAAAATTTTCCGGAGTTATTTTCAGTTCGCTGACTGAAATTTTTTCTTCTTTAAGATAACGAAAAAGCCGGTTAATCAGCCAGTTGCTTAAAAGTTTGGTTAATTTTTTACCTTCCCGGCTCCAAATTTTTTCAGAATCGCCTTTAATTTCCGGCAGGGAATTAAGCCAGCTCCGAAGCTCGGAAATTGTTTCTTCAGTATAGCTGGCTAATTTTTTGTTGCTGACGATTATTTCGGCGTCTTCCGGATTGAAGAGATATTGGCTGACGAATCGTTCAAATTTTTCCGGAGGGAGTTCCGGCAAAGTCGCTTCTAATTCGCTGATTTTTTTTGAGCTTATTTCCAACGGGGGCAGGTCCGGCTCCGGGAAATAACGGTAGTCGGCGGCGGTTTCCTTAATCCGCTGGTTAAAAGTCGCCTGTTTGGCCTCGTCCCAGCCCCGGGTTTCTTGAATAAGCGTTTCTCCGGTCTTGAGGGCTTTAGTTTGTCTTTTGATTTCATAGTTAATTGCCCGTTCAACTGCCCGAAAAGAGTTGATGTTTTTCAATTCCACTTTTGGATTCAGTTGATAGTCCAAGAGTGGTTTAAGTTCGTTGTTTTCAACAATGAATCGCCCGGCTTCTTGGAGGGAAATATTTGCTTCACAGCGCATTTGACCTTTTTCCATATCAGCGTCGGAGACTTCCAAATAACGGAGGATTTCCTGGTAGAGCCGGCAGAATTCTTTTGCTTCCCGGCTGGAATTTATTTCCGGAGCGGTTACTAGTTCAATCAGCGGTGTTCCGGCCCGGCTATAGTCTATTTTTACTCCTTCGGGGTGGTGGATTAACTTGCCGGTATCTTCTTCTAAATGAATTCTGACTACTTTAACGGTTTTTTCGGCGATTTTCAGCTCGCCTTGATAACAAAGCGGCTGGTCGTATTGGGAAATTTGATAACCTTTTGGCAAGTCAGGATAGAAATAGTTTTTTCGGTCAAATTTGGTTGTTTGGGAAATTTTGCTTTTTAGAGCCAGACCGACCAGAATCGTCCAGTCAAGACCCTGCCGGTTGATTACCGGCAGAGTGCCGGGATGACCGAGGCAGATTGGACAAACGTTTTCATTCGGTCGTTCGGCCAGATAATAGCCGTTCGGACAGGAACAGAACATTTTGGTCTTGGTTTTTAGCTCGGCGTGGATTTCCAGTCCGATTATTGGTAGATATTCAGCCATTGGTTGTTGATGGGTTAATGGTTTCTGTTTTTTTTATCTTAGCTTTTTTTAAGAAAAAAATCAATCAAAAAACAATTAAAGTTTTTTTTAAAAAGCGGCTGAAATAAAAAACCCGCTCTTCATTTGAAGAGCGGGTGTTTAGTTACGGCTCCAGCGAGCCGTCTTCCAGGCCGTCAATCAGCCAATTGACGGTTTTAATCTCCTTTGGGCCCATTTTCCACTGACTGACCGCCGTTGGAGAAGTTAGGTTTTTAAGCTGGGGAATCATCATCATCTCCTTGGCTGATTCCCCGTCAAGAGATTTAGCAATTAAGTCATTAGCGGTTTTGAAAGTTTCAAAAAAACTCTGAAGCCCTTTTTCTCGGTCGCCTCCGACTTTTTCAAAGTCCTGGCCATAAATATGAAGTGACATACTGAAATCAGTATAACAACCGACTCGGACCGGTTGACCGATTCTTTTAGTCAGTTCGCCGGCCAGCCATTGCTGAAGAAAAGTTAAGGCAATAACATTGTCGCCCCAAGCCTTGTAGAGATCTCGAGATCTCCAAACGGTTAGGAAATTTAGCCAAAAGCCGCCTTTCTTTGAAGGGGAGCAACGGATTTGGATTTCCCGGAGACAAGGAATGTCTTCCTGAAGAAACGGGTCAATTGCCGGCATTGCCGTCGTCGCGACCGCCCGGCGAGTATGGGGAGTGTCCGCCGTCCGTTTTAAAATCAGCTCAATCTGGTTGATTAGATTGTTTTTTGAACTTGGATGTTTAAAAAGCCGCTGATGATAGGTATAGGGCCATTGAGTGTTGTCCAACTCCCGGCCATCGGCTACCTGTTCAAGCGTTAAAAACGGCACCACCAAATTGTCCTTAACTCCCATAATTTCAGCGAGATAAACTCCGAGTTCGCAAAAAGAAAGCGGAGGAAATCGCGGCTGCGAGAAAGGATTTTTGATCACCACCATCATTCGGCTGTCCCGGCTGGGCGGATCAATAAAATCCCCTTGGCTGTTTTGGCGATCATATTCGGTTCTAATCGCTAATCCTTGATTCCAGACTTTTTTCATCGCGATGAAAAAAGCTTCGGGGACGCTTTCGGCTTCAACCGCCAGGTTGGGGAACTGTTCAGAATCTTTGACCGAGTCTGCGATTACTTGAGGACTGTTCATCTTAATTCTCCTTATCAGGGTTGCTGTTAATTGTCTCAATAACCACCGGCCAGATAAACTGGTGGATTTTTTCCCGGGAAAGAATAGTGTTTTTGTCCTGGCAACATTCAATGACTTTCCAGCCAAATTGTTTAGCCGCCTTTAAAGCGGTTTCTTCAACTTGTTTGGCGTATTTTAGATTCTGCTCGTGACCGTCAAGCGGTTGTCCGCTCTGTTTAGCCGCTTTTTCAAGCATTATTCGGGCGATTTCCGGATAAACATGGAGATAAATAACCACATCCGGCCGGGGGACTTCCAGAAATTCAAATTCCAATTTTTCCAAAAACCGGGTCAGTTTTTGGAAAATTAATTGGTCAAATTCGTCATCGCAAGTAAAGGCCGCTTTTGCTCCTTGATGAATAACATTGGCAGTGTGATAGCGGTCGGCGACAACATTTTTTCCTTGTTCAAGCCAGTCTTTAATTTTTAAGCGGGATTCAAAGCGATCAAAACAATAAAGCGGGCCGGCCAGCCAAGGACTGACGGCGATCGGCGAGCCGAATTCTCCGTTGAGATAAGCTTTAATTATCTGACCGTAGAAGTTGTCTTCGTAGCGGGGAAAATCGATTTTTTCACTGGCTTGATCGGTTTGGTTGAGCCGGTTTATCAGCATTTCAGCTTGAGTCATTTTTCCTGAGCCATCGCCGCCTTCAATTACGATTAATTTTCCTTTTGGCAATTGTAATTCTCCTTATTTTGTTGTTGAAAGCCTGAGTTTAATTTTCAAAAGAACTGGCCTTAATTTAGCAGATAAAAAATCAGCTGTCAATAAGAACATTGCCAACTGGATTTTCCGGATTTTCCCTTTTTTTTAGATTATTTTAGCGATTTTTTCTTTAATTGATTGAAAGACTTCCGGCTCTGATTTATCGCCATTGATGATTTTGATATTGGGATATTTTTTTGAAAGCAGCTCGTAAATTTTCCAAACATCTTCCAGTTTTTTTCGGCTCTCAAATATTTCCAGGCCAGTGCGGTTTTTTTTAATTCTTTCAAGGCAGACTTTAACTGAAGTTTTCAGCAGAATCGTCAAATCCGGAAGCAGAAAAAGGTCGTTGATTTTATAGAGCCAGTCCTGGTCGTTGACTTCGGACGAACCATAAGCCAAAGAGGATAAGAAATAACGGTCGGAGAACACATTAATCCCTTTTTTTAATTTTGGCAGAATTTCCTTATTAAGATGGTCGTCGCGGTCGGCGGCGAACAAAAGCTGAAGGGAGACCGAGCTGATTTCCTCCTGGGATTTAGTCAAATATTTTTTGATTATTTTTCCAATCGGGCCGGCAGTCGGCTCCTGAGTGAACCACCAGTTTTCTTCGCGTTTTTTGAAAAATTTTTCCAAGTTGGCTGTTTGGGTTGAGGCGCCGGAGCCGTCTAAACCTTCAATAACGATGAATTTTCCTTTAGTTTTGTTTTTAAACATTTTTAAATTCGGTTATTTTTCTGACAATTTCACTCACTTGACGGTAAAGCTGATTAAAATTGCCATTGTTGTCAATTTGAAACTCGGCTTGAGAAGCGATTTTTCGGATTTGTTTTTCAGTCGGCAGCCGGCCGTCTTTTAAAAATTGATTCCATGTTTTGGTTTGATCGTCGCTGTTTTGGTTTCGTTTGGTTAGCCGTTGCCAGCGCGTTTTTGATTTGGCGAAAATAGCAATTAAAAAAAAATTTGGATTTTTTTTGAAAGTTTTAATATCTTGGGGCAGCCGGACATTTGGCAGGCAGACGATTTTTTTGGAGCTAGCGGCCACTTTCCGGCTGACTGCCTTGGCCAGGATGTCTTGGCCGAAGGTTTTTCGGAGAATTTGGCCGAGTTTGGCTAAGTTGGTCCGGGATTCAGATAAGGCGATGATTTTCAAAATCTCCCGCAAGGATTGGGAAAAGCTTACTGTTTCAGAGCGGTACTTTTTTTTCAAATAGTCGGCGACAGTGTCTTTGCCGCTGGCGATTTCTCCAACCAAGCCAATAATTATTTTGTTACTGGTTTTCATATTGTTCAACGGCAGGATTTAAAATTTCCAGCTTAATGCCTGTTTGGGCGAAGATTTCTTTGCTTTGCCGGCTGGCGTGATAGTCTTTTTGGCAAACGACTCGTTTAATTCCGACATTGATAATCATTTTGGCGCAGGTATAGCAGGGAGTCATTTTGCAGTAAAGGGTCGCTCCTTTCAAAGGAATGCCGAATTTTGCCGCCTGACAAATAGCGTTCTGCTCGGCGTGGGAAGTTCTAATGCAATGTTGGGAGATTTGGCCGTCCGGCTGGACAACTTGGTGAAATTGATGGCCGATTTCGTCGCAATGGGGTAGGCCGGTTGGAGCGCCGACATAACCGGTTGTCAGAATTTGTTTTTCTTTAACAATGATGCAGCCACTCCGACCCCGGTCGCAGGTTGCCCGTTCAGCGACTTTTTCGGTAATATTCATAAAATATTCGTCCCAGTCTGGACGAAGATGTTTTGAAGCGGCTGAAGGTGTTTGATTCTGGTTCATAATGTCTTATTTTATCATATTTTTTAAAGAAAGAAAAATCCCCGGATTTTCGGGGATTTTATAAAAAATTAATTTCGCGGCTGCGATAGCGGGTTAAAGAGCGGCGGTTTTGACGGCCGGCCCCATTGAGCTGGACAAGTGAATATTCTGAATAAATTCTCCTTTCAGGCCGCTGGGCCTGTTTTTTTTAAGATCTTCCAGAAAAGCTTTGAAATTTTCAGCTATTTTGTCGGTTGGCATTGAAGTTTTTCCCAAAAGAATGTGAAGATTGCCGGAATCGTCGCTTTTGTAGCTGATTTTTCCTTGTTGGAATTCTTTAACCGCTTCGGCTGGATTTTTGCTGACGCTTCCATCTTTTGGATTTGGCATCAAGCCTTTTGGGCCGAGGATTTTTGCTGCCGGAGCCAGCGGCCTCATCATTTCCGGAGTGGCGATTAAAATATCAAAATTCAACCGGTTTTTTTTGATTTCTTCAATCAATTCCGGTCCGCCGACTATTGTCGCTCCGGCCTGCTTGGCCGTTTCCTGCTGCTGGCTGTCTTCGGCGAGCACTGCTATGGTGGTTTTTTTGCCGATTGAATTTGGTAAAGTTATTGAACCTCTGATTTGCTCTTCGCTTTTTTTGGGATTTATTTTAAGATTAAAATGAGCTTCAATTCCAGCCTTAAATTTAACAGTTGAGGCTTGTTTGACCAGTTCAATTGCTTCGTTCAAAGGATAAATTTTTCCGGATTCAACTTGTTGTTTTGCCTGAAGATATCTTTTTGAAGCAGGGTGGTTTATTTTTTTCATTTTTTTTGGATTATTTCACTTTCAGGCCCATCTGTCGGGCAGTTCCTTCAATGATTCGGCTAGCCGCTTCCAAATCTCGGGCGTTTAGGTCGGGCATTTTTCTTTCAGCGATTTCTTTAATTTGGGCTTTGGTTATCTGACCAACTTTTTCTTTCAGAGGTGAGCCTGATCCTTTTTTGATTTTAGCCGCTTTTTTCAAAAGTTCGGAGGCTGGCGGAGTTTTGCAAACAAAATCATAACTGCGGTCTTCATAGACGGTGATTTCAACCGGAATAATGTCGTTGGTTTGCTCTTTAGTGGTTTCGTTGAATTTTTGGCAGAATTCACCGATGTTCAGGCCGTGTTGGCCAAGAGCCGGACCGACCGGCGGCGCCGGATTGGCTTGGCCGGCCGGGATTTGAAGTTTAATAACGGTTTTTATTTTTTTAGCCATAATGTTTAACTAAATTTTTTTTACTTGAAGAAAATCAAGTTCAACCGGAGTTTCCCGACCAAACATTGAAATTAAAACTTTTATCTTACCGCGGTTGTCGTCAATTTCAGTAACTTTTCCTTCCATATTTTTAAACGGGCCGTCGGTGATTTTAACTGGTTCGCCTTTTTGGACGTCAATTTTGTATTCCGGCTCTTCAACTCCCATTCTTTTTTGGAGATTTTTTATTTCATCTTCAGAAATCGGAGTTGGAGTGGTTCCCGAGCCGACAAAGCCGGTTACATGAGGGGTGTTTCTAACAACATACCAGGATTCGTCAGTAACAATCATTTCCACCAAAAGGTAGCCGGGATAAATTTTTTCCTCAACGACTTTTCTTTTGCCGTTTTTTATCCTAATCTTTTTTTCCTGGGGAATCAAGACATCAAAAATTTTATCTTCCATGTCCATTGATTCAATCCGTTGCTTAAGATTGTGGGCGACTGCTTCTTCCAAGCCGGAATAAGTGTGGATGACATACCAGCGCCGACCAAGGTTAAGAGTTTGTTTAGGCATATTTTTAAATTATTTTCCCCAGAATAATTGTCAAAATATAATCAATCGCTCCCAAAAAGAAAGCGACTACCAGGGAAATTCCAATCACCAAAAGAGTGTGCTGCTTTATTTCTTTCCTGGTCGGCCAAGAAACTTTTTTAATCTCTTTTTTTGATTCTTTAAGATATTGGGTGGTTTTTGCCAATTGGCTCATTTTTTTAATTTAAGCTGTTTTTTCCTATATTTAAAATCCCCTTTTCGGGGAAAGCTGATTACAAGTTTATTATAGGTTATTTTTTCCAAAAATGCAACCCCGGCCGGCTGTTTTGGAGTAATTATTGTTTTTCATCTGATTTTTGGGAAGTTTTTGCCAGTTCAGGGTGAGGAGAATAAAGGGGATTTTTTATTTTCCATTTATCCACATAGCGGCCCAATCCTTGGCGGTTAAATTTATTTTTCACTTTTGTTCTTTTTTGGGACCATTTCAAAAGGCTTTCAAAATTTATTTTATAAATCCCTCTAACCACTATATAGAGTATTTCTTGATTTTTAATTGCTCGGCGAACGGTTTTTTCACTAATTCCAAATAAATTACTTGCTTGAGAGACAGTAATTCTAATTGGTTGTTTTTTATTCATATTTTAATTTAAGTCCAGACAGGTCTAGACAGATTATATTATTTTTTTTATAAAAACGCAAGTTTTTATTTATTAGTCTTGCTAAAAACGGTTTTTTAATACTATAATTAACCGGATAAACTGTAACAAATTTACCCTTCCTTCGTCTTAAAAAGTAGACAGAGATGAAAAATCCTCTGAGAAAAAAAATTCTTTTTTTAAAGGTTAAAAGTCGGGATCCTGAAGCTTACGGTCAGTTTTACGACCTTTATGTTAGCCGAATTTACAGATTTATTTTTTTTAAGGTTAATTCTTCGGCTGACGCTCAAGATCTTACCTCTGAAGTTTTTTTAAAACTATGGTATTACATCAGGGAAGGTCGGGAGATTAAAAATCTTAATGCTTTTGTTTATATGGTCGCCCGGAACGCTGTAATTGATTTTTATCGTCAGAATCAGCGGCGGCGGCAAGAATATTCTCTGGATAATCCTAAAACACCGGAATTAGCCGATAAGAAGACTATCGGCGCTAGCCAGAATTTTGATTTTCAGCTGGAAGAATTAAAAGCTGGTTTAAAAGGATTGAAGGATGAATATAGAGAAGTAATTGTTTTGAGGTTTTTGGACGGCTTGGGGATTTCAGAAATAGCCGAGATTTTAAACAAATCTCAAGGGGCGGTAAGGGTGCTGATTCACCGAGCTTTAAAAGCCTTGAAAGAAAATATTTCCAATCTCGCTTAACTTTAATATTTTTAACAATTTTTATTTTAAATGACTAATAAAGAGTTAATAGAAAATTTAAAACGGTTCAAGAAGTTTTCGGCCGGCGGGCGGGTTGACGGCGACTGGACCGCTTCCAATAAGGAAGTTTTAATGAGCCAGATTCAGCCGGCTGTCAAAGAGACGAGCCAGCGGGATAATCTTTTTTATTGGCAGTATTTCAGCCGAATTTTTAGTCAGCGGATAGTTAGGCCGGCTTTAGCGACTTTGGTTATTATCGCGATACTCTTCGGCTATACCGCGATTGTCAGCAGCGCTAACGCCAGTATTGCCGGTGATATACTTTATCCAATCAAAACAGCGGGCGAGAAGATTCAGTTGGCGCTGACTTTTTCCCAAGATGAAAAAATTAAGCTTCAAATGACTTTTGTTAATCGCCGAGTTGATGAACTTCGCCGAATTGCCCGGCAGCCCGGAGATAATAATCAACAAAAAGAAGACCGAATTCGCCTGGCCATCAATAAAATTTCTCAAGACGTTAAGGTGGTTAAAGAAGATTTAACCAAAATTAGTTTTAATTCCCAGCCGAAGTTGGCGGTTGAAGTCGCCCGGGAGGTTGATAGCCATGTTCAGCGTTTAAAGGAAGACATTAGTGAAGTTCAGAAAAAGCTGTCTAAAGAAGTTGAGACTAAAACAGCCAGTGAGGTTCAGGAAGTGATTAGCACCACCGAAGAAACCGCCGACAGCGCTTTGGAGGTTATTATTGCCAAATATCAGAAAGGAGAAGCGGAAATTCCCGAATCCGAAATAATTTTCCGGTTGGCGGCGAGAATCAAAAAAGTTGAAGAAAATATTATTGGAGCGGAAGAGGTTTTCGCCCGGATCGCCAGCAGTACCGCGGCTGAAGTTTCTTCGGAATTTGACGATTTTCAAACAAAGGAAAACTCTCAGGCTGCCGGAGAAGAAGATTCTCAAGCCGAAGAATTAGAATTATCCGGGGCCGTCGGCCGGCTTGAGCTTAGTCGGGAGGCATTTAATCAGGCCAAGGATCTGCTTGACCGCAAGGATTTTCAGGGAGTTTTGGAAAAAGTTAAGCAGGGTAAAATATTGGCTGCTGAAGCGGCCAAAAAGGCACGGGCGCTTGCTAAAGAAGCTGAAGTTGAATTAGAATTTCAAGAAAACGTTTTAGTTGAAGAAGATTCCGGAACGACCACTGAGCAGAGTTTCGGAACAACTACTGAAGATATTTTGGATAAATCCGGAAATATTGAGTCTAATTCTAACGACCGGGAAGCGACCAGCACTGTTTTTCAAAAAGTTGAAGTTTTGGAAGAAAAAAACGCCACCAGCACCGAGGAAACCAGCGAAACAACTAAAAAATTACTTGATTAGAAAGGCATTTAAATAAATTATTAATAATTAATGACAAGGATTTTAGACAATAAATTTTGCCGGTAAATTAAAGGTCGTCCCGAAATTCAGGAGCTGTTTGGAGTTTAAGAGCGGCTTTGGAAGCGGGAATTTGCCGGAGGCAGAAAAAAAGAGTTTGTTCTATGTTTGTCTAAAATTTTTAATGATTGTCTTTCATTAAAAAATAATCAAAAAGGTCTTTTATGAAGAAATTTTTTGTTTACACTGTAGCGATTGCCACCATTGTTTGGTCGGCGGGAATTCTAGGAGTGGTTCCTTTAGCCACTGCCAGTTATTCTCCGTCAGCCGGGGATTTAATCAAAACCGCTGATGATCCGGCAGTGTATTATGTTGACTCCGAACACAAACGCCATTTGTTTGTGAACGAAGTCACCTTTTGGACTTGGTACAGCGGCGACTGGTCGAATATCGGCTATGGCAGCGACAGCAAAACCGTAGAAGTCGTTTCTCAAAGCGATTTCGGCGATTTGGAAGCCGGCGACAATGTTACTGTTCGGCCCGGTTCAAAACTGATTAAGTTCAAGAACAGCCCAAGAGTCTACGCCGTAACTCCCGGCGGCGATTTAAGGGAAGTAGTGGACAGCGACAGCGATGATTCAGTGGCAGTCGCTCTCTACGGAGAAGATTACGAAGATCGGCTAATCACCATCCAGAACGGTTTTGAAGCCAACTATTCCAAAGGCGACGCTTTGACTGCTGATTCTAATCTGCCGGACGGCAGTTTGGTTCAGTACGAGGGCAGCGACGACATCTATTATATTGAAGACGATCAAAAGCGGCCGATTGAAGACAGCGCTTTTATCGCCAACGGTTTCAAAGACAGTTCAGTGGTGACGGTTCCTTCTTCAATGACTTACAGCGAAGGGGAGTCCATTACCGGCGAAGAAGCCGATTTGACGACCGTTGCCGGTTCGGAATCTTCCAGCTCCGCCGCCGCTGGCAGCAGCTTGACAGTTGCTTTGGCGAGCGATACCCCGGCCGCTGGTTTGGCGGTCAGTAATGCCAATCGGGTGCCATTCACCAAGATTGCTTTGACTGCTTCGGCCGACGGAGATATCACTGTTGACAGCGTCACTATTGAAAGAACCGGCGCCTCCGCCGACAGTAATTTTAGCAGCGTTGCTTTGATTGACGGCGATACCAACGTCCAGATTGGTCTCAATCAGAATTTGAACGCCAATCATCAGGCTAATGTCAATAATGACTTTACTGTTCCGGCCGGCACTACCAAGAATATAATCTTGGCCGGAAATATGGCCTCCGGCACCGCCGGTCAGACCCCGTCTTTGACTTTGGCTAATATTATTTTGGACGACGATTCAACTGTTGTCGGCTCTTTGCCGATTGTTGGAAACATTCAAACAATGACTTCCTTGACAATCGGCCAGGTAACGGTTGAGCGGGGCGGTTATGAAAACGCCACTTCCTCCACTTTGAAGGTTGGAACAACCGGCTACATCCTTTCTTCCTACAAATTCAGCGCCGATTCAACCGAAGGCCAGGAAGTTGAGCAGATTAAGTATTACCAGAGCGGCACTGCCTCTTTGTCCACCGATATTGGCAATTATCAACTTTTGATTAACGGTACTACTGAAATTGACGCCGAATTTACCATTGACGGTAAATATTTGACTGCTGAATTTAGCGATAATCCGGTTGAAATTGAAAAGGGCAGAAATGAGGAAATTACTTTGAAGGCCGATGTTCTCGGCGGTTCAACCCGGACAATTAAGATGGGTATTTACCGAACAACCGATGTGGTTTCCCGAGGCTCGCTTTACGGCTACACCAGGACCCCGACTTACAGCGGGACCGGAGTCGGCGATTTGCCGGAATTGACCAGCAATCAGTTTACAATTTCTTCCGGAACTCTGCGGGTTGAATCCAGCTCAACAATTGGAGCTCAAGATGTTTCTTACGGCGATACCCAAACCTTGGGCGCTTTTGACTTTGTGGTTGCCGGTGAGTCAGTGAGTATTACTCAGCTAGTTTTGACTAACAGCTCAACAACCGCCGACAGCACCAAATTTAATAATGTTAAATTGGTTGATGCCGACAGTGGTGAAATTTATTGGGGACCGTCTTCAGCCGATTCCACCGCCGCCGATGACATTACCTACACTTCAACGGTTGAATTGCCGACCGGCACTACCGTTATAAATGTAGTCGCCGATATTGAAAGCACCGGAGGCTTCGCCGGCAATGATACTTTCTATTACAAAATTAATCCGAGCAACATGACTGTGACCGGAGTTAAGACTGATGAATCAATTACTGCCACTCCGAGCGCCGCTGTTTCCGCCTCAACAATGACCTTTAAAGCCGCGAAATTGACGATTACCAGGGAAAGCAGTCCGACCGATTCAAGCGTTGTTGTAGGAACTGATAATTTTCTCTATGGTTCCTGGGTTTTTGACACAACTGGTTCTGGCGAGGATGTCAGGGTTACCGCCATCGTTATTGGTAATCAAAAAACTAAAGCAGGTTCTAGCGCCACCTCTATTAATGTTGACAACCTGACGCTCTATGACACCAGCTTAAGCGGCGAAAGCGAATGTTTGGATGAATACCCGAACGCCACTTACAGCGACAGTTACGGTTGTAAGCTGGATCCGATTAAAGCGCAGGACAGTTCCGGAACAACCACTTTTAATTTGACTGATCCGATGGTGCTTTCCAAGAGTACCCAGCGTCAAATTCAACTTAGGGCTGATGTCCGGGATACTGAGGCCACTTACTCCGGCCAGACGGATGAATTTGTTATCAATCATGACGGCTCGACCAAGCCAGTTACCGCCAAAGGAGTTTTAACCAACAGCACGATTACTCCGACCGGTAGCGGCTATGAAGCGAGTGACGGCGCTGATATCACCATCACTGGCAAAGGGACTTTGACTATTAATACTGCCGCCGCCAGGCCGGCCGCCAGGATTCTCGGCGAAAATCAGACTTATGAAGTTAACCGAGTTAAACTGACCGCCACCAAAGAGGCGATTGATCTTACTGACTTGGCGATTTGTATTGACGATGGCGGAGAAACCGGCACGGCTGCCGGAAATCAAGACGATGTCACCACTGTCCAGGTTTTCAAGTCCGATGATTTGTCAAATCCGATTATTGACAGCCCATTGTCCAGCGTCTGCCAGGCTTTTGTTCTTGATCAGGGCGATTTGCAAATTCCGGTCGGTTCAAGCGGCGTTGACTTGGTTATCAAGGCGACTACCGCCAAAGTTGATAACTCCAGCATCTATGAAGCCGGAACCGCCAACGCTGATTTCAAACTCGGCTTCGGAGGCACTAATATGTTCCGGGGCACTGGAGTTGATTCCGGCAGCGCTGTGAGTGAAACTCACACTGCCAGCACCGGCTCGGCGATGATTCTCCACCGAAGCTATCCTTCGGTGACAATCAATGATTTGCCGAGTGGCAACTACTTGATTTCCGGAGAGCCGGTTCTTTATGATTTCACTATCAGCAATCCAAGCGCTGAAACAATCGCCATTTACCGCTTAAGCTTCGCAGTTAGCACTTCTGGCAGCTCAGGCAGCGATATTGGAGTTTCCAAAGCAAATATTTGGGCCAAGAGGAGCGGTTGGAACAGTTGGAAGAGAGTGGCTGCCGATACTAAACTTGCTTTTGACGCCGGCACAGATGGCGCTGAAGGCGAAAAAGATGCTTACTTCTCAGCCGCCCTGCAAGATCCTGACAGCGAGGCCATATGCACTGAGATGAGGATTTCAAGCGGCGAATCAGTCCAGTTTCAATTCCGAGCAGTGACAGTTCAGGGCACGGACGGCACTGCCGGCGAAATGGTCAATGTTACTTTACTGGGCGACGTTGCCAGCAGCACCGGTGTTGATATCAGTGGTCACCAGGCTGAAGGCCATCAAAATGTTCCTAATGGATTTTCCTCGGTTCAAGGATTTAGCAACCAGCAAGTTGGTACAACCTTGGATGGCCACGGAAATTTTGTCTGGTCTGATTTGTATGAAAATTCCGGTTCAAGCCACAGCGCTACCACTGCCAAGCAATGGTATAACGGCTATCTGGTTGATGGTCTAAGCACCACCAATACTTGGAAGAGTATTCAGGAACAATCTTCATAATATAGAATTTGTTGAAATTGCAAGACCTGCCCCGGTTTTTCCGGGGCAGGTTTGATTTTAGCTGGTTTTTTTGTTAAAATAATTACAATAAAATCTTTCTATGAAGAAGAAAATCGCAATTTTTTTGCTAATCGCGGCGGCGGCAATCGGAATTTTAACTGCCGGTTGGCTGGTTTTTTTTCGGGTCGCTGATTCGGAAGGTTTTGATATTCAAGGAGAAATTGACTATCAAAAATATCACGCCCAAGGGTTTACCCGGGAGCAGATTGACAAAATTTTCGCTAATTTACGGGAAAACGACCAAAAATTAAAAGAAAATCCCAATAATTTTATTCTTTGGGCAAAACAAGGAACTTTATTGAAAATAGTCAAAGAATACCAGCTTGCCTTGGAAAATTATCAAAATTCTCTAAAAATCAATCCGGCTTATGCTCCGGTCTATGCTGAAGTCGCCGAGCTTTATGTTTATCCTTTTAATAATTTTGAATTGGCTGAAAAATATTATAAGCTGGCGATTGAAAAGGCGCCTTTTCGGAGTGATTATTATCGTTGGCTGGCCGACCTTTACATTAGTGAATTTCCGGAAAAAAAGTCCCAAATTGAGCCGATGATGGCGGCGGTGGCTGAAGATTATCCCGACAACCCCGCTTTTTACAGTTATTTGGCTAATTTTTTCTTAAAGGAAGGAAATAATGAAAAAGCTTTGAAATATATTAAAAAATGTTTGGAAATAAAGCCGGACGACCCTACTTTTCAAAGTTTGTTGGAAGAGCTTGAGTCTAAAAGAGAATAACCACTATGGATTTCAATAAAAAATGGCTTTGGCTGGCGGTTTTAATTATGGCGCTGGCGGTTTTTTTGCGGTTTTGGAACTTGGGTTATTTTGATTTGTTGAGCGATGATGCGATTAATTCTTTTCGGGCGCTTGGCTGGTTTGATTTTCTCGGCGGCGACCAGTCGGCTCCGGTGGAGTGGTTTGGGGAAATTCCTTGGTGGGCGAGATTGTCCTTTCATGACGCGCCGCCTTTGGCTTTTGCTTGTCAGCATCTTTTTTTTCGGTTATTCGGTCCGGGAGTTTTGGCGGCCAGACTGCCTTTTGTTTTGGCTGGCTTAGGAGTGACGGTTTTGCTTTTTTTAACAGTTCGGGAAATTAAAGGAAAAGTTTTTGGTTTAGCAGCCGGTTTACTGGCGGCAATTTCTTCCTATGCTGTTTGGATTTCCCGCTCCGGGCTTTTGGAAGGGGTAGCGATTTTTTTTAGCGCTTTAAGTTTGTTTTTTTTCATCCGTTATCTTGTTCGGAAGCAGAATAAATATCTTTATTTTTGGGCGGCGGCGGTTGGACTGGCTTTGCTTTCTAAATACACCGCGATTTTTCTGCCGGCGGCGGCCGGTCTTTACTTGATTTTTTCGCAGAGAAAGATTTTCTTAAAGAAAAATATCTGGCTGGCCGGATTGCTGTTGATTTTGATTTTGACGCCGGTGATAATTTATAATTTTCAGGTTTTTCAAACCCGAGGCCATTTTGACGCCGCTTTGTCTTCAATGGTCGGAATGCGGCCGGACGATTTTAAAGGAATCGCTCAACGGGGAGCGAATCGCGATTTTTTGGCCAATTTTTTTCAAATCGGAAAAAATTTTTTTGACACTGCTTCGCTTCCGGTGGCGATTGTTAGTTTATTTTCCCTGATTTGGTTGGTTTTGAGGGGATTTTTCCGGCCGGCGACCGAAGCTGAGAAATTTTTTGCCTGGACCGCCGGAATGGCGATTTTAATGTTTTTGTTTCTCGGCGCCCAGCCGAGGTTTTTCGCGGTCGCTCTGCCAATTGCTTTAATTGCCGTCATTTTGGCGGTCGCTGAAATTTTAAATTTGCCGGCGGTTAAAAACAATTTAAAATTCCGGAAAGTCTTGGCCGGTTTTTTAATTTTCGGCTTGGCTTGGGAGGGTTTTTACAGCTTAAATACCAATGTTTTAAAAGAGCCGCTCGGCCGGCCGTTCTGGTGTTATTTTGCTGAACGGCCCGGCACCCTCGGCTTTAATAAGCTTGAGCTTTATCTCCGGGACGAAATTTTCGGACCTTTGCCCGAGCTTTATTTTCCGGATTCTTTAGCTGAACTAAAAATATCCCCCCAAGGTCGGAATTTAATTTTAGTTGACGCCACAATAAATTGGTTTGGCTATATGTGGTATTTTGAAAAATATCCCTTTTTTTACCGGTTGCCGGCTCTTTCTTTTAGAAATTTTTTGCAATCTTTGCCAAAAGATAGTAATATTTTTACCAGTTTTGAACTTTTGGGAATTGGCGAAGTTTATTATATTTTCGGAGCCGATGATTCGGTTTTGGATTCCAGAAGTTCCAAAATAGATTATATTAGGCATAATATGGAGGTTTTTGCCGAAAAACTCCGCTCTAAAGGAGTGGTCCCTAAGGAAATTAAAAATAACCGCGGAGAAGTTATTTTTGAAATTTACCATTTTGAAATTAATCAAAAATAAATGAAATTAACTCCAAAAATTTTTCAACTGGCCGGTCAGATTATTATTTGGCTTTGTTTGGCCGTGATTTTGATTTTTTTGCCGCTTTTTATCTCAAGCAGAATATTTTTTCCGTTTATTGTTTCTAAGACAATTGTTTTCAATTTAACGGTTGAAATAATGTTTTTGGTTTTTTTGTTTTTGGTTTGGCT
>CAZSPT010000008.1:0-20196 GCA_964608895.1 uncultured Gammaproteobacteria bacterium | reverse complement strand
AAATAATTCGGGCTGTGGCGCAGTTGGCTAGCGCGTACGCATGGGGTGCGTGAGGTCGCGGGTTCAAGTCCCGCCAGCCCGACCAAAATTCGAAAGTCAATTATAGTCGCAGTTGCTGAACGGAGCGTGATTTTTTTTGAATTTTGTTCAGTAGACACGACCGTCAGTAAAGAGTGCTTTTTTTGACAATAATTTTGTAGAGATTTTCAAGCAAATCTCCGCCGGCGTAGCCAACTACGAAAGTTAGAGCCGGGCTAAGGATGGTTGAGCCAAACAGTGGCAGACCTAATTCTTTGACGGTCGCGGCCGTCAGTAAACCGACTGTTCCGGAAATAAACATCATCGCCAGAAAATAAGGGATGTTGAATTTGACATTTTTGTAGGAAAACTGGTGTTTGACGAATCCAACCAATCCTCGAACAACTCCGCCGGTGAATCCGGCGGTGAGAACAGAAAGATAAAAGAAATCAATCATCTTTTTCTTTTATGATTTTTTTCATTATATCATTTTTTGTTGAATTATGACTAACCGACTTTTTTTAGCGGTTCCTGTTTCTCAAGATTGCCTTGAAATTTTTAATTACTGGCGTTCTCAAGCTGATTATCCCGGTCTTCGGCCGACTGCTCGAAAAAATCTTCATCTAACAGTTTATTTTATCGGTTGTTTTCCGGCCGACCGTTTGAATTTTTTACTTGAGCGACTAAAAGGCGGCTTTTCTAAAATTCCGGAATTCTCCCTTAATTTTCAGAAAATCATTTTTGGCCCTTTTGGAGTCCAGCCACCCCGGATGATTTGGGCGGTTTTTCAAGATTGTCCTGAATACCGCCGGTTGGCTGAGATCTCTTGGAAAACGGTTCAAGAGATTATTCCTTCAGCCAAACCGCCGAAGGCGATTCCTCATCTTACTCTTGCCCGGCTGAAAAATTCAAAAAAAATTCCTTTGCCTCAGATTGAGTTGCCGGCTCTAAAAGTCAGCCGTTGTCAATTATTTAACTCCAAATTAACTTCAAAAGGACCGGAGTACAGCCTGTTGGCTGAATTTAATTTTAACAATGACTAAAAATCAGCTTTTGGAAAAACTTCAAGCGGGATTTTTAAAAACTCCCCGGATTATCAGATCCTTTGAAAAAATTGACCGGGCTGATTTTGTTCCGGCTGAATTTCAAGCTGAAGCTTATGGCGATTATCCTTTAAGTATCGGCCAGGGTCAGACGATTTCTCAACCTTCAACTGTCGTTTTCATGCTTGAGCTTTTGGCTCCCCGGCCCGGAGAGAAGATTTTGGACCTTGGCGCCGGCTCTGGCTGGACGACCGCTTTGTTGGCGGAAATAGTCGGTTCGGACGGTAAAGTCGTTGGAATTGAAGCAGTTTCTTTTTTAGTTAAATTCGGCCGAAAAAATCTTGTTAAATATAATTTTTCTCAAGCAGAAATTATTTCGGCCGGCAGTCAATTAGGCTCGCCCGACCAGGCTCCTTTTGACAGAATTTTAGTTTCAGCGGCTGCCGAAAAACTGCCTGAACAATTAGTCAATCAGTTAAAAATCGGCGGTCGGCTGGTTTTGCCGATTAACCAGTCTCTTTGGCGAATCAATAAAGATTCTGGCGGGGGGTTGATTAAAGAAGAATTTCCGGGATTTGTTTTTGTTCCTTTGGTTTAAAGTTGATTTTCGGCGGTTTTTTGTTATAATATGAAGACTGTTTGAGCGGATGTAGCACAATGGTAGTGCATCGGCCTTCCAAGCCGAGGACGCGGGTTCAATTCCCGTCATCCGCTTTTTATCTAAATTAGGTAGTTTGTGAAGGAAGTTAGAACCAGAGATCGCCTTAATGGGCGATTTTTGGTTTATAAATTTAATATAAACAAATTTGAACAACTAACAAACTAGCACGAGAAACCAAGGGAGTCTATTGAATCTAAATTAAAAAAAAGGAGGAATCAATAATTAAAGAAAAAAGGGAGGGTTTTGAAACAGCAGAAGATTATTTACTTTAGGAGGCTATTTTAGAAGAAATTGATGTAAGTACCAGTGATGGCTTTCCAGATGAAGTAGTAAAAGATATAAACATTGCTTTGAATTGAGCAGGGACTAAAGAAAGAACGGCTCCCCAGATATTATTTTTTTATTTTATTAGAAATTACCGATAAAATCCAATAAATAAAAATATTACGGGTGAAACATTGATATATTGGAAAAATAATTATATAATAAACAATATGGATAGAATTTTTTCTAAAAAAAACATAATCGTAATAATTTTAATTATTTTGGGAGTAGGATTGTTTTTTGGGTGGAAGACTTTTTTTATTCCTGAAAAAAAAGCATTTGAAAATATTCCCAACACTTTTATAAATGAGATTTGTCAGAAGATTTCCAAACCCGGCGATACTTATTACTGTTTGGCAGTGGCTAATCAAGATGAGAGTTTTTGTTGGAATTTAGATCAGACGGACCAGCAAAAACTTTGCCAGGGTATGGCCGCGCGGGATATATCTTACTGCCGGGAAATTCAAGTGCCGGAAGCAAAAAAGATGTGTTATTACGAGTTGAGTTTTCTCACCGGCGAATTTTATTACTGCGACGAAATGGAAAATTCAAACGATTGTTATTTCGCTTTTATCCATAGATTGCATTGGGAATCACGGACGGATGAAATAAAAGCTGAATATTGTGAAAAAATTAACGATAATACGATAGAAGGAAAGAGTTTTAAAAATTGCTGTTTGGCTTTCAGGGAACAAAATCCATCTTTATGCCGGGGAAATAGATTTTGCCTTTCGTTTTTTAGACAGCCATTATCATTTTGCGATATTCCTTTTGAAACTCCCGAAGGTTTAATAAAATATAAAGATGATTGCTTGGTAGATAGGGCCTTGAGTGAAAAAAATTCTAATATTTGCGCGGGAATCAAGGAAGAAGAATTGCGAGATTTATGTTATGGCAATTTTTCAACGCACATCTCCCCGGATATTTCTATTTGTGAAAAAATTAGCAATGAAATGAAACGAAATATGTGCTATGCGGAATATGCTATTAATTTTGCCGAAAAAGAATGAGTCTGCGTAAACTCTGGAGGTATTGTTAGTGTTGGATCGTGCTGTGATTTAACAGAGCATTTTCCTAATACCTGCGTTATCGGTGCTTGCGGCTGTGCTCCAGAAAACAGCCGGGAGGTAAAAATTTGCGACTGCGGGGAGAATAAATGCTTTGACGGAAACAGATGTGTTAATTTTGAAGAACATTTAAAAGAAGGAAATTTTATTAAAAAAATCAATTAATTAAACTCCCCCAAGGAAAAATCATCTGAAGAAAATTCAGAAGAAATTCTTATTTTAGGACGAATAGGACAGCTAAAATATTATGCAACAAAGAAAATTTTTTATTCAGTTGGAGAAGATACGCGGGATTTAGGCGGTAGCATCGGAGACGATTGGAGAAAAATAGCCGGCCGATGTTTGTGTTGGATTTTTAAGCGGTGCGCCAATTTTGTTGGCGCGAAATTCAGCGGCGGCAGCCGATTATTTTTATTCAAAATAGGTCTGGATTTGGTTGCGTAAATACTCTGTCGCGTTTTTTTCTTTTTTAAAATTCCGGATTTTTAAAATCCGGTTTTTTGACATTTTTTAAATTATTTGTTATACTCTTGAGAGTTGTTTTTTGCTGGTTTAAAGTTTGGTTCTTTAAAAAAGAAAAGGAGGTAGCGATTAGTGAGTAGTGCCAGCAGACAGTTGATAATCGGTCCGTCGACCGGTTGGGTTTTTGCTAAGGATGATTTTTCACTTTCAGGACACCAAAGGATTTTAAGCAACGGAAAAGTTCAGTCAAACGCCTTTGAGGTTCCTCTTGGAGGCTGGGATCGGGAAAGTAGACGGATTAAATTCCTGCTTAAAAACGGTTCGTTTCTTCGGAAGGTTTGCGGCTATCGTTCGTTACACCTTTCCGGAATTAGCCATTATCGCCCGGAAGAAGTTTCGTTGGCCGGCGAGTTGGTTGGGTCTTTCGGCGCTTCAGCCGCTTTAACTCATCCTGAGAAAGTTGACGGGGAATACCCTTGGGAAGTCTATCAGATGTTTCTGAATAAAGGTGTTCCTTTAGCCATTGAAAACATGGACAAAAACAAGACAAGCGGTTTTGTTTTGAACGAACTTGTCGATTTGGTGGCAAAGGCGAATTGCGGTTTTGTTTTGGATCTCCAGCACGCCTTTGAGCACGACCCTTCAATGGTTTACGCTCAAGAGTTGCTGGATGCTTTCAGCGACAGAATTGTTCACTATCACGTCAGTGGCCAGACCGAGGACAATAATCACGCTTTGGTTTGCCGGGCGGACAACAATCGGGAAATTGTTGATTTTCTCAACAAAGCTCTGGCTCGGAAGAACGCTCCGGTTATTTTGGAGGGGGAGTATTCAGGTCCTGACGAGCTTCAAAAAGAGTTGAAATTCTTAAGAAAAGCGCTTAAAGCGTGTTGATTCTAAATAAAGGCGACTTTTAGTCGCCTTTTTATTTTGCATTATTATAAAGAAAAAAACATAACCATTTTGTTAAAATTGAGATGAATATTTTGGCTTATTTTTTTTGATTCAAAAGAAATTAAACAGAATTTAGTTTTTAGATAACTAAAGACAGGCTCTTGACTGCCAAACGGTTTTTTGTTAAGGTGATAGACTCCTCTCAAGTTAGTTGAGAGGTTTTTGTTTTCTTAACCAAGAGTTAAATGTTTAATTTTTCAAGAAAGATCTATTTATTTTTGGCGGCAATCGCGATTTTTCAGCTAAGTTTCCCCCAATATTCTTCGGCCGGCAACCGGGTGGTTTTTTTGGTCGGCGACCAAGAGATTTTAGCTAGAAAAAATCTTCCGGAATTGATTATTTTGGACGGCCGGCCGAATTTTCGGCTTGGACGGCTTCCGGCGATTATTAACCGCCAACCGCGTCGGGTTGTTAAGGTGGCGGTAACCGCCTATTCTTCAACAATTGATCAATGCGACAGTTCTCCTTTTATTACCGCCAGCGGTAAACGGGTGAAATCAGGAATAATCGCCGGGAATTTTCTGCCTTTTGGAACTAAAGTGAAGCTGCCCGAGTTTGACTCGGAAAAAATATTCACTGTTGAAGATAGAATGAATCCCCGTTATTATTACCGGCTTGATATTTGGATGCCGAGCCGCCAGGAAGCAAAAGCGTTTGGAGTAAAGTATTTGACAGCCGAGATTTACTAAAAACCCGCCGGATTTGGCGGGTCTTTTATTTTCAGAGAGGTCACGGCGGGAATCGAACCCGCGTATAGCGGTTTTGCAGACCGCCGCCTTACCACTTGGCTACGTGACCGTTCTTGATTAAATTTATCACGAAATTTCTTTTTTTTCAAACTGTTTTTGATTTTTTTCTCTTTTTTCGCTATACTTAAGAGATAATTTAAAAACAATCCGATATATGAATGTCACCGAATTAGCCCGACAATTAAAAATAACAACCGAAGAGCTTTTTGAAAAACTTCCTAAGCTTGGTTTTGATATTGGCCGCCGGGCGATTAAAGTTGATGATCGGATTGCCGATAAAATTATCAAAGCTTGGCGGTCTGATGAGAAAAAACGGCACCAAGCCGAGGAAATCGCCAAAATCAGAGGCGAAGCCGGAGAAGAGTCGGGGGTCCAGGAAGAAGCTGAAGCCAAGGAAATTAAGATTCCTCCGACAATTACTGTCCGGGAACTTGCCGGTTTAATGGATTTTCCGATTAATCAGCTTTTGAAGGAGCTGATGAAAAACGGAGTGCTCGCTTCAATGAACGAAGAGATTGATTTTGAAACCGCTTCAATCGTCAGCCAGGAGCTTGGATTCAAGCCGACTGCCGTTGAATCGGTTGAATTGGAAGAGCAAGCTTCTTTAGCCGCCCGAGAAAAGCTCCAAAAAATTATTTCCGATTCTCAAGAAAAACTTCAACCCCGGCCGCCGGTGGTGGTGGTGATGGGGCATGTTGACCATGGTAAAACCAAAATTTTGGACGCGATTCGCGAAACCAATGTCACTGCCGGCGAATCCGGCGGAATCACCCAGCATATCGGTGCTTATCAAATTGAAAAGAACGGGCGGTTAATTACCTTTATTGATACTCCCGGCCATGAAGCTTTTACCGCGATGCGTTCTCGGGGCGCTCGAGTGGCCGACATCGCTATTTTGGTTGTCGCCGCTGATGACGGAGTTCAGCCTCAGACCAAAGAAGCGATTAAGATTATTCAGGACGCCAAATTGCCTTTTTTAGTGGCAATTAATAAAATTGACCGGCCAGAAGCCGATCCGGAGAAAATTAAGCAGGAGCTTTCGGCTCTTAATCTGGCTCCTGAAGATTGGGGCGGCGAAACAATCTGTGTTTTGGTTTCAGCCAAAGAAAAAACCGGGATTGACGGTTTACTGGAAACAGTTGTTCTTTTGGCCGATTTAGAGAAAGAGCGATTGAAGGCCGATCCGGATCGTTTGGCAATTGGAACAATTATTGAATCTCATGTTGATAAAGGTGAAGGGCCGGTGGCAACGATTTTAATTCAAGCCGGAACTCTAAAGACCGGGGAACAGCTTGCTTTGGGCAATCTTTATCTCGGCCGAGCCCGTTCATTGAAAGATTTTCGGGGCCGGGAAACAACCCAAGCCGTTCCCGGGACGCCGGCAAAAATTCTCGGCTTAAAAATCGCTCCGGAAGTCGGGAGTATTCTGGAAGTTCCTGAAAACCCGAAATCTTTGACTAAAGATTTAAAAAAACAAAAAATTAAGCAGGAAAAGGATTTTTCCGTCCAGCAGCCGGCGGCTGGCTCGCCTGACCAAGAATCAATCAATTTAATTGTTAAAGCTGACGTTCTCGGTTCCTTGGAGGCGATTATTGAAAGTTTGGCCAAATTGGAAATGCCCGAAGTTAAGGTTAAAATAATTTCCAAAGGCCTTGGAATAATTACTGAAGCCGATGTTTTAAAGGCCGAAGCGACCGGCGCCGAGATTATTGGTTTTCATGTCAAGCCGACCGCTCCGGTCGCCAATTTTGCCCGGGATAAAGGAGTGACTGTCAGCTGTTACCAAGTGATTTATCATTTAGTGGAAGAAATAGAAAAGAAAATTGCTGAAAAAAAGAAGAAGGAAGTTGTCACTAAAATTCTCGGAAAATTGGAAGTTTTGAAGGTTTTCCGTCAGGAAACCAAAAAAATGATTGTCGGCGGCCGGGTGATTGAGGGAACGATTAAATCTTCAGAGACGGTGATTATTGAACGGAACGGGCAAGCGGTTTCTTCCGGAAAAGTTGAGCGACTTGAATCGGCCAAGCAGGCGGTTGACTCTGTCTCCGCCGGCCAAGAATGCGGAGTCAGCTTTCAAGGAGAGCCGGTTATTCAGGAGGGTGATATTTTGGAATTTTACCAAACTAAGGAAAAATAACTTTATGTCCGAGCGGATTGTTAAGGTTAACAAGTTAATCAAAAAGGAGCTCGGAGAAATTATCAATCGAGAAATTGATTTTCCCAAGGGGATTCTAGCGACTATCACTAAAGTTGAAGTCTTCCGGGATTTAAGTTGGGCGAAGGTTTATCTCAGCGTGCTTCCAAGCAGTCGGCAGTCGGAAGTTCTGAAAATTTTAAGATCTCAAGCTTCAGAGCTTTTCCGGCTTTTGAATCGGAAGGTTGTTTTGAAAAGCGTTCCCAAGCTCACTTTTCTATCTGATGATTCTTTAGACAAAGCTGAAGAAATAGATTTTCTCTTGGATAACTTAAAAAATTCCGGTTAAATAAAATCTACTATGACTTTGTCGTCTTTCAGGCGGCTTGACCGCCTTTTTCAGGAGGCGGGAACAATTCTTTTGGTTGTTCATAAAAATCCGGACGGCGACGCCTGCGGTTCGGCTCTGGCTCTTTTTCACTATCTTAATAATTTAGGGAAGCGAGCGGCGATTTTTGCTGTTGATCAGCCGCCGGGTGATTTGGAATTTTTGCTTGGTATTGAATCTTTCAGCGCTGACCGGGAGTTGCTTGACGTCGGTTGGGATTTGGCGGTGGTTCTGGATTCAAGCGATTGGGCTCATACCGGAGTTTTGCCGGAACGGCTGAACCGGACAACTGTTGTCAATATTGATCACCACGCCAGTAATCAGGGATTTGGAAATTTTAATTTGGTTGATTCTCAAGCAAGTTCGGTTTCGGAAATTATTTTTTATTTTTTTGAATTCCTTAACCGGCCGATTCCTTCTGAATCCGCCAATTGTCTTTTAACCGGCCTTTTAAGTGATACTGGCGGCTTAACCAACGCCGCCACTAGCCGAGAAGCTCTGGCGGCCGCCGGGCGGTTGATTGTCGCCGGAGGAAAATTTTCAGCCATTATTAAGAAAATTTTTTTTAATCGGTCGATTGACAGCCTTCGGTTTTGGGGTTTGTTACTTTCCCGACTGAAAATTAACCGGGAATTAAAGCTGGCAATCAGCTATTTTAAAGAAGAGGAATTAAAAAAATATCATCTTAATGAAGAGGAGGCGGCCGGTTTTGTTAATTTTCTTAACATCGCCGGAGAAGTTTCAGCGGTAATGTTTCTTCGGATTAAACCGGGTGAATTAAAAGCAAGTCTTCGGACGACTGTTGAAGGGGTTGATGTTTCTCGGCTGGCCGGGCTGTTCGGGGGCGGCGGCCACCAAAAAGCGGCCGGTTTTACTGTTCCTTGGACTATTGAAGAACGAGCCGGCCGGCTTTGGGTGGTTTAATTTTATTTAGGAGCGAAATTTTTTCTCGGTTTGATTTTTTTGGGGCTTTATGATATTTTAGAGAGGAAATAATAATCATTTAATATGCAGATTATTCCAACTGTTCTGGAAAAAACCAATTTTGGCGAACGAGCTTATGATATTTATTCCCGGTTACTAAAAGACCGGATTGTTTTTCTCGGTTCGGCGGTTGATGAAAATGTCGCTAATTTAATTGTCGCCCAGTTGCTTTTTTTAGAAAGCGCCAATCAAGAGCGGGGAATTAAGCTTTATATCAATTCTCCGGGTGGCTCGGTGTCGGCCGGTTTGGCGATTTACGACACTATTCAATATCTTAAGTCAGAAGTTTCGACAATTTGTTTCGGGAGCGCCGGAAGTATGGCGGCGGTTATTCTGGCCGGCGGAACCGCCGGGAAAAGATTCGCCCTTCCCCATAGCGAGATTATGATTCATCAGTTGATGGGCGGAGCCGAAGGCCAGGCGATTGATGTTAAAATTCGGGCCGAACAAATGCTGAAGATTAAAGAAAAATTGGATAAAATTTTAGTTCATCATACCGGCAAAAGTTTTTCCCAAATTGAGAAAGACACTGACCGGGATAAGTTTATGAGCGCTCAAGAAGCAGTCAATTACGGTCTAATTGACAAAGTTATTGGAAAAATTGACTGATTTGGTTTTTTTGTGATAAGATAAAATCACTAAAATAATTTAAATCATAAACAGGAATTTAGCCGTTTTTTTGAAATATCGCTAGATTTAGACAAAAAATAACCTATTTAAAAGATAATCTGATATTCATCTCAATTCCGAATTTATTTATTAATTTTCCTTTAAAATTTATTTTTAAGGAGTAAAAGCAAGCAGGCTAGATTCCTCTTTAGAGAGGACCCTAATAATGTGGTATTTGATTTTTTATCTTGGTTTGGCACTGGGTTTTTTGATGGTTGGATTTTTCGGCGGTTATTTAGTTCGTCGTCAATGGGTGAAAAATCGCCAGAATACTGTTGAACAAAAAATTGAAAAACTGATTTCTGACGCTAAAACAAAGCAAAAGGATATTTTGTTGGCCGGTCAGGAAAAATCTTTCAAGATTATTGAAGACGCCAAAGTTGAGGCTCGTCAAACCAAAAAAGAAAATTTAGCCGCCAAGAGGCGGTTGGAAAAGCGGGAATCGCTTTTTGACCAAAAAATTCTTGATTTAGAGAATCGTAAACAGGAATTTTCCGAAAAAATTGATAAAGTTGAAAAGGCGAAAAAGGAAATCGTCAAGATTAAAGAAGAACAGCTGGCTAAGCTTGAGAAAATTGCCGGCTTAACCAGGAAAGAAGCTGAAAAAGTTCTTTTAGACAATATTGAAAAAGATATTGGCGAAACTTTAGTCCAACGGATAAATAAGCTGGAGAGCGAAGCTTCGGAGGAATTGGATAGAAGAGCCAAAGATATGGTTTCTCTAGCAATTGAGCGCTGCGCCGCTTCCCAAGCTCAAGAAACAACTTCTTCAGTGGTTGATTTGCCGAGCGAAGAAATGAAGGGACGGATTATCGGCCGAGAAGGGCGGAATATCAAGTTATTTGAACAGTTAACCGGAGTTGAAATAATTATTGACGACACTCCTCAAGCGATTACTTTATCGTCTTTCAGCCCTTTAAGGCGCCAAGTGGCGAAAATCGCTTTGGAAAAATTAATTCTAGATGGTCGGATTCAACCGGCCAGAATTGAAGAAGCAATTAAGGAAGCGAAAAAAGAAGTCGCTTTAGATATTAAGAAAGCCGGCGAGAACGCTGTTTATGAAGTTGGAGTGGCCGGTTTGGATAAAAGACTGATTCAAATTCTTGGTCGGTTAAAATTCCGGACCAGTTATGGTCAGAATATTCTTAATCATTCAATTGAAGTTGCTCATCTTTCCGGACTACTCGCCAAGGATTTGGGAGCTGATGTTCCGACCGCCAAAAAGGCCGGTTTACTCCATGATATCGGAAAAGCGGTTGACCACGAAGTTCAAGGGACTCATCCGGAAATTGGTCAGGATATTTGCCAGAAATTCGGAGTGTCTGAAGCGGTTATTAAGCCGGTTTTGGAGCATCACGAAACTCGGCCTTCAACCATAGAGGGAATTATCGTCAAATCGGCCGATGCCATTTCAAGCGCTCGGCCGGGTGCCCGAAAAGACAATTACGAAAATTATCTCCAGCGACTGGAAGAACTTGAGAATATTGCCAAAAATTTTGAAGGGGTTGAAAAAGCTTATGCCATTCAAGCTGGCCGGGAAATCAGAGTGTTTGTCACTCCAGAAGAAATTGACGACCTTCAAGCGGTTAAGCTCGCCCAAGAGTTGGCGGATAAAATTGAAGCTGAGTTAAAATACCCCGGAGAAATAAAAGTCAATGTTATTAGAGAAAAGCGGGTAGTTGAATTTGCCAGGTAGTTTATGAAAATAATTTTCTTGTCGGATGTCGTCGGTAAAATCGGCCGGCGGGCGGTTGCCAAGGAGCTTCCTTCTTTGAAAAAGAAATATCAGCCGGATTTGGTAATTGCCAACGGTGAGAATCTTAGCCACGGTATCGGTTTTACCGAAGATACTTTAAATGAAATGATTAGAACAGGCGTGGATTTTTTTACCTCCGGCAATCATGTTTGGGCTCGGAAAAACAGTTTGGAAATTCTTGACCGCCAACCCCCGGCAATTATCAGGCCGGCTAACTGCCCTCGGAGCTGGCCGGGAGTCGGATTTCGGGAAATTATTCTCGGTCGGGAGAGATTGTTGGTGGTGAACTTACTTGGTCGGGTTTTTATTCCCGGTCGGTTGAACTGTCCGTTTAAAACCAGTGAGGAAATTTTAAAGCAATATCCTCAAATTCCGGTTTTAGTGGATTTTCACGCCGAAGCGACTTCGGAAAAGAATGCTTTCGGCCAGTATTTTGACGGCCGAGTCAGCGCTGTCATTGGCACTCACACCCATGTTCCAACCTGTGACCAAAAAATTCTTACCCAGGGAACTGGTTATCTCACCGACGCTGGAATGATTGGTTATTACGATTCGGTTATCGGAGCGGAAAAAAGTCAAGTTTTTAATCTTTTTTTGGAAGGCGGCCGAGGATCAAAGAAGCACGATTTGCCGGAGTGGGGAGAATGTCAGTTTAACGCTGTTTATCTGGAGATTGATTCTAAGAAAATGATTACTCGGAAAATTGAACGGATTGATAAAATTATTAAAATATAAAGGTCTTGCGGTCGGGAGACTTTTGTCTTCAGACAAAAAAAGTAAATAACAAATAATTTTAGAGTTATGGCTTGGGATTTTCTAAAAAATTTTTTTGGCGGCGCCAAAAATCAGCAGGAGGCCGGTGAAGCTCAGCCCACTGACGAATCTTTTGAAAACGGACAAAAAGGTCAGGAAGAGACCGATGATTCGGAGCAGTCTGATGAGAATCAGCTTCAAGAATAATTGAATAAAAATTGCTCTGTTGTCCATCAGGGCTAAATAAAGAAAGGAGGCTGCAATTATATGAACAAAGCAGAATTCTCCGAAAGGATTGCTGAAAAAATTGGTATTTCCAAACCTCAGGCGGAAGAAGCGATTAATGCTTTTATTGAAATTACTACTGAAACTTTGAAACAGGGCGGTGAAGTCGTTCTAGCCGGTTTTGGAAGTTTTTCAGCCCGCCAGCGGAAAGGCCGGGAAGGAATCAATCCCCGCAATCCTCAGGAAAAAATTACCATTCCTCCGGTGACTGTGGCCAAATTTAAAGCCGGAAAGAATCTTAAAGAAGCTTTGAAAGTTCAGGAAAAATCAGCGACTCCAGTTCAGGAAACGGCTCAAGAGCCGACTACTCCTCTTTCGGAAACTGAATCTTCGGAAGCTCCGGTTGACGGCCAGAATCAGCAACCCGGACTTTAAGAAGGAATAATTGGATTCAAAAAAGAGAACAGGATTTTTTGCCCTGCTCTCTTTTTTGATATAATTGAAAAAGCAATTAATAATTAAAAATAATGAAAAATGATTTTAAGTCGGTTTTGGAATCTTTTTGGACTTTAACCGCTCTTTTTATTCTGATTTTAGCTTATTTCGCTATGCCGCTTCCAAAGAGAATTTTTTTTCCAGTTATTTTTCTAGCTGCCTGTTTTTTCTTTCTTTTTGGTTTAATTCAATTTTTTCTCGCTTGGCGTTTGTCTTTGAGCCACGAGCTAAAGACTTTTTTAATGATTATGGGGGGAGCGGCTTTTGGATTTCTTCCAAGTATCCTGCTTCACAATTTTCTTTACGGCTTAATGATTTATTTTTTTGGCCAAGATTTTTGGTTAGGCGGTGATGAATCTTTTTTCTTTTTATTTGCGTTTGTCGGTTGTCCAGCGCTGTTTTTAATTGGAATGATCGGCGGTTGGCGGCTTATCAGGTGTCGGTGAGCTGCAAAATGAATGGGTGGCGCTGTGTGCCGCCCCAAAAATGGTTTCTGAAAAATCCGAACGTCTGGTTCTGGTGCGCCCAGAGGGATTCGAACCCCCGACCGTCGGCTTAAGAGGCCGCTGCTCTACCAACTGAGCTATAGGCGCTTGATTGTTGAGGAATAAGTTTATTCCCTTTTTACTAAAAACTATTTTTTACGGCGTTTTATTTTGAAAAATAGTTTCACTGCCTGCGGCGGCAAAAATTCGTTTATGTTGGCGCGGATTTTTTCGTAAGCAGGGCGAGGTGAATTTGATGATTTTTCGCAGCGCCCTCGTTAGGACTCGAACCTAAAATACTTGGTCCGAAGCCAAGCGTGATATCCAATTTCACCACGAGGGCGTGAATTAATTCTACCAAAAAAGGCGATAGAAAACAAGGGCGCCTGAAAGGCGCCTGTTTTATTTTTTTGAGATTATTTTTTTATCATTGCCTCCACTTTTTTGAAGGCGCTTTTGTCTGTTTTTTTAAAGAGATAGAGGTTGGCGTCAAGTGTTTCTTTGGTGATTAGTCCTTGTTTATAAAGGTTGGTTAAATAATTATCCATTGAAATCATGCCTTCTTTGGCGCTTGTTTGAATGACTGTTTTTATTTGTGAAATTTTATTCTCCCTGATTAGATTGGCGATCGCCGGGGTTTTAATCAAGACTTCTCGGCTGGCGATTCGGCCGCCGCCTTTTTTAGGGAGAAGCCGTTGGGAGATAATTCCTTGAAGAGTGATTGAAATTTGCATTCTGATTTGATTCTGCTGGTGAGGCGGAAAAATATCAATAATTCGGTCAATTGTCTGGGCGGCGCTATAAGTGTGGAGAGTGGCGAAAACCAAATGGCCGGTTTCAGCTAAAGTGATGGTGGTAGCGATAGTTTCCAAATCCCTCATTTCTCCGACCATAATAACATTGGGATCTTGGCGGAGGACGTGAATCAAACCGCTTTGAAAGGAAAGTATGTCATTTCCGAGTTGGCGTTGGCGAATAATGCTTTTTTCCGGCTTAAAGATAAATTCAATCGGGTCTTCCAGGGTGATGATATTCAGCTTGCGGTTTTTATTGATATAGTTAATCATTGCTGCCAGAGAAGTGGATTTTCCGCAACCGGTTGGTCCGGTGACGATAATTAGCCCCCGACTAAGATTGCAGAGATCATAGATGACCGGAGCCATCTCAATTTCTTCCATGGTCGGAATGGTCGCCGGAATTGTTCGGGCCGAAAGTCCGATGTTGTTTTTTTCCCAGTGAAGGTTGACTCGAAAACGGGAATGGTCCTTGGTTTCATAGGCAAAATCAAGTTCTTTTTCAATGGTAAATTTTTTGAATTTAGTTTGGTCAATGATATTTTTAACCATCAACTCAATTTCCTTGGTTGAAACCGGTTTCCCGCCGAGCGGCTTGAGAATTCCGTCAACTCTGATATAAGGAGGAAGATTGGCGATTAAATGAACGTCGGATGCTTGCTGTTCAATCGCCTGCTGAAAAAAATTTTCTAAGTCCATATTTTTATTATTTTACCATTTTTTTTTCTTTAGGGCTTTTTGGGCCGCTTTAACTTGAGCTTCTTGTTTGCTTGAGCCGCTGCCGGCGGCGATAAATTCTTTACCGAGATAGACTCCGACCTTGAATTTTTTGGCGTGGTCAGGTCCTTGAGAGTTGATGATTTGATAAATCGGCGTTTGGCCGATCTTTTCCTGCGCCCGTTCTTGAAAATTGCTTTTAGGATCAATGTAAAGTTTTTGTTCAATAATTTCGGGAAGTTTTGAAAGGATATTTTTTTTGATAAATTTTTTGGCTCCGGTGATTTTTTGGTCAAGAAAAATTGCTCCAATAATCGCCTCAACCGCGTTGGAAATAATTACCTGCCGGGCTTTGGTTTTTTTGTCTTTTGCTTCTCCCCGGCTCATTGAAACAAAAGATTCAATTTCCAATTCTTCGGCTATTTTTGACAAGTTTGCTCGGTTAACCAGACTGGCTCGCCAATTAGTTAAAATTCCTTCGGGTTGAGGGTAATTTTTATAAAGGTATTCAGTAACAATCAGCTCCAGAACGGCGTCGCCGAGAAATTCCAGCCGTTCATTGTGATTGAGGTGAAATTCCGGATGTTCATTGATATAAGAACGATGGGTGGTCGCTTCAATCAAAATGTCTTTATTTTTGAATTTTATTCCAAGTTTTTTTTCCAGCTCGGGAATATTTTTCATAAATTGTTTTTTTTCTTGTCAATTTCTTTTTCTCCTATTTCCTTATAAATTGCTCCGAGGACGCCGTTGATAAATTTTCCAGCCGACTGGCCGCCAAAAGTTTTTGCCAGTTCAATCGCTTCGTTGATGGCGACTTTGGCCGGAATACTCGGATCAAATTTTAACTCATAGATTCCGAGTCGGAGAATGTTTCGGTCAATAATTGTAATCTGTTCAAGCGGCCATTCCGGGGCGCATTTAGTGATTAGCTGGTCAATTTCATTTTGATGTTTAATAACTCCTTGAATCAATTTTTCAGCAAAGCCGCCATCATCAAATTGAGGGGCGAAGTTTTTTTTGTTTTGTCCCAGAATTTTGGAAAGGTCTTCGGCTTGATCATTAAAATCCCATTGGTAGAGGGTTTGAATAACAATCGTTCGGCTGAGATGTCGATTAGCCATAACGCTTGAATTTACCGGTTATTTTTCTTTTCTGAAGTTTTTTGGTCTTTTTTCGCTTGCTTTTCAGCTTCTTTTTCCCGGGTTTTTTGGCGTCTTTCTTTGTCTCTCTGCTGGGCGGTTTTTTGTTTGTTTTTCAGCTTGATTACCTGGCGACCCCGATAGCGGCCGCAGAATTGGCAGGCTTGATGGGGCGGAGTCGGCCGGCCGCATTGAGGGCATTTAATTAAGCTCGCCTTTTTCAGGGAAAAGCCGGCGTTTCTTTTTCTTTTGGATGATTTGGTTCTTTTCTGGGTCGGATGAGCCATAGCTTTAATTATTGGTGATGACTGTATTTTAGCAAAAATTGGCCGTGAAGACAAGTGATTATTTTTTTAGCTCTTTTAGGCACTTGTTTAATTCCTCGGGCAGAGGAGATTTAAATTTAAAAGTTCGGCCGTCCGGTCCGGAAAATTCCAAGCTGTCGGCATGAAGAAAAATTCTTTTTAAATTAAGTTGGTATTTTTGATTTTTTTGGCAGTAGAGGCGGTCGCCGACGATTGGATAACCAAAAGAGAATAAATGAACTCGGATTTGATTGGTTCGGCCGGTTATCGGACTGGCTTTTATTAAAGTGTAGTGGCAAAAACGCTCAATCACTTTCAGGAAAGTTAAAGCGCTTTTGTCTTTTTTAGAAAAGTTTTTTTCTTTATTTTTCGGATGGGCGGCAAAAAGCCCCGGCCTAGTTCTGGAGCGGCTAATTGCCAGATTGATTTCAGTTTCTTCTTCTGGGATTACTCCATAGACAAGGGCGGAATACTTTTTTTTAATTTTTCTTTCTTGGAATTGGTTCTTAAAGAAGTCAAAGGCGGTTTGATTTTTTGGAATAATCATCAGTCCGGAAACTTTTTTGTCAAGCCGGTGGATAATTGCCGGCCGACCGGGATCTTCCCCAATTTTGGATAATTCGGGATAGTTGGCGGTTAGCCAGTCAATTAAAGTCGGTTCGTTTTTTTCGCCGGCCGGATGAACTAGTAGTCCGGCTGGTTTTTCAAGAATTAAAAAGTCATTTTCCTGGGCGGTGATTTTTATTTTTTTGAAAAGTTTTTTGGAAGCAGCCGGTTTAGTTGCCGGCTTTTTCTCAGCCGGCTTTTGTCCGGGAATAAATTTTATTTTTTCCCCGGCTTTTAGGAAATAGTGAACCGGTACTTTTTCGCCGTTAATTAGAATTTCTCCGTTTTTTATCGCTTTCTGTATCTTTGAACGCGATTGGCCGGGATTTTTTCCGGCCAAAAACTTGTCCAGCCGGCTGCCTTGCTCTTTTAGAGTGATAATGATATGTTCAGACATAGGGTTATGGTTAGCAGTATTAGGAGGTTAAATGAATTTAGAACTGGGAAAACTTTATTGGCTTAAAGAAGGAAGGCAAATTGCCAGAGTGATTCAGCTTCCGCCCTTTCAAAGTTGTCAAGATCGAGGACGGCCGGCTGTTTTGGCCGATATTATTGATCTTTTATCCGGAGGGATTTTCGCTTCCAGATCAGTTTTAGTTGAGAATTTTCAACAAGAACCTTCTCAAACTGAATTATCTAAAGTGGCGGAAGAGATTATTAGGCATCTCAATGAATTTTTCTGGCCTTAAATTAACTGAGAGCTGTTGTTTAGCAGCTCTTTTTTATTTTTTTTGTTGAAGCATTCTTTTTCTCTCTTCTTGGTAATAAGCAAGGTCGGGGTGGAGTTTTTTTAATTCTCGGTCGGAAAATTGAACCAGTTCTTTTGAGCGGTTTTTAAGATATTCTTGATTGTTTTTTTCAGGGTTTTCAAGAATTTCTCCCAAGAGGGCGTTGAGAATCATTCCAATCCGGGGACCAGGTTTGATTTTTAGAAGTTTCATTAATTGACGGCCGTCAATTGCCAGCATTTTTGGAGTGATAGGATCAAGCTGGACTTCTTGAAATCTTTTTTCCAGTTCAATCAGTTTCCATGGTTTGGCTTTTGGCCGGCCCATTCCGAGCCGGTCGGCGATTCGGAGCTTAATGAAGTTATTTATATTTTCCCGGCCGAGCCGGTTAAGCAGTCGCCGAACTCCGGCGTCGCTGACAGTATCCAGAGCGTAATAAAACATATGATAACGAATAAGATGGGTTGTTTTTTTAATGATTTCTTTGGAATATCCGAGTCGTTCCAGGGCTTGTCGGGCGATTTTCGCTCCAAGTTTGTCATGGTTGTAGAAAGTGGCGGTTTTTCCCCGGCCTTGTTTGGTTTCAGGCTTGGCGACGTCGTGGAAGAGAGCGGCCAGTCTGATTTCCAAAGAATAATTCCTTTCGGCCGCCGCTCCTAAAGAACGGACATTATGTTCAAAAACTTGATAAATATGGGCTTTGTTTTGGCTTACTCCGATTCCTTTGGCAAGTTCAGGAATTAAAGTTTTAATAATCTTAGTTTCAGCCAGCAGTCTGATTCCTTTCTCGGCCCGGGGTGAGAGAATGATTTTAGTGAATTCTTCGTTGATTCTTTCTTTGGGAATTTCCGGGATTTTTTTAGCCTTTGCTTTAATTGCTTTCAGAGTTTCCGGGGCAATGGCAAAATCAAGTTGGCAGGCAAATCGCACTGCTCGGATAATTCTGGTATAGTCTTCTTGAAATCTTTCTTGAGGTTGGCCGACGGTTCTGATTGTTTTATTTTCCAAATCTTCAAGTCCGTCGGATTTGTCAATTAATTTTTTCTCAATTAAATCCCAAGCCAGGGCGTTTATAGTAAAATCTCGGCGGCTAAGGTCTTTTTCAATCGGCAAATTTTTGTCGCTTTGAATTCTAAAATCTTGATAACCGCCGGACATTCCGGCATGTTCGGTTCGGGGCAGAGCAATGTCAATCGGCTCAATTTTTTCCTCGGCCGTCCGAGGATTGAATTTTAGAACTCCAAAGCTTTTACCGACCAGATTCACTTTTCCCAGCCGGCTAAGAAACTTTTCCAATTCCCGAACTTCTACTTTGGCGATGACAAAATCA
This sequence comes from uncultured Gammaproteobacteria bacterium, assembly GCA_964608895.1. Taxonomy (GTDB): domain Bacteria; phylum Patescibacteriota; class Patescibacteriia; order 2-01-FULL-39-33; family 2-01-FULL-39-33; genus CAZSPT01. The sequence continues at coordinate 1,407 of CAZSPT010000008.1, read as the reverse complement.
AAATCGGCGGTTGGGCGGTTAAGAATAATATCCCGGACCGCTCCGCCGACAAGGTAGATTTTTGCTTCAGGAAATTGTTTGATTATTTTTTTTATAAACAAAAATTCCGGCCGGTTTAGGGCGGTTTTTTGCCAGTTGGTTAGTTTTGCTTGAGAGGATTTTTTAGCCATTAAGATATTTTTATTTCCGGGTAATTCTTTTTTTGTAGTAGAAAAATTGGAAAATTCCAACTGCCAGGAGAATACCGCCCCAGATGATTAAAATCAGAGCCGGGACGGTTAGAAAAAAATCGGGAAAAAATTTAATCATTGCCGCTCCGGCCAGCAGAAAAGCCAAAGAAGTCCGGAGATAGGCGAGAAAGGTTCGCTCGTTCGCGAGATAGGTGCGCTCTTTGGCGAGGTGGTCGCGGCGGGTATATTCTTCAGTCATAATTTTGATATTGTTGGCCGGGAGCTGTCAGCCAGCCGTTTTTTTTGAGTAGCTTGATGAATTGGAAATCTTTGTCGTACCAGCTTCTGAGATTTTTAATTGCTTGAGGTTCAAGATTTTTATCAAGGTGTTCTGGATTTTTATGCATTTCCGCTTGATTAGTCGGCAGTTTTAGTTCTTCCGGCAGTTTGAAAATTTTTTTAAGTTTAAGAAAATCTTGGTTTAGATTTTTTGTGGTTCCGGCAAATACAATGTTATTGATTCTTTTTAGAAAATAGTCGCTGTTTTCAAACCAATCCCAATAAGAAGAATTAACATGTCTTATTTTTTCAAACGCTTTAACGGCAGCGGCTCTAACAGCTTTATCTTCGGCTGAAAGTGAAACCGCCAGCTGGTTCGGAGTTTGGAATTTTTTAAAAGCTTTTTTTTCTCCGGCATTCCATTCGCTGTAGATTCTCGGCATTCCTTTTCTTTTTCTGGAGTAAAAACCACTGACAAATCTCTCAATTGGATTTCTAACAAAGAAAAAGACTTTTTCTCCCGGCCGAGTATCTTTTAATCGGCCCAGATGGGAATGGCAAAAAATAATATATTGATTATTGGAATAAGTTGTTTTTTTGCATTTTAGGGCGGATTTGATTGAAGTCCCTCCGGTTTTTCCAAGATGAAGAAAATGAACCAAAGTTTTCTTTTTAAACCTTGCTTCTAATCTAGGCCCGGCCAATTTGATTTTTAAATAAAAAGAATAAAGAAATCTGATCAGCCGGTATTTTTCCAATTTGCTTTTTATTCCAATAATATCTTTTTTTAAGTTTATTTATTTAGACTGATTGTTTCAAGATTTTGTTTTTGGCTTAATTTTTTCAGGTTTGCCGCGCAAGTGGGTTTCTCTGTTCCGCGATTCCGGCGCAAAAAGTTTAAGATTGGTGGTGTTTGTTGGACGAAATCCGAACCCATTTTGAGCAAAATCCAGAGGAT
>CAZSPT010000007.1:18052-20538 GCA_964608895.1 uncultured Gammaproteobacteria bacterium | reverse complement strand
GATACTTTTTTGAGCGGAGATCTTAAAGTAAGCGGAAACGCCACTACCAGCGGTTCGTTCAATATTGGAGACGACAGTGAGTATTTTAGGGTGGAAATAGAAGAATATAAAGGCTCGGTTGTGGGTGTTTCCGGAAAAATGCCCTGGCTGAAAGGAAAATCTTATAATATTGGAACAGAATTACTCGGCGTTAAAACCGGTCTTTTCATTGGCGACACTGACGACACTTATTATTCCGACCCGCTGATTTTATTTAGTGACACATCTGACGGTGAAATTGGAAGATTTACCGCTGATGTCGGCAATGACCAGCTTGATTTTGAGAATTTTACCGGCGGTTATACTTTTGACGGCAATATGAAGATATCAGCAGCCGATACTCCAACATTGACTCTTGAGGATACTGCTGGCGTTGATGACATGAAAATATTTTTTGACGGGTCAATAAACGCTACTATTCATTGGGACGAGGGCGCTGGCGCCGCCGGCGATGAATACCTGAAATTTTACACCGATAATTCCGTTTACCCCCTCCAAGCCTGGATTTTCGGCACCGCTTCCACCACTAATTTGGATGTTTACGAAGACGCCACCATTGGCGGCTCGGCCACCACCAGTGACCGCTTTTACGTCGCCAATCAGCTGTCAGTCGCCACTTCTTCGCCTTGGAGCGGCATGGAATTGGCGGTTAAAGGAGATGGCGCTTTTAGCGGAGATTTGACGGTTAACAGCGAATTGACGGTTAATGGCCAGCATACTAATATTGGTCATAATCAAGATATTGCCAATTTAGACGTTAACCTTGTTTTTGGAGATTATCCCAATGGAACTCATGAACAATTATTTTGGAGTTCGGATAACAGTTATTTCAGATTTTCGGATGATTTAGTGGTTCTTGATTCTTTAGGCGTATCAACTACTACCCTTTGGGACGGTTATGAGCTGACGATCGGCGGTAGCGGCATTGCTGACTCTTGGGATTTGACCGGTGCTGACTATGCTGAATATTTCTACACCAAAGAAAGTAATTTTCAGTCGGGCGAGGCGGTTTGTGTTGATATTTTAAATAATAATGCGGTCAAGCGCTGTCAGAAAATTTCTGATTCAAATGTCATTGGAATTGTTTCAACCAAGCCGGCGATTACTGGCAACCTTGGAGCTCCGGCTAAACAAGGTTTTCAAAAAGTGATTGTCGCGATGCTCGGTCAGATTCCCGCCAAAGCAAGCAATGAGAACGGTGAAATTCGAGCCGGTGATAGTTTGGCCGCCGCCGGTCCTTCCGGCCGGGTTATGAAAGCCAATCCTGGAGATTCAACCGTTGGCGTCGCTTTGGAACCTTTGGCCGGCGAGCAAGGGATGATTCAAGTGATGATTTCCCGCCGGAACAAAAGCTTAACGGTGGAAGAGGTGGAAAGCCAGGTAACTGAAAGGATCGCTGAAATGGAGATTGAAGACGAAGTTCAGCTTTTGGTTAATCAGACAATTGAAGATTATGATCTTGATTCAGAAGTTTTGGATATTCTTGAACCTTTAACTTCGGAAATACAGTCTTCATTTGAGTTGTCAGTAAGTTCTTTGACCAAGGAAATGGAGGAAATTAATTCTAAAGTGCTTCAAAATACCGTTGGAATCAAAGAAATTAACGAACAAATCGCCTCTTCAACTTTGGCCGCTCAAACAGTTGAGCTAGCCGGCCGAGTGGAAGATTTGGAGCGGGTAACTTCATCAACTGATTTTAATCTTAATCAGCTTCAAAATCAGGTCAATTCTTTAGAAGAGACTATTAGTCAGCTTTCCCAGGCCGACGCCAGCTCAAGTGAAGAAATTTTAGGCGATTCAATTGGAAGTCAAGAGCTTGAAACTTATTTTGAGAATCTAAAAGTATCCGGCTCGGCCGAATTCCTGGGCACTGTAACGATTTATGGCCAGACGATTTTCAAGGATAAAGTGATTTTTGAAAAACACGTCTACTTTAACCAAGATGTCGCCGGCTCCGCTCTTTTGGAGACTGAAGCGACTTCAACCGAAATTATTTTCAAACATCCTTATCAATGGCAGCCGATTATTACAGTTACTCCGACCGACAATTTGTCCGGCCGCGATTACTGGATTAGCCGAGAGTCGCAGGAAGGTTTTTGGATTTCAGTTTGGCCGGCTTTAGAAAATCCTGTTCGGTTTAATTGGCACGCCTTGGCGGTTAAAGATTATCAGCCGCCGAAAGATGGCACCCAGTCTTCAACGACTACCGAAGAAACCTCTTTAATTTATGGTTGTACTGATCCGGACGCTTTGAATTACGATCCTCAAGCTGACAAAAACAACGGCGATTGTGTTTATTCCTTAAAAGGTTGTCTTGATTCTGAAGCTTTGAATTATAATCCTGATGCCAATCAGGATGACGGCTCTTGTATTTATCAGGAAGATACTTCTCAGACTGACAGCTCTGATTCCGACTCTGATTCTGATACTGATACTTCTCAGACTGA
>CAZSPT010000007.1:7674-17952 GCA_964608895.1 uncultured Gammaproteobacteria bacterium | reverse complement strand
CTGATACTTCTCAGACTGACAGCTCTGATTCTGATACTGATACTTCTCAGACTGATACTTCTCAGACTGACAGCTCTGATTCCGACTCTGATTCTGATACTGATACTTCTCAGACTGATAGCTCTGATTCTGATACTGATTCTAGCGGTTCTGACGGAGCGACCTCCTAATTTTAACTGATATTTTTCGGTAATTACGCCCGCTTCATTTTTTGGAGCGGGCTTCAAAGATTATTTTTCTTTTTTAAGCGATTGTGATAAAATATTGACAGTTATCATAATTTTTTACATGGCATATCGTCGGAAAAAAGGTATTTTCGGCTTGTTTAGAAAAAAACGAAGAAGCTATCGCTTTGACGGTTTTGGCAGAGGTTTTTTTGATTGGGACTGGCAGTTAAATTCCGAGACTAAAAAAGGAATTGCGGTTATTGTTTTATTTGGTTTGGCGGCTTTAAGTCTGCTCGGCCTATTTGATTTGTATGGCAATACCAAATTCGGCCAGGGAATTATTTTGGTTCTTGGTTGGCTATTCGGTGATTTGAAATGGATTTTTCCGCTTTTGGCAATTTTGTTTGGTTATTTTCTCCTTCGGGATGAGCGCTATCAAGTGAGTGTTGTTAACTATTTCGGCGGATTGTTGTTTCTTTTAGGATTCACCGCCCTTTGGCATTTAAGGTTTGATTTGGAAGAAATGGTTGGAGCGGCCGGTCAAGGATTGGGCGGCGGTTATTTTGGTTTGGTTTTTGGTTATTCTTTTTTTAGGTTAATGGGTTTTTGGGGAACTTTGACGATTTCTTTGTCTTTTTTTCTGATTGGTTTGTTGCTGATTTTTGAAACTTCAATTTATGGCTTGTTTTGGCCGGTGAAATTTTTTCGGGCCGCTGTTGTCAAGATTAAGGACGCTTTTTTGTTTTTTCGGGATTTAAATCTTTCCAGCCGACGGCTGGAGGAAGGTGATTCTTACGAAGAAGAGGTCGATCAAGAATCTCCTGAAGAGGAGGAAGAAGAAAAGGTTGAAGCCGGACCGGAATTCAGTCAGAGTCAAATCGCTGACCGTCAGGAAAAATCATCAGAATCGGAAAAAGAAAATCAAGGAATCCTCCAGCCGAAAAAATTCGGCAGAAAAATTGAGCTGCCACTGGCTCTTCTAACTGCTCGGTCCGGAAAGCCGACCAGTGGGGATATTAAAGCCAATCAGCAGATAATAAAGAAAACTTTGGCTAATTTTGGAATTGAAGTGGAAATGGGAGGAGTTAATGTCGGCCCAACCGTGACCCAGTATACTTTTCGGCCGGCTGAAGGAGTCAAGCTTTCCAGAATTGTCGGGTTAAACAATAATTTGGCGCTAGCTTTGGCCGCTCCTTCAATCAGGATTGAAGCGCCGATTCCCGGTCGTTCTTTGGTTGGGGTGGAAATACCGAATAAGTTGGCCGCTCGGGTGACAATGAACGAACTTCTCGGCGCCCGAGAGTTTAAAAACCGTTCAAGCAATTTAATTTTGGCTCTTGGTAGGGATGTCAGCGGCTCGCCTTATTTTTCCCAGTTGGAAAAATTGCCCCATCTTTTGATTGCCGGGGCGACCGGTTCGGGAAAATCAGTCTGCATCAACTCAATTATCACTAGTCTGCTCTATCAAAACAGTCCTGACGAGCTGAAATTTATTTTAGTCGACCCAAAGCGGGTTGAACTGCCGATTTACAACAATATTCCTTATCTTTTAACTCCGGTGATTACTGATTCCAAAAAAACGATTAACGCTTTGAAATGGTTGATTAGCGAAATGGAGCGGCGGTTTAATTTACTTTCCCAAAAAGGCAAGCGGAATATCGCCGCTTATAACAAAAGCAATTCTGAAAATCTTCCTTATATCGTTTTTGTTGTTGACGAGCTTGCTGATTTGATGAGCGCCGCCGGTCCGGACATTGAGGCAGGGATAGTTCGGTTGGCTCAAATGGCCCGGGCGGTTGGAATTCATTTGATTTTGGCGACTCAGCGCCCCTCGGTTGAAGTAATTACCGGTTTAATTAAGGCGAATATTCCGGCTCGAATCGCTTTCGCGGTCGCTTCGGCGATTGATTCTCGGACAGTCCTTGATACTGCCGGTGCTGAAAGGCTGGTCGGCAACGGCGATATGCTTTATCTCAGTCCGGAAATCAGCCGGCCAAAGCGGCTTCAGGGAGTCTATCTTTCCGACCAGGAGATAAAAAATATTGTTCAGCATATTAAAGCTCAAGGTCAAGCTGATTATCTTGAAGCAGTGGTTGAGAAATCTTCGGCAGGCCAGTCGGGAGTTGGTTTTGACTCGGATAATCAGGGAGATTCTTTGCTTGGCGAAGCCAAGGAAGTGATTAGACAATCAGGAAAGGCTTCAGCTTCACTACTTCAGCGGCGATTAAAAATTGGTTACGCCCGGGCGGCTAGAATTCTTGATTTGCTTGAAGAACAGGGAATTATCGGGCCGGCTGACGGCGCCAAACCCCGGGAAGTTTTTCTTGATAAACTGACCGGAACCGGAGCTTTGGAATTTGCCGCTCGAGAACATGGATTATCCGGAGAATTAGCTCCGGCCGGGAATTTTCAGGAAGAATCTTCAGCTGATTCCGGCAAGGAAGAAGAAGCCGAAGAATCTAATCGGGAAGAATTTTCTGAAAATTCAGAAGTTGAAGAAAAAACCGAAAATTTTCCGGAGTCATTAGAAGAAGAGTCATCAGAGGAAGATGATTCTCAATCAGCTGATTTTTCTAAAGAAGAATCATCAGTTGAAAAGCCGGAAATTTTGGAAACCAAACCAAGACCGAACTCAGAGCCGGCCGAGTCTGATTCGGTTGAATCTTCCGAAAAAGAAGAATTTAATGAAGAAGAATGGACTTAGGCGCTGTTTAAAAATTATTTTAGACTATGCCTCCTTTTACCCGGCGGAAAATTGCGACCGCTGAAAATTTGGGAAAACGGTTGATGGAAGCTCGGCGGGACCGAGGCGTTGGCTTGGAACGGGTGGCCAAAGAACTAAAAATTTCTTTTAGATATCTTTCTGCTCTGGAAAACAATAAATTTTCCGATTTACCCGGAAAAGTTTATTTGAAAAGTTTTCTTCGCCAATACTGCGATTATCTTGATTTGGATTTTAAAGATTGTTGGCGGTTGGTTAAGGATTTTCGGGCTAATACGATTCCAACCGCTTCTTCAATAAAAAAGAAGCATTTTTTGTCTTGGCCGGAGTATATTCGACGAGCTTTGCTGATTTTGGCGGTTATTGGAATATTGTTTTTTCTCGGCTGGCGAGTTAAGGAGATTTTTAATCCGCCTCCTTTGGAAATTATTCAGCCGCCGGACGGCTCAACGGTCAGCGAGCGTCGGCTTGAAATAATTGGCCGCTCCCGGCCGGAAATTGAAATTGTTATTAATAGAAAAACTGTTTTTGTTGATGAACAAGGGGAGTTTCGGGCTGAAGTGGACTTGCAAAAAGGACTGAATTTGATTAAGATAACGGCCAAGAAGCGCTATAGCCGACCTCGGGAGAAAGAATTAAGGATTTTGTTTAAAAAAGAAAATTAAATAACAGCTTTATTATGCCCCAGAAAAATCAAGTCCAGGAGGAAGGAGGAGCCGCTGAGAAGAGTCAAGCGGTTGAAGCGGCCGTTAATCAGATAAAGGAGCGTTTTGGAGAAGGGTCAATCATGAAATTCGGCGAAGCTCAAATAATGAAAGTAGACGTCGTTCCCACTGGTTGTCTTTCTCTTGATATTTCCCTTGGAGTCGGGGGAGTGCCTCGAGGCCGGATTGTTGAGATTTTCGGTCCGGAGGCTTCAGGCAAAACGACTTTGGCTCAGCATATTGTCGCTGAAGTCCAAAAAATGAACGGGGTGGCCGCCTTTGTTGACGCCGAGCACGCTCTGGATCCTGATTACGCTAAGAAAATCGGAGTCAATATTAAAGAGTTGCTGATTTCCCAGCCAGACACCGGAGAGCAGGCTTTGGAAATTGTGGAGACTTTAGTGCGGTCAAACGCCGTTGACGTTTTAGTAGTTGATTCGGTCGCCGCTCTGGTTCCAAAGGCTGAGATTGAAGGGGAAATGGGCGATACCCACATCGGCCTTCAGGCCCGGCTGATGAGCCAGGCGCTCAGAAAGCTCACCGCCGCGATTTCAAAAAGCAAAACAGTTTTAATTTTCATCAATCAAACTCGCCAGAAAATCGGGGTGTTTTTCGGAAATCCCGAAACTACCACCGGCGGAACCGCTCTAAAATTTTATTCTTCAATTAGAATTGAAGTTCGGAGGAGAGCGCAAATTAAACAGGCCGAAAAAAATATTGGTAATCGGGTTAAAGCGAAAGTGGTCAAGAATAAAGTCGCCCCTCCTTTTCAAACTTGCGAATTTGATATTATGTACAATGAAGGAATTTCAATCGGCGGGGATGTTTTGGATATTGGCGCTATTGAAGAAATCGTTCAGAAAAAAGGCAACTCTTACGGCTTTGGTGAAGAAAAGCTCGGAGTCGGCCGGGAAAACGCTAAAAAATATCTTCGGGAGAATCCTAAATTGATTAAAGAAATTAAGAAACAGGTTTGGGAAAAAATCAAAAAAAATCAGGCTGAGGCCTAAAATAATTTTAAGGTTTTTAAAAAGCGGCCGGTGGCCGCTTTTTTTGACTGAATTTTATTCGGCCCGTTCAAGATATTCTCCTGTTTCAGTGTTGATTTTGACTGTTTCTTCGGTTTTGATAAATAAAGGAGTTTGGACAGTTGCTCCGGTTTCCAGTTCCACTGTTTTAGTCGCCCGGCCTTGAGCGGTGTTGCCTCGGTTCCCTTCGGGAGCGAATTTTACTTTCAGATTGACTGTTTTCGGCAGGGAAACAGCGACTGGTTGGCCGTTGAAGTAAAGGACGTCAAGCTCGCTTCCTTCTTTGAGATAATCTTTTTGACGGCCAAGGGTTTCTTCAGGCAGGCTGAATTGTTCAAAACTATCCCGAATCATAAAAAAATGGCGGCCGCCGTCTTGATAAAGATAGTCGGCTTGCCGGCGGCTCAGTTCGGCTTCAGTGATTTTGTCTCCGGGATGAAAATTGACTTCAGTGGCTTTTCCGGTAATTAGATTTTTCAGCTTGGTCCGCATCACCGGCTTGCATTGCTGCATCCGGACAAAATTCGCTTCAACAACCAGTTGAGGCGCTTCTTGATAGACGATTTCAAGCCCTTTTTTAATGTCGTTAAGCTTGGAAATCATATCACTTGGTGACAAACGGCAATAAAGCCATAATTCTGGCTCGTTTAATCGCCTGGGCGAGCTTTCGCTGATGTTTGGCGCAGACCCCGCTTCTCTTCCGAGGAACGATTTTTGAGTAGGAGGAAATAAATCGTCTCAAGAGTTGGATGTTCTTGTAGTCGATGTAATCAATATTGTTAACACAGAAATAGCAGTATCTCCGCTTTTGAAGTTTAGAGTCTTTCTTTTTGTTCATAATTAAAAGGGAATGTCTTCTACTTTGATGTCGTTTTCTTCATTGTTGTTCTGAGCGTCCTTCTGGTCGCTGTTCGGCTGGTTGTTTTTGTCGTCCGTCCGCGGTTGGCTGGAAATTTTCTGGCCACCGGCCGGCTGCCGGGGAGTAAAATTTTGAGGACTGTCCGAGCCGCCCCGGGGGCCAAGCTGGATGTTGTTGGCGATAATTTCGGTTTTCCAGTGGCGGACGCCGTTTTGGTCATCCCAATTTCTGGTTTGAAGCCGGCCTTCAATCATTGCCAGCCGGCCTTTGGAAAGATATTGGCCGACGATTTCAGCCAGCCGTCCCCAGGCGACGACATTGTGAAATTCCGCTTGTTCTTGTTTTTGGCCTTGCTGGTCGGTCCAGATTCGGTTGGTGGCCACGGTGAAAGAAGCGACTGTTTGGCCGTTGGGAGTATTCCGAATTTCCGGATCCTGAGTTAGGTTGCCGATAATAATAGCTTTGTTGAGATTCATAAGAAAGTCAATTATTTTTTAGAGGTTATAGGATTTCGTCTTTTTTAAGAATTTCATCCAGTTTTTGGTCTAAATCTTTGCTCGGAGCTTTTCTTCGGCTCGGCGGCTTTTCATCAGCTGGAGTTTTTTGAAACTCGGGGTTAAGCGGTGAAAAAGCTTGTTCGGTTTCTTGGGCCGGTTTTTTCGGAGCTGTTTTTTCTTGGAATTTTGACTTGATGATTATTTGAAACCGGATAATTTCATTTTCAAATTCAAGCTTTTTTGAAATTGACTTTAATTTTGAAGTTTCGGCCAGTTCAAATTCCACCGCAAAATAATAGCCGTGAATCGTCTTTTTTATCGGATAGCTTAGCTTTCTTTTTCCGAGAAATTCTTGGCGGCCGATTATTCCGCCTTCAGTTTCAATTGATTTGATTATTTTTTCCTGAATCGGTTTGATTTCATTTTCGGTGATTTGGCCCGAAACAAGGTAAAGGAGTTCGTAGTTTTTCATGTTTTTTTTAAAAAAATCCCGGGCGTCCGGGGTTTTCGGAAAACGCCTTTCCCTCTTTAATTTTAAAGAGGGTAAATGGAAAAGGCTTAATTAATTATTGTGTTGGTATCTTAGCAGATTTTTCAAAAAAGGGCAAGTGGGTTATAATAATTGGAAGAAACGGCCGGTTTTGGCCGAAAATTATTTTTAATGAAATACGCTTTTGTTTTGGGAAAAAATCCTCAATTGTCGGCGGCTGAAATATCAGCGGTTTGGCCTCAAGGTCGGATTATCATTTCCCGGCCGAAGTTTTTAATCCTTGAACTGGATGAATTGGACTGTTCGGCCGCTATCCGGCGACTCGGCGGAACAATAAAAATCGCCAAAGTTTTCAGTGAGGAGACAACTTTCCGGGAAATCGTTTCGCGCTTGAAAGCCGCTCCGGGTTCCGGAAAATTAAAATTCGGTCTAAGTTATTACCATTGTCCGGAAACCAAGCTTGGAATGGAGGTTAAACGGGCTTTAAAGCAGGCCGGTTTAAGCTCCCGGCTGGTTGTTTCCAAGAAGGGAAAAGCTCTTTCTTCGGCGGCGGTCGCCAAAAGCCGTTGCCGGGATTTTTTAGTTTTGGCCGAACGTTGGCTGGCTGAAACTTGCGCCGTCCAGGAGTTTCAGGAATACAGCCGTCGAGATTTTGGCCGGCCGGAAAGTGATTCCCGTTCTGGCATGGTTCCGCCAAAACTCGCTCGAATGATGATAAATTTTTCCCAGACTCCGAAAGACCGGGTGATTCTTGATCCTTTTTGCGGCTGCGGCACTATTTTAGCCGAGGCGGCTGTTCTTGGTTATCAAAAATTATTCGGAAGCGATTCTTCCCGAATCGCTTTAAAAAAAGCCGAGAAAAATCTTGACTGGCTTCGGCGGGAGTTTTCTCGGGAATCGCCTTTAGCCGAGTTTTTTTTGGCGGATGTTAGAGATCTCAGCTCAAAAATTTCTCGGGTTGAAGCGATTGTTTCAGAGCCTTATCTCGGTCCGCCGCTCAGCGGCAAGGAGTCTTTGGAAAAAATTAAGGAGATTAGTCGGGGGCTTGAGTCCCTTTATCTTGCCGCTTTCCGGGAATTTAAAAAAATTCTTTCAAAAAACAGCCCGGTTGTTTTGGCTTTCCCTCAATGGCATTTTCGGGGAAAAGTTTTTGAACCCCGGATTGATTCTGAATTGGAGAAACTCGGCTTTTGTCGGCGGGACGACGATAATTTAATCTATTGCCGGAGTGGCCAGAAAGTTTGGCGAAAGATAGTTATTTGGAGGAAAAAATAAAAAAGCCCGCTTAAAGCAGGCTATTCACTTTCCGGTTCCGAAGAAAAGATTATCAAATCTCCTTGCCGGGTTAGTTTTGTTTTTATCCCCTCCTGTTTAAGCCGGTTGATAATCGCCTCAATGGCGGCGGCTTTTTGGGCTTTTCGTCGTTCTTTTTTGGAAGGGAGTTTGATTTCCACTGGAAAAAGGCCTTGAGTCCGAATTTTTTCAACCGCTTCCGAAAGAGTGGCGGCGACGACCGAGCCGGTTTTTTTCTGACCGTCGGGAAAGGATGTTAAAGCGACAAATTGCCATTCCGGGGTTGCCATTCCAGAACCTCCTTGTTTTTTTAAAATAAAGGACAAATTTATTTTCAGGTGAAGTTTTCTTATCTTAGATTATTTTCCAACAATCTGTCAAGAATAAAAAAAGGGCCGCGAAATTCGCGACCCGGTTTTGTTCTATCGGGAAAAGCGCGCTTTCAGGCGTTCCCGAAAGAATTCCTCTCCCGGAGGATGGTCCTTTAGGTGGTTGAACCACCTGAAAAGTTCCGTTTTAATTCGCCGCTCCTGGAAGCGGCGAAAGCTTTCCGCCGAATCCTTATAAGCGACCGAGACCGCCTGTTGGCAGATCTCGTTCACCCATTCGGAAAAATTCGGCTTTTTCTCCGGAAGGGTGACCTCCTCCCTTTGTTCCTCCCTCTCTTTCGTCTCCCCGGTCTCTTCGTCAAAGAACCGGGGGTGCCGACAGAGGAAAAGTTGAAGCCCTTGAATAAACCCCCCGCGATCTACCTTTGCCTCCAAGAGGAGTGTCTGGTAGACAAGGGAATGCGTTTGGGTGACCATCACCCGTCTCTTTTTCAAGGGATTCTTTGCCTCTTCTTCCTCCCTGATCGTCGGCAGAGCGGGAAAGAGAAAGGTTTGGTATTTTCCCCCTTTTTCCTCCTCGAGTTTTTCCATTGACCTGGTAACCAGGTCAATGAGCGGGAAAAGCCAATCCTGCTGGTCCAAGGACACCGTCCAGTGGACCCAGCAGGGGTAAACCTGCCGGAACCAGACTTCCAGTTCCTCGGGACCTTCTTCCCCTTTTTTCAGCTCCTCCGCTGCCCTGGAGGGGAAGTTTTTTTCAATAATTTCCCGAACCACTCCGTCGCCATAAAGGCGGCGGATAATGCGTCCTCCTTTTTTATTTCCCTTATGACTACTTCCATTTCATTTTCCTCCTTTTTTTTCGTTTTTAGCCAACGTTTTTAGCCAAACTAACCATTAGTTTGACTTGATATTATATAACATAATATTTATTTTGTCAATTATTTTTATAAAATTAATAAAAAAATAGCTTAAAATAACCATTTTTAGTATTTTTTTTAATTGACTTTAGCTAAAAATTTTGTTAATTTAAACCAAGAACTTTGACAATTAAACAGTTCCAATTAATCTTTAAAAAAGGAGGATTCAAAGATGATGCTTTCTTTGGCAACTAATTTTGACGATGAATTGATTAAAAGAGTGGCTGAATTTGGCACGGTTAAGAGTGTTTATGGTAAATTGGCCGCTGATGAAGTCGGCGGCGGACGATCAACAATTGTTCTTCCAAAAGTAAGCTGGCGGCGGTTGCGGGAGCATATTGAAGCCGTCCATCAAGAAGGAATTGAATTCAATTATCTTCTTAATGCCAGTTGTTTGGACAACCGCGAACTGATCGCTCCGGAACATCAAAAAATAATCGCTTTAGTTCGCAAAATCAAGGAAGCCGGTGCTGACGCGGTGACAGTTGCTTCCCATATTCTTTTGGGAATGATTAAGAGTCAGTTTCCGGAATTAAAAATTTCAACTTCAATTTATCTTAAGGCCGATACTATTGATGAAGTGCTTAGTTTTGAGAAAGAGGGAGCTGATGAAATTACTTTGTATTACAACTTTAATCGCAATTTCAAATTATTGAAGGAAATTCTCAGTCGGGTTAAGCCGACGACTTCTTTGCGATTAATCGCCAACAACACTTGTCTTCACAACTGTCCTTATCGGACCCCGGGCCACGCCAATTTTGAGGCCCACGCTTCTCAGTCAAGCCATTCCAGCGGCGGCTTCGCCCCAAACATTTACGTGGTTCTTTGCGGTTTGGAAAAGCTTAAAAATCCGGCTGAATTAATTATGTCGGATTGGATTCGGCCTGAAGATGTTCCCGTTTATGAAGCCCTTGGAGATAATTTGGTTCTTAAGTTGACCGAACGGGCCCGGAAAACTGATTGGCTGGTCAGAACAGCCAAAGCTTACAGCGAACAGCGCTATTTTGGAAATCTTTTTGAAATTTTAAACTGGATTGATGGCGATTATCAGCAATTAAATCGAGGAGTGATGATTGTTGGCGCGCTACAAGGAAAAGCCAAATTGGGCGAATTACTCAAATTGGGAAAAGCCGCTTTTACGCCTCCGGTTTTTGTTGATAATCAAGCTCTTAACGGTTTTCTTGACCATTTTAGGCAGAAGCCCTGCCTTGACCGAAGGTGCGCCGCCCGTTATGGCGGTTCCGGGTGTGATTACTGTCGGCGGCTTGC
>CAZSPT010000007.1:0-7664 GCA_964608895.1 uncultured Gammaproteobacteria bacterium | reverse complement strand
TGAACAAGCGGTTCGGTTTGACGAAAAGGTTAAAGAAGCGGCTATTAGTAATGCTGAAGAACTGAAACAATCGGTTTTTTCAGGGAGGATGTTTAGATGAGCAGGAAAAGAGTTGTTGTTACCGGTATTGGAGCGGTTACTCCTTTGGGGCCGACTCGGAATAAAAGTGGCCGCAATGAATTTTGGGATAATATCGTTGCCGGCCGAAGCGCTATTTCTGATATTGAACAATTGAAAGGATTGGAAGTTTTTGATCGGATAAAAGGGGCGGAAATCAAAGGTTGGGATATCACTAAATATTTCAATAATTCAGAAGTCAGCGACAAGCTGTTTAAGAGAAAAAGAGGTCTTTTTGACAAGATGATTCAGTTTGCCCTGGCGGCGACCAAGCTGACTTTGACCGACGGCAATTTACTTGAGAGTGATCGGGAAAACATTGGTTTTTACACCGGAAACGGAATGCAGGGAATCGGCAGTATTGAAGAAATGATGGTTGAAATCACCATGAAATATACTGTTGGGTTTGCTCAATTTCTGGTTTTACTGCTTTCCGATTTTGATGAACTAATGCTTTCCAACGGTCAAAAGCGCGACCAAGCCGAATTAGCGGATGCTTTTAAAAAACTCAAGGAAGTTTTTCAGGAAGAAATTAGAGAATTAGAGGAAAAAGGAATCCTTGATTTTCTAAAGGTTACGCCTTATGAAATTTTCAAGCAGATTCCGCCGACGATTTTTAATTTTTTAAATTACGCCATTTGCGGCCATGTTACTCAAATGTTTGAATTTCATGGCCCGGCTTTAGCGGTTAATTCGGCCTGTTCTTCTGGTTCTGACGCCATTGGCCAAGCTTACCGGGTGATCCAGGACGGCGACGCCGAAGTGGTTGTCGCCGGCGGCACTGAAGCCCCAATCGCCTATTCAATTATTTCAATGTTTAATCGGCTGAAGGTGATGTCAAAGAACGGAGTCAAGCCCGGAGACAAGGAGCGGGACGGTTTTGCTTTGGGAGAGGGAGCCGGTTATCTCGTTTTGGAAGATTTAGATCGGGCTTTGGAGAGAGAGGCGAAAATTTATTCTGAACTGGTCGCTTATTCCCAGACTAACGACGGCTATAGCATGGTTCAACTGGAACCGAGTGGTCGGCAGGTGGTAAAGGCGATTAATCGGGCTTTAGAAAAAGCCGGTTTGAGCCCTCAAGAGATTGATTATATCAATCCTCACGCCACTTCAACCAAGGAGTGCGATTTAATTGAATCCGATATTTTGCGCGGAGTTTTTTCAGACCGAATCAATGAGATAATTGTCCATCCGACTAAGTGTCTGACTGGTCATTTTCAGGCCGGAGCCGGAGCGGTTGAAGCGATTTTGATAAATTTAATTTTTCAAAATAACTTTATTCCCGGAATTCCGAATCAGGACAATCCCGAGCCAAATTTTATTTTTTCAATTCCCGATCGGGGAATCGCCAAACAGATTCGGACGGCCATGTCGACTTCTTTGGGATTTGGCGGTCACAATTCAGTTTTAATATTCAGGAGGTATCCCAATGAAGATTAAGCATTGTTTTCGGCTGGCGGCCGGTTATCAGGCGTTTGTCTGTTTTTTCGGGATATTCCACGAAACTTTCTTAAATTACAATTTCTACCGGCTTCTTGAAAGCGATTATCCCGGTTGGCTGAAATTGTCCGCTTGCGGAGCAGTTGTCGGAATTTCCGGCTTTCTCGCCCTGGGACTGTTTGACGGAATAGTTGATTTTTTTCTGGGCAGTTGTCATTTTTTTCCTTTATGGCTGCTGGAAAAATTTCCAGGCGGAGGTTTTCAGGTTTTGCTTTCCAAAATGATGGCGCTTAGAGAAAAAAAACTTTCCGATTTTTTGTCCGATATTAATTAAAGGACTTTAAAAAAGGCAGTAAAAACTGCCTTTTTATTAAATAATTTATTTTTTGTTTTATATTTGGTTTTAGGTTAATTTTTCTTGAAGTATTTTTTCCATTATTTTTAGAAAAACCAGGGTGTTTATTTCCACGTCCGGCATCGCCCGATGAGCGTTCTGGTGTTTTAAGCCGAAGTGTTCAGCCACTTTGGAAAGATTAAATCCGGGAATTGGCAGGATTTTTTTGGCCAGCTCCAAAGTGTCAATGAATTTTACTTCCGGCGGCGTCAGGGATTTTTTTTTGGCTTGATTGATAATAAACAGCCAGTCAAATTCCTTAATATTGTGGCCGACCAAGATGGTTCCTTTGATAAAATTAAAGAATTTTTTAAGCGTTTGTTCTGGTTTTTCCCCGTTGACCAGAAGAAAAATTTCATTCAGGCCGTGGATTTTTTCAACTTCGTCGGGAATTGGCCGGCTCGGCTGGATTAGAGATTGGAATTTTTCGGCGGTTTTTGGGCCTTTTAATTTCAGTGCGGCGATTTCCAAGATTTCGTCTTTAACCGGGTTAAGGCCGGAAGTTTCAATGTCAAAGACAGTGAATTCGGTTTTGAGAAAAGTTTGGTATTTCTGTTCCATCATAATGTTTTATCTTAAAATAACCAAAGGAGATTTGCAAGTCGTTAGGATTGAAAAATTTTGTTCATGCGGTTATACTGAAAAAAATAGAATTTAATCGCTTATTATGTCTTTTTCAGTCGGAATTGTCGGCCTGCCGAACGTCGGCAAATCAACTTTATTTACCGCCTTGACTAAAAAACAGGTTGACGCTTCTAATTATCCTTTTTGCACCATCGCTCCGAACGTTGGAGTTGTTCCGGTTCCTGACTCCCGGTTGGAACGTTTGGCCGAGGTTTCCGGCTCCGAACGGACTGTTCCGACGACTATTGAATTTTTTGACATTGCCGGTTTAGTGAAGAACGCTCACCAGGGCGAAGGCCTTGGCAATCAGTTTTTATCCCAAATTAGGGAAGTTGAGGCGATTGTTGAAGTTTTAAGATGCTTTAGTAATGAAAACGTTTCTCATGTTTCCGGAGCAATCAATCCCGAAAGCGACCGGGAAACAATTGATTTGGAATTGATTTTCGCCGATTTGGAAACAATTAAGAAAAGTCTGGCTAAGAATGAAAAGCGGCTTCGGGGCAATGATTCCCGGGCGGCCGAGCTTCAGCCGATTTTGGAAAAAGTCCGGGTCGGTTTGGAGGCCGGCCAGCCGGTTAGACAGCTTGGATTGGACGACAAGGAAAAGTCTTTTTTGTCAGAGCTTAATCTTTTAACCGCCAAGCCGATTATTTACGTTCTTAACGTTGATGAAGACAAAATTTTTCAGGAAAGCGATTATTTAACGATTTCAGCCAAAATTGAAGCCGAGTTGGCCGCTTTGCCGGCCGCCGAGGTCCGGGAATATCTTGCTGAGTTAAAACTGACTGAATCCGGGCTTGACAAGTTAATTAAAAAAGCTTATGATACTTTAGATTTGATTACTTTTTTTTCCAGCGGTCCGGCCGAAACCAGAGCCTGGACGGTTAAGCGGGGAGTGAGCGCTCCCGAGGCCGGCGGAGCGATTCACAGCGATTTTCAAGAAAAATTCATTAAAGCCGAAGTAATCAATTGGCGGCAGCTGGTTGAAGCCGGCGGCGAAGCTTTGGCCAGGGATAGCGGGTTGATTCGGCTGGAAGGTCGGGATTATCAAATTCAAGACGGCGATGTCATTAATTTTAAACATGGTTAATATGGACGACGATCAAATTTTGAAAGTTTTATTTTATACTGTAATTACTCTTTCTTCAGTGGCGGTTATTGGGGTTTGGGAGGTTTTTTTGGAACCGGTTATTTCCTTTTTGGCCGTCCATGTTGAAATTATTGTTTAATAAAAAAACAATCCAATAAAAAAGGCCTGGTGGGGCCTTTTTTTACCGCCGGTTTATTAACCGGATTTTTTTTGTTGAAGCAGCCAAACGTTTCTAAGCAGGCAGGCGACGGTTAAGGGGCCGACGCCGCCGGGAACCGGCGAAAGAAAGCCGGCTTTGGCGGCGATTTCCGGAGCGGCGTCGCCGGTCGTTCGCTCTTGTTTTTTAGCGATTCCAATGTCAATGACAGTCGCTCCTTGCTTGATGGCCGATTTTTTCAGCCAATGCGGCCGGCCAAGGGCGGTAACGACGATATCATAGTCTGTCAAATTTTCGGGATTTTTTATTTCAGCCGGAATTTCAACCACTGTTTTTATCTTAAGCCGGTTTTTTAATTCAGCGGCGATTCCTTTCAGAAAAACTTCGCTTTTTCCAACTACGGCGGTTTTTTTGTTTGAAAGCCGCTGGCCGGTCGCCTTAAGGAGCTCAATGACAGCGGCGACCGTCGGCGGAATTATTTCCGATCGGCGGTTTTGGGGATGAAAGCCGTCAACATCCTTGGCCGGGTTTATTGCCTTAATTATTTCCTGCCGGTCGTATTTTTTCGGAAGCGGAAGCTGAACCAGAATGCCGTCAACTTCTCGGTCTTGATTAAGGAAGTTAATCAATTTTAAGAGTTCTTCTCGGGAGATGTTTGGATAGCATTTTTGATTAGCAAGATATTTGTGGCAATTAACTCCAATTTCCTGGCAGGCTTTTTCTTTTAATTTCAGGTAGAGTTCTGAAGCTTGGTTGTCGCCAACCATAATCACCGCCAAATCCGGCCGTTCGGACTGGTGGTTGATTTTTTTGGCCAAATCAAGCTTGATTTTTTTTGCCAGCTTTTGGCCGTCCAGAATAATCGCTTGTTTTTTAGCCATAAGAAAGAGGGAATCGTTCAGTTAGTTTTTTAACTTCTCGGGATATTTTTCGTTTCAAAGCCGTTGAATTTGGCTTAAGGAGAATTTTTTTAAACCAGCCGGCAATTTGTTCCATTTCCGCTTCAGTCATTCCCCGGCTGGTGACGGCCGGAGTTCCAATTCTGATACCCGAGGGATTAAGCGGTTTGGCCGGATCATACGGAATCATGTTGGCGTTAGCGTAAATTTTCGCTTCAGCTAAAGCTTCGGCTCCTTGTTTGCCGGAAATTTTCAGCGGTTGACAATTAAGAAGAATTAAATGGTTGTCAGTGCCTCCGGAAATCAATTTAAGCCCTTCAGCTTTTAGGGCGGCGGCCAGGGCTTTGGCGTTTTTAACGGTTTGACGCTGGTCCTGGCGGAATTTTTCAGTCAGAGCGAGTCGGAAACAAACCGCTTTGGCGGCGGTCATCTGGTCAAGCGGACCTCCTTGAAGGCCGGGAAAGACCGCTCGGTTAATTTGTTTTTCAAACTCTTTTCGGCAAATGATTATGGCGCTTCGAGGCCCCCGAAGGGTCTTATGGGTGGTGGTGGTGACAATGTCGGCGTGGGGAAAGGGGGAAGGATGGACTTTGGCCGTTACCAGGCCGGCGATATGGGCGATGTCAGCAACCAGAAAAGCTTTGACTTCTTCGGCAATTTCCTTGAATTTTTTAAAGTTTATTTTTCGGGGATAGGCGGTTGCTCCGGCCACAATCATTTTCGGCCGGTATTTCCGGGCGGCGGCGGCGATTTTTTGGTAATCCAGCCGCTGGTTTTTTTGGTCAACTTGATAGTGGTTGAATTGAAAAAGTTTTCCGGAAAAATTAACCGGACTGCCGTGAGTGAGATGGCCGCCGGCTCCAAGATCCATTCCGAGGATTTTTTCTCCCGGCTGAAGTAGGCCGAGATAGACGGCGAGATTGGCTGAGGAGCCGGAATGGGGCTGAACGTTTGCCCGCCAGTTTTTTTCCGACAGTCCGAAAATTTTTAAGGCGAGTCGCTGGGCTTCAATTTCAATTTCGTCAATAATCTCGTTGCCGGTATAATAGCGTCGGCCGGGGTAGCCCTCGGAATATTTATTAGTCAAAGGACTGCCAATTGCTTCAAGGACTTCTTGAGGAGCGTAGTTTTCGCTGGCAATCATTACTAATCCTTCCTGCTGGCGTTTAATTTCCCGGGCGATTAATCTGGAAATTTTTGATTTTTTTTGAGTCATTTTTTGAAAATATTACGCTGTTATTTTATCATGGCCGGTTTTTTTTTACAATTTTTTAAAACCGGGTTGATTTTTCGGATTTTTTTCCGCGAGTTTTTTTTGAGGCAAATTTGGTTTTAGCCGGCTGAAAATGGTATAATGATAAAAAAGAGGTTTGCGGTTTTATGAAAAAAATAAATCAAAAAATTTTCAAGGAATACGATATTCGGGGCAAGTATCCTGAAGAGCTTGACGAAGGAGCCGCTTATCTTTTGGGAGCCGCTTTTATTAAAAGTTGTCGAATTAAAAAAATAGCCGCTGGGCACGATTGCCGGCCGGAATCAGCCAAGGTTTTTTCGGCTTTTGTCAGGGGAGCGGCTTCGGCCGACGCTCAAATTTTTGATTTGGGCGAAGTGAGTACTCCGGAACTTTTTTTCGCCGTCGGCCGGCGTCATTTTGATGGCGGAGTAATGGCGACGGCTTCTCATAATCCTGAAGGCTATGCCGGTTTCAAACTCAGCGATTCCCAGGGTGTTTCCCTTGGTTTAAGGACTGGTTTGAATAAAGTGATTAAAATGGCCGGGGCGATGGGTTATTGTCAGATTAAATCGGGTTTTCAAACCAGGCCTTTTGAAATCAAGGACGATTATCGCGAATTTGTTTTCAAGTTAGCCGGATTCAACAGCCGGTCGTTGGTCAGAAAATCAAAAAAAATAACCGTGATTTTTGACGCCGCTGACGGTTCGGGTGCTCGGCTGATTGAAGAAGTTTTTTCTGAACTGCCGCTTAAAGCGGTTAAGATGAATTTTTCTCCCGGTGACCGTTATCCCGACCATAGTCTTAATCCAATGTTGGCGGCCAGCCGGCGGCCGGCTAAAAAAGTTTTGAAAGAAGAACAGGCTGATTTGGCGATTGTCTGGGATGGCGACGGCGACCGCTGTATTTTTTTGGATGAAGCCGGAAATTTTATTCATCCTTTTTATATCAACTGCTTGCTGGCTGAAATAATTTTGGATAAAATTTTCAGTTTAAAACTGAAAAAAAAGCCGGAAATTTTAATTGACGCCCGGCTACCGAGAGGAATTTCCGAGTTAATCGTCAGAGCCGGCGGCCGGCCGATAATTCACCGGGCCGGCTATGCCAATATTATTAATACTATGAGCCGCCGCCGTCTTTTGTTCGGCTGTGAGAACTCCGGCCATTATATGTTTAATTTCCGATTAGCCGGTGAAAAAAAGAATTTTATTTTTGGCGACGCCGTTATTCCGGTCCTTTTGGTTTTAGGCCGTCTGTTAAAAAATCAGCTTTCGCTTTCTCAAGCAATCGCTCCGTTCACCGAGGGTAATTTTATTTCCGGAGAGCTTAATTTTTCCGGGATTGATTTCTCCCGACTGAAAAAAGCTTTGAAAAAGAAATACCGTTTCCGGCGCAAGAAGCGAATTGACGGACTGTCAATTGAGTCAAAAAATTGGTTTTTCAACATTCGGCCGTCTCACACCGAGCCGATTGTTAGAGCGAATATCTGGGCGAACAATCCCGAAACTTTGAAAAAAGTCAAACGGGAGTTGGTCGCGGAGATCAGGCGAGTTAAAGATTAATTTGTTTTTTAGGTTTAAAGTTGTTAAGATAGTTGCAGTTCCTTAAAAATCAATAAGACTTTGATTAAGGATGCTAAGTGTTGTTTGAGTTATTGTTTGGGGAAGGTAAAAACAAGAAAAAGGAGAGAAAGATGAAGAAGAAAGTGATTG
>CAZSPT010000006.1:0-26904 GCA_964608895.1 uncultured Gammaproteobacteria bacterium | reverse complement strand
AAGCCGGCCAAGAGTATCAAGATCCCGGAGCTGAAGCTTGGGACAGTTTTGAAGGCGATTTGACCGAAGAAATTATCGTCCAAGGGACGGTTGACACTTCGGTTCTCGGCAGCTGTATCTTGGTTTACACGGTGAGCGACTCTTCCGGAAACAATACTTCGGTTGAACGAACGGTTGAAGTGGTTGACACTATTCCGCCGGAGCTTACTCTGCTCGGCGACAATCCCGACACGGTTGAAGCCGGCCAAGAGTATCAAGATCCCGGAGCTGAAGCTTGGGACAGTTTTGAAGGTGATTTGACCGCGGCGATAACAGTGACCGGAATTGAGGAAATTAATTCCGGAGTTGTCGGCAGTTATCTCATCCGCTACGCGGCAAGTGATTTTTCCGGCAATCAGGCGATTTTAAGCCGAATGGTTGAGGCGGTTGGCGTCCAGCCTCCGGGAAATCCGTTTTTCAATCGTTCCGGCGCCAATCTGCCCTGGATTAACTACGGTTGGGACATCGGCCGGAATCCTTGGGGCGGCCCTCATCAAGGTTTTAGCTCTAATCTTGAACGGCTGCATCAGGATTTTGCCGATTTAGCCGAGGCAGAGGTCGGAATCGTCCGAGTTTTTATTTTCGGCGATCTCCGGTCGGCGGTTCAGTATGACGGTTCTGAGTTGGTTTTTGATGATTATGTTTATCAAGACATGGACGCCTTGGTGAACGCCGCTGAAATTTACTCAACTTATCCTTCGTCAAAGAATCGTAATTCAGCCGAATTGTCGGCAATTGCTAATCTGGCTGTCGCTGGTCAGCTTTATCAGCGGCCGCCGCTTAAATTGCTTCCGGTTCTGCTGGACTATACGGTTGCTGACAGTGTTTTTGAGGAGCAGGGAACGCCGGTCGGAGAAGCCTCTGATCTTTTGACGGAAAACCGTCAGGCGCTCCTTAATCTTCTTGGAGAATTTACCGCCAGTTATGGAGAGACTCGGACGATTTTCGGCTGGGAGATAATCAATGAACCCAGCTATGCCTCAGCCTTAAGCTTGCAGGAGCTTCGGACTTTTATTTCCGGAGCGGTTGAAACAATTCGGCCGAATGTCAGTCAGCCGTTGACGGTCGGTAGCGCCGAGCGGTCGGCAATCGGCTCTTGGCAGGGGCTTGGCTTGGATTTCTATCAGTTCCATCATTATGATTTTATGGGAACTGATTTTCCGGCCGCTTTCCCGCCGGTCGCCGAGCTTGGTTTGGATCGTCCGGTTCTGGTCGGAGAACTCCAGCCGACCGCAATTTCAGAGAAGCTTTCATTAATTGAAAGCGGCCGCTATCTTGGGGCGGTTTTCTGGAGTTTGAACGTTGATTACAGTTTTCGGGAGGTAATTCCTGAATATCAATTGTACTTTGGAGTGAATTAATCAACTTTTGGAGGAAAGTTGAAAAGCAAAGGCGCTTGGCCGAAAACCAAGCGCCTTTTTCTTTAGTTGTTTTTTTCGCTATTTTAATCCGATGATTTTTTTGACTTCTTTAATGGTTTTTTGAGCTTCGGTTTTGGCTTGATTTTTGCCGGCGGTCAGAATTTTTTCCAATTGAGCCGGATTTTTCAGCCAAGTTGTTTTTTCTTTTCGGAAGTTTTTAAAGTAATCGCCAAGTCCTTGGGCGATAATTTTTTTGGTTTCTGACATTTTTTTCGGTTGAAATTCTCCCGGCATTGAATCTTGAAAAGCTTGGAAAATTGTTTTGAGATTAGCGATGCCGGCTGGGGTAGTCGTTGCTTTTCCGATTTTTTTGGAAAGAGTTTTCGGAGAATCGTCAAGGGCGAGCCAGTGTTTTTCAGCTCGGGATTTTGACATTTTTTGGTCGGGAGAAATTAAGTCTTTTACTTTCGGCGCCGGAGTGAGCAGCGGTTCGGTTTCCGGAAAATAATCAGTCTGATATTTATTGTTGAACCAGCGAGCGATTTTTTTGGTCAGCTCCAAATGCTGAACCTGGTCTTGGCCGACCGGAACCAGTCGGCCGCGGTAGAGGAGAATATCGGCCGCTTGAAGGACTGGATAATCAAACAAGCCAATGTTGATGTTTTTGGATTGTTGCCTTGTTTTTTCCTTGAATTGAGTCATTCGTTCAAGTTCGCCGAACGGAGTGACAGTGTTAAAAATCCAGGCGAGTTCGGTGCATTCCGGGACGTCTGATTGAATAAAGACGGTTGATTTTTTCGGATCAAGCCCGGCGGCCAGATAACTGGCGGCGGTTTCAAGAATTTGTTTTCTTTTATCAGCCGGATTATAGTCTTCAGTCAGGGAATGATAGTCGGCGACAAAAAACCAGCAACGGTAGCGGCCGCTGTTTTGAATTTCAACCCAATTTTTCAGGGCGCCAAGATAGTTGCCGAGATGGAGTCGGCCGCTCGGCTGTATTCCTGAAACAATATTTTCTTTGGTCATATTTCAGTCTTTAATAAGGATATTGTAGCAGTTTTTCGGCCGTCAGGCAATTAGACTTCAATAATCACCGGAAGAATCATTGGCCGCTTTTCAGTTTTTTGATAAAGGAATTTTCCGATTTCGTTTCTGATTTTGTCCTTAAGATATTGTTCGTCGGGAGTGGTTTTCGGATTATTGTCTTTGAGGATTTTCCTGGCTTTTTGGCGGGTCATTTCAATTAGTTTTTTATTTTCTTTCATATAAACAAAACCTCGGGAAATCAGGTCGGGATTGTGGATTAGCTGGCCGGTTTGTCCGCTGACGGTCGCGATGACCACCAGCATTCCGTCTTCAGCCATCATTTGGCGGTCGCGGATAATGACATTATTGCTGTCAGTCACTCCAAGGCCGTCAACAAAGACATAGTCGGCCGGCACTTTCTGCTCGGTTAATTTTCCGCCGAATTTTTTAAATTCCATAATTTGTCCGTTGCTTGGAACAAAAATTTTCTGAGGGTCGAAGCCGTTTTTTTCCGCCAGTTTGGCCGCTTCTTTAAGCATGTAGTGGTTGGCGTAAACCGGGATAAAATAGTCTGGTTTGGCTTTTTTAAGCATATAGACGATGTCTTCTTTGCCGGCGTGGCCGGAAACGTGGATGTCCATAATATTTCCGTGGATAACATTGTCGCACTGGCGGTAGAGGTTGTCTTTCAGCCGTTGAATTGTTCGCTCATTTCCTGGAATAACCGAAGAAGATAAAATAACAGTGTCTGATTTCCGGAGTTTTATTTGGCGATGGTTGTTTTCAATAATTCGGGAAAGAACCGCTTTGCCTTCACCTTGGGCGCCGGTGCAGATAACTATTGTTTTGTTGTCGGGATAGTCTCCGATTTTATCAATTGTTATCAGAGTTTTTTTATAGGGTTTGATATAGCCGAGTTTTTGGGCAATTTCAATGTTTATTTTCATGCTGTAGCCATCTAAAGCGACTTTTTTTCCTATTTTTTGGGCGGTTTCCAAAATCCAGCCGATTCTTTCAATTTGGGAGGAAAAAGTGGCGATAATCACTCGGCCGGGCGCTTTGTTAATTAAATCTTTGAGATTTTTTTTCATTTCCTGGGAAGTTGGGCCGGATTTTTCTTGAATCGCTCCCAGACTTTCCAGTAGAAGAACAGTCGGCCGGGGCAGCTTGGCCAGAAAAGAATAGTTTAAGAGTGGTTGGTTTTTTTCATTTTTTTCTAAAGTCCAGTCGCCGGGATGGATGGCGGTCGCTACCGGAGTTTTAATAATAACTCCGACCGCGTCCATGATTGAGTGCTCAATTTGGAAAAATTTCACCTGGAATAATCCGAGCTTCAGCTGTTCTTTGAGGTTTTTAATAGTAATAGTTTTGAGTTTTTTAGCACTGCCTTTTTGATAGTCTTCTTGGCGGTGTTTAATCATCGCCAAGGTGAGGTCTCGGCCGATGATCGGAGGATTGCCGAGTTTTTCCAGCAGAATCGGAGCCGCTCCAATATGGTCTAAATGTCCGTGGGAAAAAATAACCGCCTTGATTCTTTTTTCTTTTCCTTTAAGATAGTTGATATTGGGAATAATATAGTCAATTCCGGGCATGTCTTCTTCGGGAAATTCCAAACCAATATCAAGAATAATAATGTCATCCCGATATTCAAAAACCGTCATATTCCGGCCGACTTCTTCGCAGCCGCCGAGAGGAATAATTTTCAGAACGGCCTTTTGCCGGTTGGATTTTTTCCGGCCAGTCAGCTTTTTTTTCGATCGGCTCCGATACCGACCACCGGCCGGCCGTTGTTTTTCAGTTGTCATTTAGATTTTAATTAATAATAAATTGCCCCCCGGTTTTTAACCGGGAATAAAAGAGAAAAATTGTGCCGAAGGAGGGACTTGAACCCTCATGGGATTACTCCCACTGCGTCCTGAACGCAGCGCGTCTACCAAATTCCGCCACTTCGGCCGGTTATTTCCAAACTCGCCTGGTTTTGAGATACCATTCGTTTAAGTTGGCAAATCGGTCAGCCGGTTCAGCGATGCTTACTAAGTCAAATCCTTTTAGTTTTTGATATTGGGGGTAGGTGTAAGTGGTATTGTAGAGAAAGATTGCCGGCAGTTTTTCGGAAACGATTTTCTGAAATTGGAAGTATTTTTCCTTTCGGGTCTCCCAGTCGTTGGTTTGCCGGGCTTCTTCCAGCAGTCGATCAGATTCTTTGTCGCTGAAACCGGTTAAATTTAACCCGGGGTATTCGCTTTGAGAGGAATGCCAAAAAGAAAACGAGTCGGGGTCGGTTCCGAGGTTTTCGGCGAAAAGCAAGGTCTGATAATCCCGAGGATTGATCACTTCCTGAATAATATTTCTTGGTTCAATGATTTTTAAGGTAATTTTGAAGCCGATCTGCTCCCAGAAATTTTTCAGGAGCTCAGCAGTTTTGACGTTTTCCGGCCGGTTGACGGTGGTTAAATCCAAAGTAAGATACCAATTCTTTTTTTTTCGGATTTGTTCGGTCAAACCGTCCGGAGTGCTGGTGGCGGAAAGCTCCCAGCCGTTTTTTTTAAGAAGATTGGCCGCTTTTTCCGGTTGATGAGGGTATTTTTTGACTTCCGGATTAATTTCAACTCCGGGCAGGGCCGGTCCGTCAATAATTTTGGCGTTTTTCCCCAGTCCAAAAACTTCTTTTACGATTTTTTCTTTATCAATCGCTGTTACCAAGGCTTCTCTGATATAGTCGGCCTCTAAAAGTTCACTTTCCCTCTGATTGAAGAAAATCGCGGTGTATTGAGGCTGGTTGAGCTGATGGTAGTTGAGGTTTTTGTATTTTTTTAGTTCTGATTGATAATCTTTGGATAAAAAGGCGATTCCGTCAATATCTTTGTTTTTCAAGGCTTCAACCGCTGAAATTTCGTCGCCGTAGAATTTAAAAACGATTTTTTTAAGATAAGGGTTTTTTCCGTAATAGTCGGGGTTTGGAACCAAAGTATACGACTTAATAATTCCGACCTGGTCTTTCTTGAAGTTTTCAAATTTCCAGGGGCCGGTGCCGATTGGCTTTTTGTTCAACTCAGTCAAGTCGGCATTGCTCGGCGGAATTGAATACCAAAGATGCTCCGGAAGGATTCCGACTGTTAGCAGTCCGACAAACGGGGCGAACGGCTCTTTTAAAGTGAATTGAACGGTGTACTCGTCTATTTTTTCAGCGGCAATTCCCCGGAAATTCCGGAAAAGCGGACTTTTGAATTCTGAATCTTGGATTGAAGCAATAGTGAAAATAACGTCGTCGGCAGTGAATTTTTCACCATCGTGCCAAAAGATATTTTCTTTTAGTTTGAAAGTGTAATTAAGCTGGTCCGAAGAAATTTGGTAGCTTTCAGCCAAGTCGGGGACCAGCTGGCGATGTTTGTCATATTTTAGCAGGCCGGAGAAAGTGAGAGCGACCAAATCGCGGTCAACGTCGGTCTGAGTGAGAATCGGATTAATAAACATCGGCGAGCCAATCAAGCCTTCGGAATACTCTCCTCCTTGGCGGGGAACCGGTATAGTCAAGGAAAAATAACCTCGGACAACAAGGATCGCCAGAGTAACCGCGATTATTCCAAGAGCCAGTTTAAATTGTCTTTTTTCTCCGGGGGTTAGGATTTTTGGAAAATATTTCAACTGGCGCCGGGAGGGGAATTTTGTTCTATTTAAAGAATTAACCAGACGCTTGTCAAGCCGATTTTGTTTTTGAAAATCCTTTATTTTTTTCTTATAAGGGGAGAAATTTTTTTTCTTAAATAGAGAAAACATTAATTTACTCCTGCCATTAGATGACTGTTAGTAGAGAACGTTAATTAGGGCGGTTAGAAAAAACAGAACCGCGACGATAATAGTGAGATAAAAAAGAGTTTTTTCCAGGCTCCGCCGGGTCCGATAAATATTACCCTCGCCGCCAAAAGCCGAGCCAAGGCCGGTACCGCGGTTTTGGAGAATAATGGCGGTGATTAAAATAACCGCCAAAACAATTTGAATGATATTAATCACCATTAAAAACAGTTTAAATTTTTAATTGATTTTATTTTAGCATCCTTGGAAAAAAAAGTCAATCGTTTTTGGCTATTTTGGTTTTTCAGTTTTTCGGGAATAATTTGGTTAGCCGGCTCCGCTGTGATATAATAAAAGCAATTAAAGACTTTTAATTTTATGGCTGGTTCGGATAATTTTCAGCGGCGGCGTTTTTTAAAGCGTCTAGCCGGTTGGACGGCGGCGACGGCGGCGATAGTCGCTTTGGCGGTTGTTGGAAAACTTTTTTTTGATTGGCGCGATTTTAAGGCTGTTAACGGCCGAGAGTTGCCGGATTTTCAAACTCAATCAATTGAGGAGGAGATTCAAAATTTGGCCGAAGATTCAGCTAGTCCGAGTTTCGGTAATCCAAAAGCCGAGCTGGTAATTGTTGAATTCGGAGATTTTCAATGTTCTTTCTGTAATCGGGAGTTTATCGCCATTAGGGAATTTGTTGTTAAACATCAAGAAGAGGTTTTGCTGATTTTTCGGCAGTTTCCTTCGGTTGATGAAAATTCAATCAGTTTGGCCCGAGCCGGCTATTGCGCCCAGGAGCAGGAAAAATTTTGGCAGTTCCACGACAGATTATTTTCTTTTTTCGCCGCCGGAATGGAATTTTCTCCGGAATTGCTGGCGGCCGCCGGGAAATCAAGCGGCTTGGAGCCGGAATCGTTCGCTCGCTGCTGGCAATCGGAAAAGCATCAGGACCAACTGGAAAAGGATTACCGCCAAGCGGTTGAGTTGGGAGTATCCGGTACCCCGACTTTTTTTATCAATGGCCGAAAACTCGCCGGTACCCCGACTTTGGAAACTTGGGAAAAAATTTTTAAGGAGTTTAAGTCAGCGGCCGACCGTCAGTAATGGCGGAATTTGAGAGGCGGTTGTTTTGAGGTTTTTTAAGGTTAAAATTAAGGTTTCAGAAAAATATGTTTGAAATAAGAATCCACGGTCGCGGCGGCCAAGGTTCGGTGACTGCCGCCGAGTTGATTGCTCAAGCCGCTTTTTGCCAGGGAAAATTTTCTCAAGCTTTTCCGAATTTCGGAGTTGAGCGTCGGGGAGCGCCGGTTGCCGCCTACGCCCGAATCAGCGATCGGTTTATCCGACGGCGAAGTCAGATTTACCGGCCGGATTTTGTGATTGTTCAGGATTCCAGTTTGACCGCCGCCGGAGTTTTTTCCGGCGTTAAGCCGGAAACAGTTGTTTTAATCAACACTAAGAAGCCAGCCAGTCGATTTTCGCCGCCGGCCGGAACAGTCAAAACAATCCCGGCGGCAAAAATTGCCTTGGAAATTATCGGCCGGCCGATTGCCAATACGGTTTTACTCGGAGCTTTTGCCGAATTATCTGGTTTGATTGGTTTTTCAGCCGTTAAAAAAGCGATCAAGCAGACGTTTATTGGAGAAATTGCCGAAAAAAATATTCAAGCCACTCAACAGGGTTTTCAATTTTTCAGTAGCCGAAAAAGTAATAAATAAAGTTTAAAATATGAGCGTTAAAATAACCGTTAAGCCGGGAAGCACTAAAAAAGTTAAAACCGGTAACTGGCGGAACCGGAGTTATCCTAAAATTGACCCGGAGAAATGTATTGGCTGCGGTTTATGCGCCAAAGTTTGCCCGGAAGGGGTTTGTTTTCCGACTGGCCGGAAGAATTCCCGGGGGAAAATTTTTTATGAAAAAGATTTGGACTATTGCAAGGGCTGCGGCCTGTGCGCCGAAGTTTGTCCGGTTAAAGCGATAAAAATGGTTGAAGAAAAAAAGTGATTGAAATAATCAGATAATTCTAATATGAAAAAAATTTTAGAAGGAAGCCAGGCGGTTGCCGAAACAGTCAATGGCTGCCGGCCGGGAGTGGTTTGTGCTTATCCAATTACCCCCCAGACTCATATTGTTGAAAAATTGGCCGAATTAAAGGCGGCCGGCCGGGCGAATTTTGAATATATTTTGGCCGAGAGTGAATTTGCGGCCGCTTCAATCGTTGAAGGAGCAAGCGCCGCCGGCAGCCGGTCTTACACCGCCAGTTCTTCCCAGGGACTGCTTTTAATGATTGAAGTTCTTTTTAATATCGCCGGCATGCGCTTTCCGGTTGTTTTGACCTGCGCTAATCGGGCTTTGTCGGCTCCGATCAGTATTTGGAACGACCAGCAGGACGTGATGACCGTCCGGGACAGTGGCTGGCTGATTTGGTTTGGTGAAACAGTTCAAGAAGTTTCCGATCTCCATATTCTCGCTTATCGGGTTGCTGAAAAAGCAAAATTACCGGTAATGGTTAATCTTGACGGCTATGTCCTTACTCACGTGATTGAGCCGGTTGAAATTGAGCCGGCTGAAAAAATAAGGAAATTTCTCCCTCCTTATCGTCCGGAAGAATATTTAAATGTTAAACGGCCTTTGACTTTCGGGGCTTTTGCCACTCCGGAGCATTATTTTGAAATCAGGCAGGATCTCCATTCCCAAGTGGTCGCTTCCAAAGAAATAATCGTCCGCCAAGCTGAAAAATTCAAAAAAGTTTTTGACCGACCGGTCAAACTGGTTGAATATTATGGCGACCCCAAGGCAAAAGTCGTTTTGGCGGCGCTTGGCTCGGTCGTCGGAACCGCCAAGGAAGCAGTTGATCGTTTAAGAAGCCGGGGAAAAAGGGCCGCTGTTTTGAAAATTGTTTCGCTTCGGCCGTTTCCGGAATTTGAGATTGCTGAAGCTTTAGCCAAAGCCGGACGGCTGGCGGTTATTGACAAGTCTGTTTCTCTCGGGGCTGAAGGAATTTTGGCCGGCGAATTCCGACGAGCGGTTCCGGATAAAAAGATTATTAGCTTTGTTGCCGGTTTGGGCGGTCGGGATATTACTTTGGAAACGATTGAAAATATTTTTCTGACTGCCGAAAAAACCAAAGAGAAATTAATTTTTGTTCCAAAATAGCATGATTAGAGAAAAAAAATACCATTCGCCTCTGCCTCATTTACTTAATCCCGGTCACAGCGCCTGCCCGGGCTGCGGGATGATTATCGCCGCTCGGCTCGTTCTTGAAGCGGCTGGGCCGAAGACAATCGTCGTCAACGCCACCGGCTGCAGCGAAGTGACGACGACCAAATATCCCCGGAGCGCTTTCAAAATTCCCTGGATTCATAGTTTGTTTGAAAATTCAGCGGCGGTCGCTTCGGGAATTCAGGCTGCTTTGCGCCATCAAGGGAAGGCCGCTCAAGTTAATGTTTTGGCGATCGGCGGCGACGGAGCGACTTTTGATATTGGTTTTGGCCTGATTTCCGGAATGTGGGCCCGGGGAGAAAATATTCTTTATGTCTGTTATGATAACGAGGCCTATCAAAACACCGGCTATCAGGCGAGTGCTTCAACTCCCTGGGGAGCGGCGACCACCACCACTCCGGCCGGCCGGCGGTCCGCCGGTTCAAACCGTCCCAAGAAAGATCTTTTGAAAATCGCTCTGGCTCATAATCTTCCTTATGTCGCCGGCGCCAGTGTTGGTTATCCTGACGATTTAATCGCCAAGGTTAAAAAAGCTTTGGAAATTTCCGGGCCGAAATATCTCCAAATTCAAACTCCTTGCGTTCCGGGCTGGGGGATTGATTCTGATCAGACAATAGCGGTCGCTCAATCGGCGGTTAAAACCGGCCTCACTCCGGTGGTTGAATATATCCGGGGAAAATCAACTAAAGTCAGAAAAATTAAGCCAGAGCCGGTTGAGAATTTTCTAAAGCTTCAGAAGCGCTTTAATCATCTTTTTAGTCCCAAGAAAAATAATCAGGTGATTTCAGAAATTCAGAAAATTGCCGATACCAAAATAAAAGAATATTCTTTAATTCAATAAAAATAATTAATAAAAATAATCAATTAAGAAGGGAGGTGATAAATTATGTTTGCTTTATTACTACAAGCATCGTCGCTTGCCGATTATCAGGCTAATCAGATTGGTGGCCAACTGCCGGGCGGAGCGTCTCAGATAATGGCTGGAGGCATGGTGGCTGTCGTTATTTTCAGTTTAATAATGCTGGCACTGGCTGTTATTAACTTGATTAATCTTTACCATTGGGGTTTGGTTGACCGAGGAGAGCTGGAAAGAGCCGGAGAACCGAAGAAAAAATGGTTTGTTAATCTGCTGATTATTCCGACTGCCGCCGGTTTAGTGATGATTATTCCAATTCTTGGTTGGATTGTCGGGGCAGTCGCCTATATCTACTGGATGGTGATGACTTTGATTTATTTTTTCAAAATTCGGAAAAAGGTTCCTTTGGCTTAGATAATGGTTTTTGGCTTTTAAGGAAATAAGCGTCTTCCGGAAGAATTACCGGAAGGCGCTTTGCTTTTAAATTTTGTTTTTTGGATTGGTTTTTTTGTTTTGACAATTTTTAAGTTTTGGTTTATAGTAAATTCTAATCTCTTAAAGGAAAAAATATTTTTGGCCGCTATGGAAGAAAAAATTTCCATTAAAAAGGCGAGGGTGAACAACCTAAAGGAAGTTAGTTTGGAAATTCCAAAAAAACGCCTGGTGGTGATTACCGGTCTTTCCGGAAGCGGAAAATCTTCTTTGGCCTTTGATACGATTTACGCCGAAGGCCAGCGGCGCTACGCCGAAAGTCTCTCCTCTTACGCCAAGCAGTTTTTGGATTTAATGGATAAGCCGGATGTTGAGAATATTGAAGGGCTTTCGCCGACAATTGCGATTAGCCAGCAGTCAAGAATCGTCAATCCCCGGTCAACCGTCGGAACAGTCACTGAAGTTTACGACTATCTCCGGTTGCTCTACGCTCGGGTTGGAACGGTTCATTGCCCCGAATGCGGCCGGGAAGTCAACAAGCAGACGCCTGAAGGAATTGTTAAGGAAATAATCAGTCAAGCAGCCGGACTGCCGGTTCAAATTCTTGCTCCGATAACCAAGAATAAGAAAGGCAGTCTTGAGCGTCAGCTGAACAGGATTGCTCGGGCAAATTACGAGTTGGTCAGAATTGACGGCCGGTTTAGCGGTATTGACGAAGCCAAGGAATTTTCTTTTGGCAAAGATTCTTCTCATACTATTGAAATTTTGGTTGATAGTTTTGTCGTCCCGGGTCCGGCCGGCCGGCAGTCGGAAACCGAAGGACATCGTCGGTTGAAGCGGGCGGTTGATTTTGCCCTTGATTTGGGAAATGATTTTGTTACGGTCTATCTTCCGGACAAGCAAGAGGATAAATTTTTCAATCTTCATTACTTCTGTCATTATTGCGGTTTAAGTCTCCAGGAAATTGAGCCTCGGAGTTTTTCTTTTAATTCTCCGTTCGGAGCCTGTTCGGCCTGCCGGGGGCTGGGAGTAAAATTAGTGCCTGACCCTGAATTGATTATTCCCAACAAGAGACTCACTTTGGCTGAAGGGGCGATTAAGCCTTGGTCTCGTAATTTTGCTTCTCAAAGCGGTAATTTCCGGTTATTAAAGGAAATCGCCAAGCGCCATAATTTCAGTTTGGATATTCCGGTCGGCCGGCTGCCGGAAAAAATTCTCAATCTCCTTTATCAGGGAACCGGTGAAGAAATTTATTTTATCAACGGCCAGAAAAAAAGATTTCCCGGACTGCTGAAATTCATTGAGGAAAAATACCAGGCGACCAAGTCGGAATACCTTCAAAAAACTCTAAAGGATTACATGCGGACTTCTGTCTGTCCGGTTTGCCGGGGCGATCGACTAAAGTCGGAAAGTTTGGCGGTCAAAATCAAGGGCCAGTCAATCGCCGAACTAACCAGACTTGATATTGACCAGAATGAAAAGTTTTTTCAGGAGCTGGCAAAGGAGTGGCCGGCCGGTTCTTCCAAGGGGAAAATTTCCAAGCAGATTATCAGGGAAATTCTAAAAAAGCTTGAATTGCTCCAGAATGTCGGGTTGAATTACTTGACTTTAAGTCGGGGAGCGAATAGTTTGGCCGGTGGCGAAGCCCAGCGGGTTCAGCTGGCGACCCAAATTAGTTCCGGTTTGGAAGCGGTCATTTATATTTTAGATGAACCGTCAATCGGCCTGCACGCCCGGGACAACGACAAGCTGATTAAAACCCTTAAAACTCTTAGAGATAAAGGTAATTCGGTTTTAGTTGTTGAGCACGACGAGCAGATGATTCGTTCAGCCGATTATTTAATTGATCTCGGGCCGGGGGCCGGCGCTCTCGGCGGAGAAGTCGTCGCTCAAGGAACCGTTAAAAAGTTGGCTACTCAAAAAAGGTCAATTACCGGTCAGTATCTTTCCGGCAGAAAGAAAATTCCTCTGCCGAAAAAGCTTCATTCCGGCAATGGAAAATTTCTGGAAATTATCGGCGCCCGGGAGTTTAATCTTAAAAACATTGATTTAAAAATACCATTGGCGAAATTTGTTTGCATTACCGGAGTTTCCGGCTCGGGAAAATCAACTTTAATGACGAAAATTCTCGCCAAAACTCTTAACCGCCATTTTTATCGGGCAAAAGAGCTTCCCGGCAAGCACGACAAGCTGGTTGGTTTGGATAATTTAGATAAGGTAATCAGTATTAACCAGTCGCCGATTGGCCGGACTCCCCGGTCAAATCCAGCTACTTATACCGGGGTTTTCAGCGAAATTCGGGAGCTCTACGCCAATCAGCCGGAAAGTAAGATGCGGGGATTTAATCAGGGCCATTTCAGCTTTAATGTTAAGGGCGGCGGCCGCTGCGAAACTTGCGGCGGCGAGGGAATGGTAAAGATTGAGATGCAATTTCTTCCCGATGTTTATGTTGAGTGTGAGGATTGCCACGGCCGGCGCTATAATCAGCAAACCCTTTCAGTCCACTATCGCCAGAAAAACATTGCCGAAGTTCTTGAGTTTTCGGTCGGTCAGGCCAGAGAATTTTTTAAGGACCAGCCCCGGATTGTTGAAAAATTAAAGCTTTTGGAAGAAGTCGGACTTGGTTATCTTAAGCTCGGGCAGAGCGCCACCACTCTTTCCGGCGGCGAAGCTCAGCGGATTAAACTGGCTTCGGAACTTTCCCGCCGAGCGACCGGAAAAACTCTTTATATTCTGGACGAGCCAACGACCGGGCTTCATTTTGACGACATTAAGAAGCTCCTCGGTGTTCTTGACCGGCTAGCCGCCAAGAGAAATTCGGTTTTAGTGATTGAGCATAACTTGGACATTATCAAGTCGGCCGACTGGGTAATTGATCTCGGGCCGGAAGGCGGTCGGGCCGGCGGAGAAATCGTTGCTCAAGGAACTCCCCGGGAAGTTAGCCAAATCGCTGAAAGTTACACCGGCCGCTATCTTAAAAAGCTTTTGGCCGAGTAATTTTTTAATTGACAAAAGTTTTTTTTATGCTAAGCTAAAAGTTGTTAATGACTTCTTTTTATTATGGCCGATTCCTATCAACCTGAAAATTTTGAGTCTCATTGGCAGCAGTATTGGGAAGACCGCCGACTGTTTGCCGCTGAAGACGACGACCCTCGGCCAAAATATTATCTTCTGGTGGAATTTCCTTATCCTTCCAACAAAGGTCTTCATGTCGGCCATCCCCGGAGCTTTACTGCTTTGGATGTTGTCGCCCGTCAAAAAAGAATGGCTGGATTTAATGTTCTTTATCCGATGGGCTGGGACGCTTTTGGCTTGCCGGCCGAAAATTACGCGATTAAAGTTAAAACCCATCCTCAAAAGGTGGTTGAAAAAAATATTGCCAATTTCCGGCGCCAGCTCAAGTCGCTGGGATTTTCTTTTGATTGGAGCCGGGAGGTTAAGACGACTGATCCCGGTTATTACCGCTGGACTCAATGGATTTTCCTTCAGCTGTTTAAGCACGGCCTGGCCTATAAGACCGAAATTCCGATTAATTTCTGCACTTCCTGCAAGGTCGGCCTGGCCAATGAAGAAGTAGTCGGCGGATGTTGCGAGCGCTGCGGCGGCCAAGTGGTGAAAAAAAATAAAAGCCAGTGGATGCTTCGGATTACCCGCTACGCCGACCGGCTGATTGACGATTTAGACCAAGTTGATTATTTAGAAAAAATCAAACTTCAGCAAAAGAATTGGATTGGCCGGACTGCCGGAACCGAAGTTGACTTTCCGCTGGCCGGACGGTCGGAAAAAATCACTGTTTACACCACTCGGCCGGACACTTTATTCGGAGCGACTTATCTTGTTTTATCTCCGGAGCATTATTTGATTAAAAAAACCCAAAAAGAGATTAAAAACTTTTCCGAAGTCGCTGAATATCTTAAAGTGGTTGAGAAAAAAAGCGCCCGGGATGAAACAGAAGAAAAAGAAAAGACCGGGATTGAACTTAAAGGCCTGGCCGCGGTTAATCCGGTTAATGGTCGGCGGATTCCAATTTGGGTTTCCGATTATGTGCTCGGTGGCGCCGGCACCGGGGCGATTATGGCGGTTCCGGCCCATGACCAGCGGGATTGGGAATTTGCCAAAGAGTTCAGCCTGGAAATTATTGAAGTGATCGCCGGCGGTGATATTTCCCGCCAAGCCTATACTGAGATTGAATCCGGCCGACTGATTAACAGCGATTTTCTCAATGGTCTTTCGCCGGCCGAAGCAATTAAAAAAATGACTGCTTGGTTGGAAGAGAATCAACTCGGCCGGCCGGCGATCAATTACAAACTTCGGGATTGGGTTTTTTCCCGTCAGCGTTATTGGGGAGAGCCGATTCCAATGGTTTATTGCGAGAAGTGCGCCGGCCAAAAGCCCCGAGCCCTATTCATTCACGGTTTTGAGGGGAGCGGCCGAGGAAATTGGTTTCTTTGGCTGAAAGAACGTTTGGAGGCCCGAGGTTGGGAGGTTTTTAATCCAACCATGACCACCAGCGCCAATCCTGATCTCCAAAGTTGGCTTAAGGAGCTTGCTCCTTATTTTGAAAAGCTTGGACCAGATGATGTTGTTGTCGGCCACAGTTTGGGTTCAAAGGCCGCTCTTCATTTAATTGCCGAATCCGGTCGGAAAATCGGCTGGCTCTTTTTAGTCGCTTCGGCAATCGGCGACTACTCT
Source organism: uncultured Gammaproteobacteria bacterium (assembly GCA_964608895.1). Lineage (GTDB taxonomy): Bacteria > Patescibacteriota > Patescibacteriia > 2-01-FULL-39-33 > 2-01-FULL-39-33 > CAZSPT01. Next base: position 11,490 of record CAZSPT010000006.1, on the reverse strand, counting down.
CAAGCGGATTGGCGCCGGCTGAAGAAAATTTGGCCGAAGGCTGATTTAGATTCATTGAAAAAATTTCAACAAGCCCCGGTTGATTACCGCCGGGTTGACCAACTGGTTAAAAGCGTCAATTTAACCCTTTCCGACGACGACCCTTATATTAATCCGGCCGGCCATCAAGGTTTTCCGCCGAATTGGTATTATCAGCCGGTTAAGGGTAAGGGTCATTTTCAAGAGCCTAATCAGCCGGAACTGCTTGAATGGATTTTGGCCGCTGATTCCGGCGGCTGGCAGCCGCTGGCTGAATCCGAGCTGCCGCTTAAGCTGCCTAAGCTGGAACATTATCAGGCCGGTTCTGAAGGAGAATCGCCTTTAGCCCGAGAAACTGACTGGCTGAAAGTCCGCTGTCCCCGTTGCGGCGGTTCGGCGGTTCGGGAAAGTGATACTATGCCTCAATGGGCCGGAAGCTCCTGGTATTTTATTCGCTACTGCGACCCCGAGAACGACCGTCGGCTGAGCGGGAAAAATTGGAAAAATGGCTGCCGGTTGATTGGTATAACGGAGGAATGGAGCATACCACTCTTCATCTTCTTTACTCCCGGTTTTGGCACAAATTTTTGTTTGATTTGGGAATAGTGCCGACTGCCGAGCCCTACGCCAAGCGAACTTCTCAAGGGATGGTTCTTGGAAGCGACGGAGAAAAAATGTCCAAATCCCGGGGCAATGTCGTCAATCCCGACCAAGTTGTTGAAGAATACGGAGCCGACGGTTTCCGAGTTTATGAAATGTTTATCGGCCCTTTTGACCAAACAATTCCCTGGGACCCGAAAGGAGTGGTCGGAGTCAGGCGGTTTTTGGAAAAAGTCTGGCAATTTTATCAGAATTCAGAATCTGAAACCGCCGGACAAAGCGACTCCCGGCTGGAAAATCTCGGTCACCGGACGATAAAAAAGGTTACGGAAGATATTGAAAATATGAGGTTTAATACCGCGGTTTCCGCTTTGATGATTTTAATTAATGAGTTTGTTAAGTCCGGCCGGGCAACTGTTGAGCTAAAAAAGATTTTTTTGATTCTACTGGCGCCGTTTGCCCCTCATTTGGCAGAAGAGCTTTGGCGCCGGGCCGGGCACCAAGAAAGTATTTTTTTGGAAAAATGGCCGGACTACGACCAAAACAAAATTAAAGAAGAGTCGGCGGAATTTGTCATCCAAGTCAACGGAAAAGTGCGGGGAAAGCTTATTCGGCCGGCCGCCGCCGGTCAGGAAGAAGTTGAGGCGGCCGCTCGGAAATTGGAGAATGTTTCCAAGTATTTGGTCGGCCACCGGGCAAGAAAAGTTATTTTTGTTCCCGGCCGGCTGATTAATTTTGTCGTTTAGTTTAAGATATTTTCATCGGGAAGATTCCGGCTGGTTTTTTTCGGCCGGTTTTTTTGATAAAATAACCATATGAAGACAGTTTTTTATTCAACTAACGGTCAGCGGCCGGTTTGGGACGAATTTATTCAAAAATATTCCCAAGATTCCGGCTTGCTTCAGTCTTGGAGTTGGGGAGAATTTCAAAAAAGCCTCGGCCGGCCGGTTTGGCGGCTTGGTTTGGAAGCCGATGACCGGCTGACGGCGGCGGCAACCGTCATCCGTCAACCGCTTTTTGGGAAACTCGGCTATCTTTATTGCCCTCGCGGTCCGATTATCAAAGATTGGGCCGGCTTTCGGGAATTTCAAAAAGCTTTGAAGCAGTTGGCCGTTCAAGAGAAGGCGGTTTTTTCAAGAATTGAGCCGGCTTGGAAAGAGTCTGAGCGAAGACCGCCGGCCGGCCAACGGTTTGCCGGCCAAGTTCAGCCGAAAAGTACTTTGATTATTGATTTAAAAAAAACTCCCGACGAGCTTTTGAAGGCGATGAAGTCTAAAACCCGCTATAACATCAGACTGGCTGAAAAGCGCCAATTGACGATTGCCGCCGGTTCGGAATATTTTGAGGATTTTTGGCGGCTGGCTTCCCAGACGTCCGCCCGCCAAAAAGTCGCTTTTCATTCCCGAGAATATTATCGGCGACTTTTGGAAGTTCTCGGCCGGTTCGGCTTGGCCGAGCTTTGGATCGCTAAGTCCGGCGGCCGAGTAATTGCCGCTAATTTAATGGTTTTTTATAATTCTTGGGGAATTTACCTTCATGGAGCTTCTGATTATGCTGAACGGAGCCAGATGGCTCCTTATCTTCTGCAATGGCGGGCGATTCTGTCCGCCCGGAACCGCGGGGCGGTTTATTATGATTTTTGGGGAGTTGACCGCGAACGCTGGCCGGGAGTGACCAGATTTAAGCGAGGTTTTGCTCCCCGGACTGAGTTTGTCTCTTATTCCGGGGCTTGGGATGAGGTTTACCGGAAAATTTGCTATAATGGTTATAAATTGGCAAAGGCCGGCCGGATAATTAAGAAATTTTTTCGGTTCAGCGGTCCGCTTAAAACTGATTGAGTCTTAAAATGATTCAGTTGTTCAGAAAAAAATATTCCAAACTAAAACTTTCCCCGGGAATTACCGCTCTTTATTCCAATATTGTTATTGACCAAATCGGCTCTAGCTTGGTTGGCTTGTTTATGCCGATTTTTTTGTGGGAAAAATTCGGCAATTTAAAGCTGGTGCTGATTTATTATTTCCTGCTTTATTTTCTTTATGCCGTGACTATTTTTTTCGGGGCGAAAGTGATGTCCCGGCTCGGCCAAAAAACTTCAATGATTCTTTCAATTCCTTTTAAGGTTTTGTTTTATGGCTGTCTTTATTATCTTTCGCTCGGCTATCCGATAATTATTTTTGTCGCTTTGATGCTTACCACCATTGAAATCAGGATGAATCTTTTCTGGGTTCCTTATCACACCAATTTTGCCCAGTTCACTGAGAAGCACAATCGCGGCCGAGTTATTGCTTTTCTTACTTCAATTTCCAGTTTTGTGGCGGTTTTTATTCCGATTGTCTCCGGCTGGATAATTTCCAATTACGGCTTTGAAGTTCTTTTCTTAATCGCTTTGATTTTAATCGCGGTTTCAATTTTGCCGCTTTTCACCGTTCGGGCGACTTTTGAGAAGTTTAGTTTCAGCTTCCGAAAAACTTGGAGCTCTTTGGTTAATCGGAAATACCGGCGGATGGTTGGTTCTTATTTTGCCACCGGGGTTGAAAATAATGTTGGAGCGATTATTTGGCCGATTTTTATTTTTCAAATTATGGAAGGGGATTTTTTGAAAGTCGGAGTGGTTTCTTCGCTGATTGTTTTGGGAACGATTGTTTTAAGATTGATAGTCGGAAATTTTACCGACCAAACCAATAAAAGAAAACTTCTTCGCTGGGGATCAGGACTTTACGCTCTTGGCTGGTTTTTAAAAATTTTCGTTGCCACTGGTTTCCAAATTTTTATTATTTCAATTTATCACAATTTCGCGGCGATTGTGATGAGAACGCCGTTCAACGCTTTAATTTACGAACAAGCGGCCGACAGCGGCCATTATGTTGATGAATTTACGGTTATTCGGGAAATGGCTTTAAATCTTGGCCGGGCCGCCTGCGCCGTCGGACTGTTGATTTTGGTTGCCGTTCTCGGGATTCATTGGACTTTTATTTTAGCGGCAATCGCTTCTTTATTCGTTAATTTCCTTTAACGGTTATGAATTACCGGCTGAAAAATCTCTTGACTTCCTTTCTCGCCTTCCGACTGACCCGTCAAGTAAAAGAGCTTTTTTCTTCAACTTTGATTTTTAATTTCGCGGTCGCTTTGGTGGCAATTTTTGAGCCGGTTTTCCTTTATCTTGTTTTTATTAAAGATTTCAACTTGACCCGGACTCTTCAATTGATTTTTCTTTTTTATCTGGCTGTTTATTTTATTTATTTTTTCGCTCTGCCTTTGGGAGGAAAGTTTGTTAAAAAGTTGGGCTATGAGTGGACTATTGCTGTCAGCACTGTTTTTTCGGCTTTGTTTTATTTTGTTTTTTTCGGAATCAGCTATTGTTTTTGGCTGATTATTCCGGCGGTTTTTCTTTACGTGATTTCAAAAACCCTTTACTGGCCGGCCTATCACAGCAATTTTGCCAGCTTTTCGGTTGACGGACAACAGGGAAGGGAAGTCAGCAACTTGGTCGTTCTCCAGTCGGTCGTCTATGTTTTCGGCCCGTTGGCCGGCGGTTTTATTCTGAAATTTTTCAATTATCAAGCCCTTTTTATTATGGCCGGGATTTTAATGATTCTTTCAAATATTCCAATGCTGATTACCCGGGAAAAGTTCCGGAGCGGCTCTTTTCCTTATTGGGAAATTTTTCAGGAGTTTTGGCGGCCGGCCAACCGCAAGCGGCTTTTTTCTTTTCTCGGCTTTGGCGAAGAATTGATTGTTTTGGTTATTTGGCCGATTTTTATTTACGTAATTGTCCGGGACTTTCTCGGCTTAGGCGCTTTGAGCGCTGTTTCAATTTTAGTAACGACAGTGGTTTTTTTTTATATTGGCCGAATTTCCGACCGTCGGGATCGCCGGCTGATTCTCGGCTATGGGGCGATTTTTCAGTTTTTCAGTTGGTTGATTCGGCTGTTTACCCGAAGCGTTTTCGGGGTTTTTGTTATTGATGTTTATTCCCGGATTTCCAAGCAGGCGGTGGTTATTCCGATGATTGCCGAAGTTTATGAAGAAGCCCAGGACCGGGCGGTGGTTAGGTCAATTTTGTTTTTTGAAATGTCGCTGGTGCTCGGGAAGATTCTTGCTCTGGTTCTGGGACTGCTTTTGCTGGAAATTTTTATTCCCGGTTGGAACGCTTTGTTTCTTTTGGCTGCTTTGTTTACTTTATGCTATCTTTTTTTTGATTTTTAACCGCTGTTTATGAATTTGTCCGAGCTAAAGTCAATCTGTCAACATTTGGAAATCGCTCCGAGTAAAAATCGGGGTCAGAATTTTTTAATTGATAAAAATGTCGCTGTTCGGCTAATTAAAGCGAGCGGTCTAACCGGTCGGGAAGCAGTGCTGGAAGTCGGGCCGGGTTTTGGAATTTTAACCGCCGAACTGCTTGGCCGGGCCGGCAAAGTTGTGGCGATTGAGCTTGATCGGAAGATTTTTTATTGGTTGAAAAAAAATTTTCAAAACCAGCCGAATTTTATTTTAAAATCAGGCGATGTTCTTAAAGTTGATTTGGCCGAGCTTGGTTTGAGTGACCGGGGGTATCAAGTGGTGGCTGCTTTACCTTATAACATCACCGCCAATTTTTTTCGGAAAGTTTTCAGCCGGCCGCCCCGGCCGGTTCGGCTGACCGTGATTGTTCAAAAAGAAACAGCCGAGCGGATTCTGGCTAAGCCCGGAGAAATGAATCTTTTGGCTTTAACGGTTCAGCTTTGGGCCGAGCCGAGGATTTTATTTTCAATTAACCGGAGCTGTTTTTGGCCCCGGCCGCGAGTCGCTTCAGCCGCCCTTGAGTTGGCGGTTCGGAAAAACCCTTTAGCTGATCCGGTTGACAAAATTGTCCGTCTGGCAAAAATCGGATTTTCCTCCCGGCGGAAACAGCTTCAAAAAAATTTAACCGCCGGACTCGGCCGGCCGGCGGATTTTATTAAAAAAGCCCTTAATCAGAGCGGTTTGGATGAAAAAATCAGGGCTGAAGAGCTTTCTCCAAGTGATTGGAGCCGGTTGCGAAAAAATATTGAATTCTAAAGGTGATTTCTGTCATAACATAATGGCGGAATTGTTTTTTTTATGATATAATTTAGACAATAATTGATAAAGGCGAAAATATCCACATCTTTAATGGAAGGTGACAAAGAAAATAATTTAAACAGCCAGCCGGAAAGCCGGAGCGATAAAGAAATTATTTCTTTTAATTCTTGGCCGCTAAAAGAAAAGGTAGTTTCCGGAATTATTTTAATTTTGGCTTTTTTTGCCTTATTTTTGGGATATTTTCAGATTTCCCGAATAATTGACAATTCTTTGATTGCTTTTAGGGATTTTGGAGAGCAGGAGCACGCTGACAGTTCTGGCCGGGACGGTTCTGACCAGCTTGCTTATCTTAACCAGCTTAAAGAAAAAGACACTGATCAGGACGGGCTTTCTGATTATCAAGAGCTTTATATTTATCAAACCAGCCCTTATCTTTCGGACAGCGACAGCGATGGCTTTAGCGACCGCCAAGAGATAGAAGGAGGTTATGACCCAAATTGTCCGGGTGAGGAAAATTGCTCTTTCAGCCGGCCGGACAACGGAGAAGCAGCTGTTTTTTCGGCCGGCGGAGTTGAAACTCCTTCGTCTTTTGGCGGGACGGAAACAACCGTGGCCGAGCTTCGGGAGATTTTAATCGCCGCTGGAATTCCTCAAGAACAGCTTGACCAGCTCAGCGACCAAGAGCTTTTGGAAATTTATGCCGAAGTCGCCGAGGGTCAAGAAAACTTTTCCGGTGATTTTCAATCACAAGGCGCTGGAGTTGAAGAATTAAATTTTGATTCTTTGGAGGATTTGAAAGGGTTGTCCGGAGCGGAAATCAGAACTTTACTGATTCAAGAAGGGGCGCCGGAAGAAATTCTTGCTCAAGTAACTGACCAGGAATTAAAAGAAATGTTTCTTTCTCGGCTGGAAGAAGCCGCTGAAAGCGACTGATTATGAAAAATTTTCAAAAAAATAGAATTATTTTATTCTCTCTGGCGGTTTTAATTGTCAGCCTTGGCTGTTTTTTGCCGGTTAGTGATTGTTTTTCCCTAGATCCTTCCGAATTAGCGGATGAGCTTCGGAATCTTCAAGAAACAAAAGCGCTTTTTGCTGCGGATGAAGTATTGGAAGAATGCATGGCTCCGATTTTGACAGGACAAGGCAGTGGACCAATAGTTAATTATGAATACACTTTTGACGTCAGCGGAGTGGCCATGTGTTTCAAAAAAGTAATGGAAAGCCAATATGGGGCGAGTGAAGAAGAAGTTAAGGCTCTTTGGGAGGTGAGGAAGAGTGAGGTAAGGAGAGATATTTTAAAGCATAAACTAAAGGAGGCCTTGGCTGGTGGCTGGAAGGCGATGTGGAGCCAGTTTGCCAAGCAATTCGCTTATGATACCGCCAGCTGGATTGCTTCCGGCGGCAAAGGCCAGAAGCCGCTTTTTATTACCGAAGGTTGGGGAGAATATCTTAAAGACACCGCTGACCAGGCATTTGGTTCGTTTATTGACGAAGTTGACGATATTTTAGGAACTAATCTTTGCGAACCGAATTTTCGGGCTCGGCTGCTGATTAAAACCGGACTTGACTATCGCCGGCCGAGAAGGCCGAGTTGCAATTTTTCCGAGATGGTGGGCAATTGGCGGCAAGCGATTGACAACCCCGACTATTACTATGATTTTCAAAACTATCTCACTCCGGAGCAGAACGACTTGGGAATTTACCTTAGCTTAAAAAGCAATCTTCATTCAAAGCTTGACCGCCAGATGACCGAAGCGATTCTTACGCCGAGCGGCGACGGCTGGTTGCCGGTAACCAACTTTGCCAATTATATTCTGACGCCCGGCTCTCAGGTAAGGAAAACTTTGGAAGAGTCTTTTGAAAAACTAAACAAAGAGCACGAAACTTTCACCGGCACTGTCTACGATTTTATTGAAACCTTTTTAGACACTTTAGTCGGGAAGTTTTTTCAGAATTTGAAGACCGGCCTGTTTAGCGATAGCAGTGGCTCCGGCGGCCGTCAAGGATTAGATCTTTCACCGGTTACTTCTTTGTTTGACCGCGATGCTTCACCTTATATTTCGGGTTATCAAGAAAGCAATTCAAAATTTTTGGAAGATATTAAAGAAAGCCAAATTCAGGTCGGCGGTCCTTATAATATTCTTAACAAATTAATTCAATGCAGCGACGAGCTTAGAAACAATCCCGGGCCGACTAACTGCGTTATTGACCAGCTGTTTGCCCAGGAAATCCGGGAGAAGTCTTTAGTTAAGGACCTGCCTAAAGAAATCAAAAAGCGGCGGTTTGTTTCGGCGACTGAAGAAGTTCCCAATCCTCAGACGGTTTTCAGCCTCCGAACAGTGATTATTTTAAGAAAATACCGGATTATTCCGGTTGGCTGGGAAATCGCCGCCAGAAAAATTTCCGAAATTGAACAATCCGGAAAAAGTTACAGTCTGGAGGATTTAATCAATGTTTTTGACGATCCGGATTCAGAATTTTATCAGTTGGTTGATCCTTATTGGGTTTTGAAAGCGCCGGAGCTTTTTTGTCGCCGGGAAGGCTATGGCCCCCAAAATTCCGAGGCTTTTTCCCAAGAAGGAACGGTTCGGCGGGAGAAATACTGCGCTGATGAACAACAATGCCTTCGGGAGGACGATAACGGCAATTGTCTTGCTTATGGCTACTGCACCGAAGAAGAGCGAATCTGGGATTTTAACAGCGATTATTGTCAGCCGAAATATAATAGCTGCCAAACCTTTAAGGCCCCCTCGGGTGAGACAATCAGTTATCTGATGAATACTTTGGATTATCGGAATTGCAGCGCCCAAAGCGCTGGCTGCCAGTGGTATAGCGCTTGGCTTAATTCGAAAGACGGGGTCTGGAGCCACACTGATTTTAACAAGGTTTTATCAGTCTGCGAACAGCCCAACGGTTGCGAGGTGGCGGTCGTTGACGCGGAAATTAAGCCGGGTCGTCAGACCAGCGGTGATTATCGGGTAATGATGGATTCTTCTTGTGCTGATCCTGAAGGCTGTTTTGTCAACGCCAGCTGTCTGATTGATTATCAAGGAGTTCGCTGCCAGCCGGATTTATCCGGCGGTTCCGGAGATGTTTTGGAAGGATTAAATTCCGGTTTTGAGGAAGCAATTAACAATTCCTGGGACGCCGCTGATTGGGAAGAAGGTTATTTTGACGCCAGCCACTATTTTTCTCGGGAAGATAATCAGGGCCGGGACGGCGGAGCGGCCCTTCATGGATTTTTCTCTTCGCTGATTCCTTTGAGGGCTTCGCTTAAAGTTCCGGTTTTCGGTTTAACTGCCCGGGAAGATTATCAGTTAAAATTCAGTCTTCGGGGCAGTTTGTCAGCCGGAAGCGTTTCAATTAAGGTGTTGACCGGCGAGACCGAGTTGGGTAAGTTGGAATTCGGACAATTGTCCGAGAGCTGGCGGGAAAAAACGATTAATTTCCGGCTACCGGAAATTTCTCCCTTGACGATTGAAATTTTCAATCAAGGCGCCGGTAGCTTTTATCTTGATGATTTTTCTCTTAAGCCGGTTGAAGTTTCCCGATCAAGTGTCTGGCTGACTTTGGGATTTGAAAATGCTTCTTTTGAACAATCGGTATTTTATTTTGATCGGGATGTTGGCGCTTGCCAGTCAGACCAAGAAGGCTGCAGCCGGTTTATTCGGACTGCCCCGGGTTTAGGGAGCAATCTGATTTCCAATCCCGGATTTGAGCTGGCCGGACCCGAAGGGGGAGCTTCCAGTTGGAGCGCCGGCGCTCGCCGGAGCGAGCGCTCCCAAGGCGGTTCTTATTCCCTCCGGCTGGACGGTTCTTCGGCTCATACGGCCAGGGCGATTTCTCTTATACCCGGAAATTATTTTTTGTCCGGCTGGGTTTATAGTCCGGATTCGGCCGCCGATCCTCAATTAAAATTGAAGATTGCCGGCAGCGCGTTTGGGACGGCCCAAGATTATTCAAATTCCGGAGCTTGGGAAAGACTGGCGGCTTCTTTTACGGTTCCCGAAGATGAGGCCGTTCTTGCGGCCTTGGTGGAGCTTAACACTAACGGCGCCGAAGTTTATTTTGACAATATTCAATTGGAGCGGGCTGAATATAATCAAAGCCGGCCGAGTGATTATCACGATTATCAGCCTTCAACCCGGCCGGAAAATCAACTAAGCCATCTTAAAAAAGCTCCTGATTATTACAACTGTGATTATAATTTTGAACCATTGGCTGAACCAGATTGCCGGAGGTTGAACGGCCGCTGGGATGATTTGGCCGGCCGCTGTCTGGCTCCGCTGGACTGCGAGCGGTTTGCCACTCATTGCTTGAAAGAAGAAGTCGGTTGCGAGCTTTACACTCCGGTCAACGAAGATCCGGCGGTGCCCGGAATTATTACCGCCGGCAGTATTTGCCCCGAAGAATGCGTCGGCTACCAAACTTATCGCCAACGGGAAACTTTCTTTACTTCGGGCCGCTGGGTTTCTTTTATCGCCAATGATATTCCAAGATATTGTTCAGCGGCCGAAGTCGGTTGCGACGAGTTTACCAATTTGGATAAAGTTGAGCTGGGTGGAGAAGCGTTGGAATATTATTCCCAGCTTCGGTTCTGTCAAAAAGACGACCAGGACGCTTTTCCCTATTACACCTGGCAAGGCGACGATATTTCCGGTTATCAGCTCAAATTGTTTAAGTTGAAAAAAAGCGATTATTCTTCTTCCGCTCCTTGTGTTAATTTGGATAATCAGGCCAGTGAGGCGACCTGCCAAGACCAGGAGAAGTTTGAAAATACCGACGACGACATTGATATTGAAAAATACCTTAATGAAAATTATTCTCCCGAAAATATTAATTTTGAAATTTTGAATCAGCTCCATGATTTGGGAGTTTGCCTGCCGGAGGAAATTAAGGGTTATTATGATTTTTCCAATCCCGGTCAGAGCGTTGTTATTCCGGCTAATTTTGACTGTCGGAAATTTTACAATCAAGATGGGAGAGTTTCCCATCGCCTGCTTTCCCGGACAATTCTGGTTGCTCCGGAAAACTGTCATCCTTATCGCCGAACCAAAACCCAGGCTGATTCCGAAACCGCCCAAAACGATTGCCTTGATTCCGGCGGGTATTGGAACAGTCAGCAAGAATGTATTTATCAGGCGATTCCCGGACTAAGCCGAAGCTGTTCCCAAGGAGCGGCCGGCTGCCGCGGGTATCTCGGCAATCAGGGCAATAATGTTAAAAATATTTTTTTCAGCGATTTTGAATCAGGGGCGGCCGACTGGAGCAATGGGCGGCTAAGCTCGGCGGCCAGTTATCCCGGCGGCACTTGCCTGGTCAATAATTCCGGAGCCGGACGTTTGGCGGCTGAAGTTGAAGTTCGGTCCGGCGGAACTTATCTTTTGAGTTTCTGGGCTAAAGCTGATTCTGAAATTGAAATTTCAGGAATCAATTTTAAAGGAGCGGACTCCCAAGACCGGCTTTTCAGCCGAAATTTGGAAGTTGGAACCGATTGGCGGGAATATTCTCTCGGTCCGGTCACGATTGACTGGAATCTTGAAGATTCTCCTCAATTGGAATTTAATTTCCCGGCCGATAAAAGTTTCTATCTTGACAATGTCTTACTGAAAGAAGTTAAAGAAAATCTCTTTTTAGTTGAAAATTCCTGGTACACTCCATCAAGCTGTCAGGGGTTTATCGGCTGTCAAGATTATTATGACCGTCAAAATCGGATTTGGAACCTCTATTCTTTTGAACGGCTCTGTCGGCCGGAAGCGGCCGGCTGCGAGGCCTTAATTGACACTTATAATTCCGACTGGCCGTTTGAACAAACAGCCCACCCCGGCGATT
>CAZSPT010000005.1:20258-30395 GCA_964608895.1 uncultured Gammaproteobacteria bacterium | reverse complement strand
TCAGGACTGTATTTATAATCCCGGCCGTAATTCAAATTTTTCATTAATCTGGTCGGAGCGTTTCTTAAATGAAGCGGGACCGGCCAATCAAAAGTTTCTTTAACGTCCCGACGAACTTTTTGATAGCCGGCATATAATTGGTTGCTTTTTGGAGACTTTGCCAGATAAACAACCACTTGGGCCAAAATCACGTCGGATTCGGGCATCCCGATAAAATGACAGGCTTGGTAACCGGCAACCGCCTGCTCCAAAGCCCGGGAATTCGCCAATCCAATATCCTCGCTGGCAAACCGGACTAATCGGCGAGCAATATACAAAGGATCTTCTCCGGCTTCAAGCATCCGGCCGAGCCAATAAAGGCCGGCATCAGCATCCGAACCCCGAATAGACTTATGGAGAGCGGAAATTAAATTGTAATGCTGATCACCGTCCTTGTCGTAAAGGCAATGGGATTTCTGCAAAGACTCCTTAACTGTCTCTTTGGTTAAAACAATTTTTCCCTGAGAATCGGCTTTAACCGACTTAACTCCAAACTCCAAAGCGTTTAAGGCAACCCGGGCGTCGCCGTTTGACAGTCCGGCTAAATAACTTTTCACCGCTTGGTCAAACTTAATTTCCAATCCAGGAAAGCCTTGAACAGCCGCCCGGTCTATTATTTTCTCTATTTCCCCACTAGTCAACTGTTCCAAAATAAAAACCCGGCAGCGGGAAAGCAGAGCCGAAACTACTTCAAAACTGGGATTTTCAGTCGTCGCTCCGATTAAAGTGATTATTCCCCGCTCAACCTGGGGAAGCAGAGCGTCTTGCTGGGCCTTGTTCCAGCGATGAATTTCATCAATAAACAGAATTGTCCGCTGATTATTAAATTTTCTCTTTTCTTCCGCCTGACTGATAATTCTTTCCAAATCTTTTTTTCCGGAGCTGACCGCTGAAAGCTGAATAAAAGCCGACTTGGTTAGTTTGGCGATTATCCGGGCAAGAGTGGTTTTTCCGGAACCAGGCGGTCCCCAAAAAATCATTGAAGGAATTTCGTCTTTTTCAATCAACTGCCGCAAAAGCTTGTCCGACCCAACAATTTCCCGCTGACCTTGAAATTCAGCCAAATTCTTCGGACGCATCCGATCGGCCAAGGGAGCTTCCTGGGAAAGATTATCCTTTAATTTTTGGTCAAATAAGTTCATGAAAACGGCAACTAAACCAAGCTTATCTTACTATATTTTCAAAAGAACGACAAGGTTGACAAAAAACTTTCTCTCTGGGCTGAAATAATCAGAAAAAAATCAATTCCCTCCAAACCGCCGGCGGCGTTTTTCAAAATCGGCGATCGCCCGGTCAAACTCTTTCTTAGTAAAAGCCGGCCAATGGCAAGAGCAAAAATAAAGTTCGGAATAAACTGATTGCCAAGTTAAAAATCCAGACAAACGCTTCTCACCCGAAGTCCTGATTACCAAATCCGGGTCAGGCTGACCAGCCGTCCAGGTATTTTTGGAAACCATCTGTTCAGTAATCCGACCGGGAGAAATCTTTTTTTGAGAAATCTTTTTAATTGCTTCAACGATTTCCAACCGACCGCCGTAATTAATCGCGATGTTTAAAACTCCTCGTTTGTTTTTAGCGGTCGCCCGCTCAGCTTTATCAATCACCGACTTCAATCTTTTGGACAATTCTCGGCGGCGGCCGATTATTCTTAATTTAATGTCTTTTTTCTGAAAAAAAGGAAGCTCTTTAGTCAAACCTTCCTCTAAAAGCTTCATTAAATAATCGACTTCTTTTTTGCTTCGGTTCCAATTTTCGGTTGAAAAAGCGTAAACCGTCAAAAATTTAATCCCCCGGTCAAGGCACCACTGGCCGACATCTTTCATTTTATTATATCCGCGGCGATGCCCTTCAAGAGTCGGCAAACCTTTGCTTTTCGCCCAACGGCGGTTACCGTCCATAATCACGGCCAAATGATTTATCTCCGGCATTATCGTAAAATTATTTATTATTTTTTTTGAAAAATACAATTATTATTATAATCCAAAATTTTAAAAGAGTCAATAAAAAAGCCAATCATTAAATTCCCCGAGCCTGAAGAATTACCCGGATAGTTTTTAAAATTATTTTCAAATCAAGCCAAATTATTTCCCAGCTCCGGCGGTTTCGGCAAAAATTAATATATTCTCGATCAAGTTCAACATCAGTTTTTTTAGTCAAACCTTTCCGGCACTGAAAATTACCGGTTAGACCGGCTTTAATCACTTTTTTATTGGTGATTCCCCGAGCCAGACTTTTTTGATAAACTTTTAAATTGACTGGCCGGGGACCGACTAAACTAAGCTGGCCGAAAATAATATTAACCAGCTGAGGCAACTCGTCAAGATAAAGCTGTTTGATAAAATATCCAACAGTCAAAAGAGCCGCCCGATTTTTTTCAAGTTCCTTAGTCGCGATAAATTTTCCGGTCCGATTAAATTCGGCAATTAATTTCGGGCGAAAAACATTGAATTTTATCAGGCCGAACGGCCGGCCTTGAGAAATTCTAATTTCCCGATAAAACAACGGGGCAAAAAAATCTCCTCGGATAATATGCTCTCCAAAAATCACCGCCAAAACAAGAAAAAATACAGGCAAACTTAAAACTAAAATCAAACCAGAAAAAACTAAATCAAAAATCCGTTTAGTTTTTGGCAGTTTAACAATATCTAAAGAAGTTGAAGAATTACTGACCATAAAATTAGACGACTCTTTCTGAAAAATCGGCCGGGAAAATTTTGAATAGTCGGGGTAGCCGGACTTGAACCGGCGGCCTCCACGTCCCGAACGTGGCGCGCTAGCCAACTGCGCCATACCCCGCCGTTCCCGAATCTGATGGAAATTTATATCAATTTTACCTCAAATGTCAAATTAACGACAGCCAATATTAAATCAAACTAAAGCTGACAGTAACGGCCTCTCATTGCCTTGATAATTTGGTCAATCATTACCTGGCGCATTTCTCCGGCTAAAGTGTTTCCGGTTGCTTTGGGATTTTCAGGGACGAGATAACTTATCGGGTCAATAACCTGCTTTGGCAACAGTCCCATAAAATAAAGATCAAGTTGAGAAAATTTCTTCTTGTTCGGCTCTTCTTCAAAAACAATTTTATTACTAAAAGTACCGTCACCATTATCCTGCCAGCCGCTTCCGCCTAAAGGAGAAATAAAATCAACAAACCGGCTCCAATGAAGATGACTCCTGTCTAAGAGATCAAGCCTGGTTTTCCCTGATTCATCTTTGAATTTCGCCCGACCGCTCCAATGGTGAAGAAGTTCATGAAGAATATAGTTGAGAGTCTGATTGAAATCATGGCGGCTGGCGATCTCATATTTCTTAAGATTACCCATATTAACAATTCCTTTTAATTTCCCTCGGCTGCCGAAACAATCAGCATTATCAATAATAGGATTGCCGGTTCCGGTGACTCGGTTGGTTAAACAGAGATAATGGGCAATTTCCGACTCCTTTAAAACAAAATTATTGTAAAGGATAATAAAATCAAAAACATCCTGATGATTGTCATAAAAAGTGTTGATTACCTCGTCAGCAACCTGCTCCCGGCCGCTGTGGTCTTCGGAAATTAAAACCGGGTCGTTTTGATAAACAACCAAAGGCTCGCCGACGTCAATCGTTGCCAAATCGTCACTCGCCCAGCTAAACCTATCCGGCAGCTCTTTTTTTATCTTCTTAAGTTTTTCTAGCTCGCTTGAGCTTGCTCCGTCTTTAGTCACTAAAATAAAGGCGACTTTCAAATTTTTACTTTGGCAATCGGCGGTTTTGGTCAGCGGCGGCTCAACTGGATTAAAAACTTTAGAATCAAATCCGACAATCTCCCGCTGGCGACAGTTGAATTGATATTGGCTGGTTATCACATCACTCTTCTGAAAGCCGTTCTCCTCCAAACTTTGAAAATTTTTAAACGGCCTGATAATTCCGTTCCGTTTGTAATAATAGCGGCCGTCTGAATCAAGCTGATAGACTATTCCGTCTGGAAGCTGGAACGACTCTTGAATTTCCTCGCCAAGCCGATAATCACCAAAAAAACCATCCGGCAATTCAATTACCCGCCGAGACCAGTCCGGACCGAAAATTTCTTCAATTACTGAATAATTCTGAAATTTTCTAAGAACTCCGCCGATTTCCACTCCGTAAAAATTAGGGTCGGTTTTAAAACTGACAATATTCACTCCCGATCTAACGGTAATATTTTCAGCCAAAGGATACTGTTCAAGCTGTTTAAGAGAAAGCTCCTGAACCTGATTAAAATTATTATACCAAGAATAATAAACAGTCGCGGTCGGAAAAAGATGACGAAAATTATTCTGGTCCAAGTAATAAACTTGGGGAGCGCCTCGGGCTTTCAAAAGCTGGCCGGAAAAATCCGCTTCGGCCCGGCCGGCAACCGGGAAAAGACTGCCGACTAAAAAGAAAAAAATAAAAAGCTTCCTTAAATTCATAAGCTTTTCTAATCAGTTAATTTTAATACAAAAGAACCGTCTTAAGTTCTTTTGCCTCCTTAAACTCGTGAGCAATTATTTTTTTAATGTTGTAACTTCCGTATTTCGGAGCCTCAAGAAATCCTTGGACAGCCGCATCGGCCAGCCGACCGCTATCCAACCAGTCAAACAGCCATTCGTTGACATATTTTGGATTCTCTTGAAAAATTCCTGAACCAAGGGATTGAAGCCATTTTCGGTTAAAAATTTCCTGGGAGCCAATCGGCGGAGCGATAATAATCGGCAAACCAAGGGCGCAATAAAAAGAAAGTTCGCTCGGCTTAGTCCATAAAATATCAGTCGTCCTTAGAATTTTATCAAATTCATTGAAATATTCAAGCTTATTCGGCTTGAAAAGGACTTTAACGCCCTTGCCGCTTTTCTCCTCCAAGCCGAGTTTTCTTATCTCGCTTAAAAAATATTTCTTAACATCGGAATGGATTCCAGCAATTAAATTAATTTTTATTTTTCCGCTTAAAATATATTCTCGAAGACTTTTAATAATTGTCCCACCAAGCTCCCGCTGGACACCGGCTCCACCAACCGCAAAAGTAATCGTCAGCGGCCGCTGAGAGCGCTTTTTTAAACTGGAGGCTCCAAAATGCTCAATTAAAGTTTTTTGATATTGGGAATGATAAACTTTTTTGGGATCCAAGTTAATCAACCGCTGAACCAAATCTTCTTTAACAATTTTCATTTTTTTTCCAAGGTTGGCTTCTGGCAGGGGAAAACCGGTTAAAAAAATTTTTTGGGGCCGAACCCCATAAAGCTTCAAGCGCTCAACCACTCTCTTGTTTGGAGCGAAATAAAATATCCGGCTCGTCTGAGGCTTAAGCGGCACCCAAGTCCGGCTGATGTCAGTATCGGTCGCCAAACAGTAAATTTCTCCTCGGTAATTAAAATATTCCGCCATAAAAGCGGTGATAAAAAAAGTCGTCACTAAAGGAAGCGGACGCTTGGAAAGCCGCTTGATTAAATGCTCTCCCCAAGTATTACGCTTAATTAGTTTATAAATTCCTTTCAGTTGAAAATTTGGTTTGGATAAATCGCGCCGGGGGTAAAAATAATCAATTGACTGAAATTTGTCATAAAGCTCAAAGACTTTTTCTCCTAAAAAAGGAACTTTTTTAAACCGAGAAATAAATTCGTAAAACTGTCGGCTTTGATGCCAGGTTTGGCGATCTTTTTCAGGAATTCCAGAATAATTATTGGCAGTAATAATTTTTCCCTCTTCGGCAAGAAACCGGAGCGGGTGGGCGGCTCGCTGATGGCCATAGCCCATATCAACCGTCACCACCCAAGCTTTCTGAAACTTTTTTGATTTTTTTTTAGTCATAATAAAATAAAATCATCTCTTTGAAAAAATTGCTAAAACCAATTGTATTATATCACAAAAATCCCGCCTTTTAAAAGGCGGGATTTTATTTTCAAATCAGAATTATAGAATCGCTTCTTTAGCCGCTTTAGCAACTCTGAATTTGACTACTGTTTTAGCCGGAATTTGAATTGTTTCTCCGGTCGCCGGGTTCCGCCCCTGGCGAGCTTTTCGATCCACTTTAACCAATTTACCCACTCCCGGAATAGTAAATTCCCCGTTTTCCTTGACCTGAGAATAAGCCAAATTAACAAATTCATCCATAAAATTAGCCACTTCCTTCTTGCCCATTCCAGTCTTTTCGACTAAAGCAGTCATCATTTGAGACTTAGTCATCTTAGCCATAACTGTTTTATTAATTATATTTAAGGTATCTAAAAGTTTTCCACAAAACCAATCTTCATCTTAATTATAAAGAAAAAAAACGGAAAAATCAAACAATTCTAAAATTATTGCCGACGCTGGTATTTTCCAATCAGAATCGCTTGGGCAAGGATTCGGCCGGCAATCACTTTTTCCAAATCAACTTTTTTTGCCTCACTCGCCAAGCCCAGTCGGCAATCAAGGGCGTAAATCTTGAATTGATAACGGTGACTGCCGGACGGCGGACAAGGTCCGCCCCAACCAGCCTTTCCAAAATCAGTCGTTCCTTGAACCGCTCCTTCGGGAACACTGTCTTCGGCAATTGCCGAAGTTTCCGGAGCAATATTCCAAACCAGCCAATGAACCCAGTCACCAGCCGGAGCGTCAGGATCGTCAACTACTAAAACAAGGCTTTTTGCCCCTTCGGAAATTCTGATAATTGTTAACGGCGGATTAATATCCTGTCCGTCGCAAGTATATTTAACCGGAATCGTTTGATTGTTTTCAAAAGCAGAACTAGTTAATTCCATATTATTTTTATTATTATTCAACTTAACAAAAATCGCGCTGTTTTTTCAGCTTAACAAATAAAAAAGAAAAAGCCAAGAAAATATTTCTTAGCTTTTCAGCCTCGCTTATTTAAAATTCTGACAATTGCCAAGCGGTCGGCTTTGGTTAAAGGAATTTCCTCCCCTTGGGAATTTTTATACTTCCCGGCTTGAAGAATTAACTCCAACTTAAAAATTGAGTAGTCTTCCCAATCTTCCTCCGGCAGCTGGAGAAAATTCAGAATCGCCAGTTTCATACTTTTCCAGAAAGTCTTTTTCTTTTCCATCGACTGCCTCCTTTCTCAGCTGTTTTAGACGGCTATTAGATTAAATCGTCAAAAAAACGCCAAGCCGTCAAACCGACTGTCAATCAAAAATCAAAGAAGAACGATTTTCTTTCAAATAGCTCCAAAGCTGAATTTGATCCCGGGAAGACAGCCAACTTGAATCAAAAAAAATTTCCGAGCTGGCTTGGCCGAAAGTCTTTAAAAAAACGATTTCTCCAGAACGCTGAATTTCCCTAATATCCTCCCAGGGAATTTGATAAACGCCGAAAATCGTTTTAAGGAAAAATTTCTGACCATCCAGCCGAATCAAAAAAACCCAGGAATAAACAAACTCATAGAAAACCGGAACCGCGGCAAATGTTAAAAATAAAAAAATAGACGACCAGCCGAAAACTGCTTGAAAAAAGGAAGATTGGAAATCCCAAAAAGGAAGTTTCCAAAAATAAAAAAACAATCCCAACAGATGAGCGGATATCATCAAAATTAAAAAACGCCCAAACCGCTTAAACCAAGAAGCTTTCAATTCCATAACCTTGCCCTCCTAAATTGTTTTAAGGAACCACTAAAATAAGCATAACCCTGAATTTTGCAAAAGTCAAAAAAAAGCTCAATGGCTTCACCATTGAGCTGTTGAAATATTTTACAAAAAGCCGTTTTTCTCGGCTATCGTCTAATCAGCCTCACTCTCATCCCGGTCCTCGCGACGCCGACTGACCGAGCCAAAGCGCCTTTTTGCTCGTCCTCGGCCTTAGAAGTCCTGAGATTGTCCTCATCGCCGCCAGTTTCTTCATAGACCAAATCGGCGGCGGCAGTTGAAGCGCCAGCTCCCAAACCGTGAAGAATTGACTGGCCGACTTCATGTCCAGTAAAAGGCGAGCCGTCGTTGTAGTCAATTATCCCGGTCGCTACTCCATAAACAGTAGCGTCTACCAACCAATCAACACCGGCTTCCTGAATTGCCGAATTCACTGATCCCATTTGCTGGTCCTCAATCGCTTCAGAACCGGCCACTGCCCGAACAGTGCTTTCAGTGATATCAAAAATCTCCTGACGGACTCGCTTCCGTACTCCGAGAATACCAGTCGGACGACTGAAAATCGTCTTGAGAACTGTTCCCGGAAGCCGGACAATCGTTGAAACCGTCTTACCAATGCTCTTCTCTCGTTCGGAAAAATCGCCTGCTTGAGCGCTGAAAGAAAATATCAACGCCGTCAACATTACTGCTACTATCAACCTCTTCAGAGTCATAATCAACTCTCCTTTCTTTGATGATTAGCCGCTAATCTCCAACAATCCAAGTCTCTTTTTCACCTCCTTCCTTATTTTTGGCAGCCGACTTAACTCTGCCAAACTTAAAAATAATTCCGCCTGACGACGGTTACTGAACAAGATCGAAACAATCCTGAAAAAGAACCAGCTGGCGCTCATCCCAAACAGTATTGATAAAAAAATCCCGACCGATGGGAATAGCCTCATCTCCAATCAGCCCCAGCTTAAAGAGCTGAACAGAAGGCTGATTATCAATTATCAGCCGATTATAAACAATCTTAAGGGAAGCCAGATTCCACTCTACTACCGGCGGAGGCTCCATTTCGCATTCCCGGCTAAAAAGATAGGGTAAATGGCCGGGAGAACCGTGAAGAGCGCCCAGAATCACCAGAAACGGCTGGTAGATTCGATCCTGAAACAATCTCACCACTCTTAAATCCTGATGATAAAAGTCGTTCGGTAAACCGTCAGACTCAATAATTAACTCAGCATTTTCAGGAAAATTATAAGGCGGAGTTTGACGAGCATTAATTTTCGTCCGAAGAAATTCCGTTTGAGTATTCGGAACCGCCGGCCCGAGACCAAAAATCCGAAAATTGTTTTGGTCTAAAAACTCCATTAGTTGAGAATAGCCAAACTTTTCCATTTCTTCCATTAAAAAAGTATAGCCGATCTGATAATAAAGCTCTTCTAAGTCAAACTTGCCCTGACAATAATCGGCTAATTCGGGATTGTGGGAAATACTGAAAATCTCCAAGCCGATCGCCCAATCATTGCCGAGCCGACTAATTAACTTAATCATGTCCCGTTTCTGCCGGCGGGAAAAATGAACGTCCCCGAAAATCACCACCGGCTCCTGAGAAAGCGCCTTGGCCAGCTCGTCAAAGCCAAGAGTCTTATTCGCTATTAGATCAGGCAAGTTAGCGTCTCCTCGCCTTAGAACGTTTATTCTTGAATGAATAAAGCCGTAGCTGTAAGAGAGGTTGTAGGAAACTGCTTGAGCATCAAACAATTCCGCTTCACGGGGAAAAGGTTGAATCTTTTCTTCAATGAAAATTTCCGAATCATTCAAACTTTCAGCCTGCTTTTCGTTAACAACCGGCAAATTTCCGCTAGCGCAGGAAATCATCACCGCCGTTAATAATCCAATCAAAATCTCCTGCTTTATTCCTTGCATCAATCTCCTCCTTTTAATTGTCAATGTTCTAATGTCAATTTCCGCAAAACTTGTTTTAGGTTAGAATATTTATTGGAAAAAATCAACTAAATTATCAACAGTTAATACCCAAAAAACGATTAAAAAAACCGATTTTGTCAAATTTTAATTGACAAAAAACAAAAAATATTTCAAAAAAAATAATTTTTTAAAATAAAAAGCCTTTCCAAATAACAGAAAGGCGAATTAATCCTCCTATTTTCCGAAAAAAAATATCCGAAAATTGAACCAAAGCCGCCACCAAAAACCTTTCTGAGCCCGCTCCTGCTCCAAAATCATTTTTCCAAGTTCAGTTAAATAAGCGGAAAAACCGTCAGCTCCCAAACTGACCATTCCTTGGCGCTCCAGATTCTGAACCCGAAAAACATCTTCCTCAGGCACAGTCTCCTCTCGGATTAATTTCTCCAGCAGAGCAAATTCCAATTCGTCAATAAACATCTGACTAATTCCTTTACTTGAAACATTCTTAAACAAATAAAATCAAAAAATGTTCTACTTAATAAACTTTTTAACCATTCTCACATTACTTTATTCCTTAAATTACTATTAGTCAAATAAAAAAACG
>CAZSPT010000005.1:10628-20248 GCA_964608895.1 uncultured Gammaproteobacteria bacterium | reverse complement strand
CGGGTTATCTAAATTTTTAAAATCTAAATAACCCATAGTACCCTTATTTTACACTAATCCATTGGCTAAACTTATTAAAAGGTAAAACCTTTAAACCAACGCCCAGACCAGCACCCAAACCAAAACCTCTTTTTTTGATTTAAAATAACAATGTCCAAAAATGTTACTTTTTTAACATATATATTAAACTATGTTAAATAAAAGCAGGCGTGGAGGGAATCGAACCCCCGTCTCAGGTTTTGGAGACCCGCATTCTGCCACTGAACTACACGCCCAAAAAAACGATTATTTGGTTTCTTTATGAAGAGTGTGTTTTTTGCAGTGTTTGCAGTATTTTTTTAATTGAAGCCTATCTTTATTGAGTTTCTTATTTTTGCTAGAAAAATAATTTATTCTCTTACACTGGCTGCACTCCATTTTAATTAAATTGTCTTGAGACATATTTATTGTTACTACTCTTAGCCAACGGTCGGGATCGAACCGACAACCTACTGTTTACAAAACAGTTGCTCTGCCAATTGAGCTACGTTGGCCTGATGGGCCGGGAGGGATTCGAACCCCCGAAGGCATAGCCAGCGGATTTACAGTCCGCCCCGTTTGACCGCTTCGGTACCGACCCGTCAAAGCCCACCGCCGGGCTTGAACCGGCGACCTCGCCCTTACCATGGGCGCGCTCTACCAACTGAGCTAGGTGGGCTTAACAAAAAACAAATCAACCGAACTGATTATCATCATAGCCATAATATCACGATTTCCGCATTTTTTCAATGGCTTGCTCAAATTCGTCCAGTCGGGCATTTTCCGGATTAATCTGCTTTAAACGGTTGTAAATTTTTTTTGCCAGCGGCCGATCATCCAATTTTATCCCCAGCTCAATTAATTTAGTCAAATATTTCGGACTGTTCGGCTCAACAGTAATCGCTTTCAAATAGCTATCCAAAGCTTTTTCCAGCCGGCCACTTACTTCATAAACCTGCCCAAGGCTGTCATAATAAACGGCAACCCGAGGAGTAATTTCCAAAGAGCTTAAAAAAGCCGCTTCAATGTCGTCAAGATTTCCTTCACCCGGAGAATCCTTGTCATCAAGAATTTTAAGCTTTAAAAGGTATTTATAAATTTCTTCAGCCTGATCGTAATCTTTGGTCCGAAAGTATAAATCACCAAGCCGTTCATAGGCCCAGATATTTTTTCTATCTAAAGAAATTATTTCAATCAGTTTTTTTTCAGCCTCTTGAAAATTATCTTTTTTCAAAAATTCCTCAGCTTCCCGAGAAAGCTCGTCAAAATTTTCTCCGGCCGAACCGGTTTGTTTGGTTTTATTTTGATATTTTTCTTCCAATTCGGAAATTTTTCTCTTAAAATTCTCTAGTTTGTCGGAAAAAAAACTGAACCGGGGAGAAAAAATATCTTTCAGTTTTATTTTAAAATCCTGATGACCCCGAATCAACCGGGCTTGAAGAATTTTTGATTTTGCCTCGTCTTGGCGGTGTTCAACAATGGAATCAACGTCAAGATTTTTTAAATCCGGCCAACGCCGAAAAATCAAAAAGCCCAACCAGAATATACTGGCCGCGATCACGGCAATTAGAATAAAATTAAGCATAATTAAAATTATTTCCGGCCGGCACTCCCTAAAGCATTAATTTTCTCTTCCACTTTACGCTGAACCGCTTTAATTGCCGGCTGAAGTTTTTTCCGGGGGTCATAGACGGTTGAACGCTTGACTAAAATAAAACTTTTTGACTGACGGCAACTAAATGATTTTGGTTCTTCCAAGGCTTTTCTTAAAGCGCCGGTGAAAGCAATCCGAAGGGCGGTATCAATATTAACAATAATAATTCCTTGACTAACCGCTTTAGTCAGCTGGCTGTTTTTAATTCCAGAAGCTCCGTGAAGGACTAAAGGCACTTTAGTCTCACGGGAAATTTCTGTCAACCGGGGAAAATCAATCTTTTCCCGGCCCTGAAACATTCCGTGCATCGTACCGACCGAGATCGCCAGAGTGTCAATCCTAGTCCGCCGGACAAATTCCTTAACTTTTTTTGGATTAGTCATATAGCGATCGGGGTTTTTCGGCACTTTAACTTCAGTCTTCCCTTCTTTTCCAAAAATACTTCCAAGCTCGGCTTGAGCCCAAACTTTCCGACGATGGGCGTAATCAACCGCTTTTTTGGTAATGGCGATATTTTTTTCAAAAGATTCTTCAGAAGCGTCAATATGAATTGAAGAAAATCCCGCTTCAATACAATCCTTGACGATTTTCAAGCTTTTGCCGTGATCAAGGTGAAGAGCGATTGGAATTTCCCGTCCCCGGTGATTGGCGACATTTTTGATAATTCCGACAATCGCTTCCAGACCGGCGTAATTAATTGTTGTTTCGGAAACTTGGATAATCACCGGGGCTTTCCGGGCAACCGCTCCCTGAACAATTCCCAAAGTGATTTCCAAATTAGCGGTGTTGAAAGCTCCGACGGCATAGCCCCGCTTCTGAGCGGCCGGAACGATTTTTTTAATATGAACAAGCATAAAAAAATCAGTTAGAATTAAAATTAACTTTAGCAATTTTAGTGAAAGAATCGGCGTCCAAACTGGCTCCGCCAACTAAAAATCCTTGACAGAATTCCAGCCGACTGAAATTTCCGGCGTTCTCCGGAGTAACGCTTCCGCCATAAATTAACCTAATATTTCCGGTGATAATTGACTGGGGGTAAAAATCAGTCAAAGCTCGGCGAATAAACTGAAACATCTCACCGGCCTGCTCCGAACTAACCGGCTGACCGCTGCCGATCGCCCAAACCGGCTCATAAGCGATAACCAACTCCTCACTGGCAACCAAATCAATCCCCGCCAAAGCTCGTTTAAGTTGAAGCAAAACTAAATTCTCAGCCCGACCCTCTCGGCGCTCTTCAAGCTCTTCGCCGAGGCAGACAATCGGAGTAAGGCGATTTTCCAAACAAGCGGCTATTTTTTGATTAACCATTTTATCAGTTTCTCCGAGGTGGCGTCGCCGTTCAGAATGGCCGATAATGGCGTAGCGACAGTTAAGATCATTTAAAATTTCCGGAGAAATTTCTCCGGTATAGGCGCCGGTCTTCTCCCAGAAAACGTCTTGAGCGCCAAGCCTGATTGAACTTCCCTTAAAAATTTCAGCCGTCTGAACCAGACTAAGAAAAGGAGGACAAACAACAATTTCCCGGCTCTTCAGCCGGCCAAGCTTGCGCTTTACCTGCTTGGCCAAAGCGGCTCGCTCCGCCAGATTTAAATTCAGTTTCCAATTGGCGATAATAATCGGATCAGCCATATTACAAATAGATTAAACGATTTAAAAATTCTAAAACGCCGGTAGTCGCCAGAGCAACGATTGTTCCGGCGATAAAAACTCCTAAGGTAATTGAAGCAAAAGCTTTTCGCTTGGGAATTCCAAAAACAAACGAAGCGACTGAACCGGCCCAGGAACCGCTACCGGGAAAAGGAATCCCGACAAACAGCACCAGTCCAAGCAGGCCGTATTTTTCGTATTTACCGACGAACTTGTGGCGGGTATGATCAAAAAGCCAGTCAAAAAATTTTCGGGCAATCGTTAGCCGTCTAATTAAAAAACCTGAAACCGGCCCGAGGAAATTGATTAAAATCAGACAAGGTATCAAATCTCCCAAAGCAGCGTAAATCACCGCCGAAACCGCCGACAATTCAAAAAAAGTTATCGCCACCGGCACCGCCACCCGAGATTCGGCAAAAGGAAGGGTTCCGATAATCATAGTCGCCAAAGGCGCCGGCAAATCTTTAAACCAGGAAAAATAGGCGGAAAAATCAATCATTTCCAACGATAATTATTAAAAACCCAATAACCAAGACCTTTAACGTCCTTGAAGCGGTCGGCCAAACTGGCGCTGCCGAGGACAATCGCAATTACCCGATGGCCGGATTGGTTGGTTAATTCGGCTCCGAAACAATAACCGGCTTCCTTTAAATAACCGGTTTTTCCGGCAGCCACTTGATAATCCTGGCCAATTAAACCAAAATTGCGACCAAGAATCTTATCAGTGCTTGGAACTCGCCGGTGGCGCTTCTTATTGATTATTTTCAGCTGATATTCCGAAAGTTCGGCCGCCCGCCGAACTTCTTCCCGGGAAAAAGCTTCTTTAACCAACAAAGCCAAATCAAAAGCGCTTCCTTGATTGCCAGAATCCAAACCAGTCGGCTCAACAAAAAAACTTCCAGTCATCCCGAGCTCAGCCGCCTTTTGATTCATTAGCCGGGCGAATTCTTCCGAAGTTAATCCGGTTGACCGAGTTAAAGCGACCGCTGCTTCGTTGGAAGAAGAAACCAACATAGTATAAAATAAATCTTTTACCCGAACTTCTTCACCGGGAAGCAAAAAAACAATCCCGCCCGCCCGGGCGTCTTGCTCAATTAAAGTGACTACTTTATTCCAGCCGGGATTATGCTCCAAAAAAACCAAAGCGGTCATCAATTTAGTCAAACTGGCGATTGACCGGACTTCAGCGGCGTTTTTTTCGGCTAAAACTTTCTGGGATTTCCAATCAACGGCCAAAAAAGCGGCGGCAGTCAGTTCAACTCCCAAACTGGCGTTCTTTAATTTCCGTTGAGGAGCTGATTCAATTAGCTCCCGGATCGCCACTTGAGGCAGCCGGGCCTGCTGCTGACGGCTGGCAATAGTCGCCTGCTCTTCAGATTGAGACTGAAGAAACAAGGCGGTTAAAACAAAATTTATAAAAAATTCAAACATAATAATTAATTGACTGAAGAATTTTCT
Organism: uncultured Gammaproteobacteria bacterium; assembly: GCA_964608895.1. Taxonomy (GTDB): domain Bacteria; phylum Patescibacteriota; class Patescibacteriia; order 2-01-FULL-39-33; family 2-01-FULL-39-33; genus CAZSPT01. The sequence goes on along the minus strand of CAZSPT010000005.1, from coordinate 15,471 downwards.
TGGCCGGTTAAAAGTTTCTCCAAATTGTTGTTCTGATTGAGTTTTTGGTAGTCAGGCAACTCGTCAACCTTGTTTAGGCCGAGATATTTTAGAAAATCAAGAGTGATTTGATAACGAACGCTTTTGCTTTTAGCGTCTTCTTTGACTAAAATCAATCCCCGAATCAAAAGATTTCTGATAATCAAACTGCAATTAACTCCCCGAATTAACTCCAACTCGGTTTTGGAAATCGGGCCGCGGTAGGCGATAATCGTCAAAGTTTCAATTGAGGGCTTGGTTAATTCCCCGGTTGTTTCGCCTTTAATAAACTTTTCCACTATTTCGGCGCAACGCCCGCTGGTCGCCAGCTGATACTTTCCGTCAGCCGCCAAAAGCTGAATACCTCCCCGGTCAGAAGAGTATTTTTTTTCAAGAACGACTAAAGCCTCTTTAACAGCCGCCTGGCCGGCGCCGGTCGCTCGACTGAATTCTTTCAAAGAAATCGGGCGGTGGGAAATAAACAAAAGACTTTCCAATTGTTCTTCCAATTTTGCCATAATTAAATTTTTTCAATAAAAATTTCGTCAAAAATTCCTTTTTGATTGACTGCCGCCTCTTGATTTTTTATCAATTCAAGCAAAGCGACAAAAGAAACCAGGGCTTCTTCCCGAGAATTGGCCCGGGCAAGAATTTCTTGAAAACTGATCTTGCGCCGTCCGGCCAACCGGCGGCGAATTTCACCGACGGTTTTTTTTAAACTAATATTCCGCCTAACTATTCGCCGAGGAAGATTAACTAAATAATTAATCCGATTCAAGACGCTTTCAAAAGCTTGGGCGAGCTCGGCAGGCTTAAGTTTAGCCGGCGGGCTAAAAACCGGCTCTTGGCGCCAGACAATTTTTTCTCGGCTAAAACAAAAATTTTTTTTCTTTATTATTTTTTCCAACGCTTGGCTGGCAATCAAATATTCTTGATAAAATCTCAATTGAGTCTCCAATTCTTCAGCACCATCTTCCCCATCGTCAACTAATTCCGGCAAAAGCAGTTTTGACTTAACCACCAGCAATTTGGCGGCGACAATCAGGAAATCAGCCAGTTCCGAAGCACTAATTTCCCGACTGTTGTCAAGATAATTAAGATATTGATCAGTGACTTTTGCCAAAGAAACTTGGGAAATGTCCAATTTTCGCTCTTTAATAAACTGAAGTAAAAGGTCAAGCGGTCCTTGGAATTCTTGAATTTCAACTTGATAGGCCATATTTGCCAACCAAAACTATTTTTTCTTTTTTAAAGGGCTTTTTCGGCTGGTCGCTCTTTTCCCGGCAACGGTTTTCTTTCCGGCGGTTTTTTTAGCCGGCTTTTTTTTGGGCTGAGTTTTAATTACTTGTTTCATTTGGCGCTTAGTCTTCCGAGGAATTTTATAGCCGCCGGACATCGCCACCGAAGCTAATTTTGCTTCTTCCAACTTAATAAAATCTTTAACCTTCATTAAAACGCTATTACTGAAACTGCCGGTTGAAAAAACCGCTTGACGAACATTAAGCATTGCCTTATCAACCAAAGTCTCCAGCTTATGGAGCCGACCAAACGAAGAAATCGCTCCCGGCTTAACTTTAAGCACTTTTACCATGATGTTTTCCTTGGGAATAGAAACCTTTTTCGCCCCGAGAGCTTTCTTTATTTTCTTTAAATCAATTTTTTTATTAGCCGGCACTACCACTAAAACATAGGATTTATCCACTTCAACTAAAAGGTTCTTGGCAATGTTTTTAAGCTCCTTTTTAAGGGTTTGAGCGGCGTCATAGGCGGTATAGACAGTCCGGTGAGCAAGTTCTTGATAGTTAACCTGATTGTCATCCAGATATTTTTTGACTTTTTTTGGAACGGTCATAAAATTATTTTTTATTTATTATTTATTCCGCTTGGATTTTTCGCGAAATGGCAAGCTTGACTGCCGACCGAGCAGTTCTTTTGCCCGGCGAACGCCCCGAGCAGTCAGAACCAATTTTTTTAAAAACCATTTCTCGGCCGTCTTAACTCCAACCGCTTTTACCAGTCCCCGATTAACCAGTCGAGAAGCGCTTTTAGCGATGATATTTGATTGATCTCTGGCAGCCGGCAGCTTTTTTTTGGTTTGATAAAAACGATTCAAAATTTCTTTGGAAACGGTAAAATTTTTGCCTTCCAATCCCCGGCGCAAAATATACTTTTGAAGTTTTGACAGAGACATCTTAAGAAGAAAGCTTAAAATCGTTGATAATTAAAACAAACTTATACTTAAGATACTCGGCGGCCAGCCGGCAAAAAACCATCCGATCAACGAAAATTTCAAAATATTCCAGAGGATCGGTTACTTTGGGGTCAATTTTCAACTTTAGAATAATTTTTCGCCTTCGGCGATCAACTCGAAAAATATTTTTAGTTACTGAATAATTTACCCGTTCATGAATATCAGTTTTTAAATTTTTCTGAGAACTATTCTTGGCCCGATCCCGATGAACATCTGATTTATCAGCCAAAACTAAAATAGCCGAAATTTTATTAACGATTTTTAGAGAATTTTTGTCGTGAGTGACAATTGCCTGCATTATCTCGGCAATTTTTTCAGATTGCTCAACTTTTGGAAGAAAAATCTGGGAGAAAAAAATCGCCGCCCAATAATGATGCTGCTCCCGACCGAGAAAATTGGCCATGTCGTGGCAATAGCCGGCAATTGCCGCCAATTCCTGATCTTTCTGGCTTAAACCGATTTTTTCAGCAAGATAACGACCGCGCTCGGCAACTATTTCAGCGTGCCGGAAACCATGGTCGGTATAACCAAGGGCATCCAAATATTTTTCAGTTTGACTGATAAAACCGGCAATTTTGGAATTAGCTTTGACTTCGGCAAAACTGATTTTCATATTTTAAAATTATTCTTCCTCTGATTCTTTCTTAATTTCAAGATGAACTTCATTAAGCTGTTCTTGAGAAACGGCCGAAGGAGAATCCATCATTGGATCATAAGCTTCACTTGTAAGCGGAAAAGCGACCATTTCCCGAAGACTCGGCTGGTTGGCGGCAACCATTAAAAAACGATCCAAACCAGGAGCAATCCCTCCGTGCGGTGGCACTCCGTATTGAAAAGCCCGCAGGAGATGGCGAAACTGCTCTTTTTGTTCGGCAGTAAAACCAATTAAGTCAAAAACTTTTTCCTGAATCTTGGAATCACTGATTCTAACGCTGCCACCGCCGACTTCATAGCCGTTCAAAACCAAATCATGCTGATAAGAACGGACTTTCAAAGGATCTTTTTCAAGCAAAGGAATATCTTCCTTTTTCGGAGCGGTGAACATATGGTGAGAAGGAGCGTATTTTTCGCCGGCTCCATGGAAAAAATCATCCCGGGACTGGCGGACAAACAAAGGAAAATCAATTACCCAGGCAAAAGCAAGTTCATTAGGATCGTTCTTATCCCGGCGAAGGTCGGGACTATCGGTGCCGTATTCCTTAATTGCCTGATGATAGCTCAGCCGCGGCCAAGGTTTAAACGTCAAACGCTTTTCCGGGAAAATTTTCTTGACTAAAGCGGTGAACAACTTCTCAACCAACTTTAAAATATCTTCCTGGATAATAAAAGACATCTCCAAATCAAGCTGGTAAAATTCCCCGGGGCTGCGGTCGGCCCGGGCATCTTCGTCCCGGAAACAAGGAGCGATCTGAAAATATTTCTCAAAACCGGCGACCATTAAAAGCTGCTTATACTGCTGGGGCGACTGGGGAAGGGCAAAAAACTTTCCCGAATGCAGTCGTGAAGGGACAAGATAATCCCGAGCGCCTTCAGGAGTGGATTTTGAAAGAATCGGAGTTTGAATTTCAAGAAAGTCCCGCTTGGCAAGATAGTTTCTGATAAAAAAAATTGTCTGGTGACGAAGAGAAAGATTTTTTTTCATCCGAGCGGTCCAGAGATCAAGATAACGATACTTTAACCGAATTTCCTCGGCGACCTTAGAGCTGTCTTTTTCAATTTCAAACGGCGGAGTCTTTGCCTCGCTTAAAATCGTTAACTTTTCGGCAATCAACTCAATTTTTCCGGAAACAATTTCCGAATTAACCATTTTTTCCGGCCGGTCGCCGACTCGGCCAACAACTTCAATTACAAATTCAGGCCGAAGCTTTTGAGCGGTTTGGCAAACTTTTTTATTATCAAGAGTGAAAACGACCTGGAGTAGTCCGCTCCGGTCGCGAAGATCAATAAAGATAATTTTACCGTGGTCTCGGCGACTTTGAACCCAGCCGGCCGCTTTAACCCGCCGGCCGGATTTTTTTTCCGTTTCAGCCGCCAGCGTCCTGACCATAAAACTAAAAATTAACGATTATTTAATTGAGTTTATTATAATAAAAAAAAATTTTTTTGACAAGAAAAATTACCTAAAAATTTTCGCTAAAACTTTAATTTTTTTGGTTTCTCGGTCAGAAACCATTCTGACCAGCTGGTCAAGCTCAAAAACAAGTTTTCGCTGGCTGGCCGATTTAATAACCGGACAATATCCAAGATAACTTAAAAAATAAAAAGAAAATTTATTTAAAACCGCCAAACTTTCTTGAGGGGTCCGGCTAACCGCCAAATTTTTAAAAAAACCGACTAAAAACCGGAAAACCTGACGATCTTTAGCTTGATAAGGCATTAAAAGATCAACTGCTTCCAAAAAATATCCGGCAACGGCCAGCTTGGTTAAATCTTTTGAACTTTCAGAATAATTTTCAAGAATTTCAACCGCTCCGATTCTGGCGGCAGTAACTCCCCAAGCAAACATCAACCGAAAAACCAAAAAAGTCTCAAGATGGGGAGCAAGCTTAGAAGTCGGCTTTTTTCCGCCTTTAG
>CAZSPT010000005.1:6791-10618 GCA_964608895.1 uncultured Gammaproteobacteria bacterium | reverse complement strand
CCGCCGGTAATTTCCCAAACTCGTCGCTAAAAATAACATACTGACAGTCAAATTCATTATAATATTCTTTTTTTAAAGTAATTCCGGCAGTCAAATAAGTCGCCATAAGCCAATTTATTTTTCCTGATCCGCCGGCCGGCTTGAATTGGATTGATAATCCAAATAAGCCTGAAGGATAAGCATTGCGGCAGCGGCGTCTTCCCGGCCCCGGCCAATCATTTTCTTAGCTTGACAAGTAGTAAAACGCTCATCCCAATCAATTACCGGAATTTTAAAATTTTTTCTGAGCCGGTTGATAAATTTATTGACAATTTCCGATTGAGGCGACGGCTGGGAAGCCAGTCCGAGCGGCAGGCCGACAACTATCTTGCCGACCTCTTCTTGACGGCAAATTTCCCGAATCTCCTTAATGAGCGATTTCCAAGAACAATAATTGATTATTTTATAAGGCCAGGCAAGTTGATTTTCGCTGTCACCAACCGCCAAACCAACCTTGGAACCGCCATAGTCAATTCCGAGTAATTTCATATAAAAATAACCTTTAAAATATAAGCCGACCCCCTTGCAAAAATGAACGATTTACCTGGTCAAGACTTTCCGGCCGCCGGCGATTACCGCGACAGTATCCTCAAAATGAGCCGCTCGGCCGCCGTCAACAGTTAAGACCGTCCAGCCGTCGGAAGCGGTTTTTATTTGACTGGAACCGACGGCCGCCATCGGCTCCAAAGCCAAAGTCATTCCCGGCTCCAACTTTAAATCTGACCAGCCGCCGTCCCAAAAATTAGGAATTTGAGGCGGTTCATGAAGTTTATGACCGACTCCGTGGCCGACTAATTGGCGGATAACCGCCAAACCAGAATTTTCAATAATCCCCCCAATTGACCGGGAAACTTCAGAAAGCCAAGCACCCGGCTTAATTTTGGAAATTCCTTTGTCAAGAGCTCGGCGGACAGCGGCAACTAATTTTTCTGATTCTAAATCCGGCCGGCCGACGAAAACCGTCCGAGCGGCATCGGTAAAATAACCCCGGTATTCCAAGCCACAGTCAATACTGACAATATCGCCAGTTTTAATAATCCGGGCTGAATCAGGAATTCCATGGACAATCTCATTATTGATTGAAACGCAAATCGCCGCCGGAAAAGAACATTTAGCCCAAGAAGCTTGATAACCCTGAAAACTCGGCCGGCCTCCCCGCTCGGCGATTAACTGCCGGGCAAAATTATCCAAAGATTGGGTATCATTACCGGGAACAGCCTTTTTGGCCGTCCGAGTAATCACTTCAGAAAGAATTTTTCCGCCGGCGGCCATAATTTCAATTTCTTTGGAATTTTTTAAGCTAATCATTATTTCCAAAAGCTTTATTCCTTAAATCATAAACTAAATAACGAATCATCTCCTGAAAAACTTTTTCAATATTCTGTTCACCATTGATTTCCAAAAGCATCTTCTTCCGCAGGTAAAATTCAATAATCGGAGCCATGCGGCGATGATAAACCTTTAATCGTTCCTCGGCGACTTCCGGACGGTCGTCATCCCGCTGAAAAAGAGTTTGGCCGCAAATATCGCAAACGCTTTCCCGCTTCGGCGGAGAATATTTCAAATGCCAAGTATGGCCAGCCGGACAAATTCGACGGCCGCTAATCCGCTCAACCACTGTTTGGTTAGAAACTTTAATTAGAAAAAGATAGTCTAAATCAGAATTTTTATCCAGAATTTCAGCTTGAACAATCGTCCGGGGATAACCGTCAAGAAGAAAACCATGGCGGCAATCCGGCTGGCTTAACCGCTCAAGAATCAATTTATTGATTAGTTCGTCGGAAACCAATTTGCCAGCTTTCATTTTTTCAGCCACTTCAGCTGAAAGAGGATTGTTTTTTTCATCTTTAATTTGATGAAGAAGCTGGCCTGCTGAAACATGGGGAATATCAAAAGTCTCGGAAAAAAGCCTTGCTTGAGTGCCTTTGCCGGAAACCGGCGGTCCGAGAATAACAATTTCAAACGGTTTATTGTTTTGGGGCATAATTTATAATAGTTAATGAATTTTCGCGGCCGTCGAAACAACTGATAATAATGATTTTATTGTACCCGATTTAAAAAAAATCCGCCAGTTTCGGCGGATTTTTCAAAAAAACCAAATCAATTAAATTTCTTCATAATCTCTCATTGAAAGTTGGGAATTTATCTGATTAACCGTTTCAATAACCACTGAAACAACAATCAGTAAACTGGTGCCGCCAATCGCCAAATTACCGATATCAGTAATTTTGCCGGTAATAATCGGCAAAACAGCGATAATACCTAAGAAAATGGCGCCGGCAAAAACAATCCTAACCACAACATATTGAAGATATTGGGCTGTTTGACGTCCCGGCCGAATTCCCGGAATAAAACCGCCCTGTTTTTGAAGATTTTCGGAAATCTGGTCGGGATGAAAAACAACCGAAGTGTAAAAATAAGTAAAAACAACAACCAGAACAAAATAAATAATTCCGTAAATCAGCTGATTTTCAAAAATTTGAATTACCCATTGAGCCGCTCCGGCCACCCAATCGCTCTTAGCTCGAGAAAACAGCTGAGCAATCATCGGCGGAAACATAATTATCGCAATTGCGAAGATAATCGGAATCACTCCGGCCTGATTGACTCGCAACGGCAAATGAGTCGCCGTTCCCCCGTAAATTTTATTCCCCCGAACCCGGCGGGCATAAGAAATCGGAATATTCCGCTGTCCCTCGGTGATAATCACCACTCCGACAACGGTGATTAAAGCAATTGCCGCAAAAATAACCATATTAATAATTTTTGACTGATCAAAAGTGTAAAAAATATTGCCAATGGCCATCGGCAACCCGGAAACAATTCCGGCAAAAATCAACAAAGAAATTCCGTTGCCAATATGCTTCTCGGAAATCAATTCTCCAAGCCACATTAAAAAAACCGTTCCGGCGCTAATAGTAATGATAGCCACCGCCATCTCCAAAGAGCTAAAATCCGGAAGAATACCGGGTGAAGATTGACGGACAAAAGTAATCATCGCAAAAGACTGAATCGTCGCCAGCGGCACCGTCAAATAACGAGTCCATTGATTGATTTTCTGACGGCCATATTGGCCTTCTTTGGAAAGCTCTTCCAGTTGAGGAATAACCATTGTCAAAAGCTGGAAAATAATTGAAGCGGTGATGTAAGGAGCGACTCCGAGCATTACTACCGAAAAATTCTGCATACTGCCGCCGGAAAAAACATTCATCAGCCCGAGTAGTTGGTTGGAAGCGAAAAACTGCCTTAAACCGACCGGGTCAACTCCAGGAATTGGAATATGAGCGGCCAACCGGAAAATCACTAAAATTCCCAAAACAAATAAAATACTATTCCGTAAATCTTTAATTTTCCAAATTTGAATCAGTTTTCCGAACATAGCTGATATTTGTTTAATCTTTTTCTCTTAATTTAATCTTCTTCTCTGACAATCGGCCGGCCACCGGCTCGGGCGATTCCTTCTTGAGCCGCTTTGGAAAAATGGTCGGCTACAACAGTAAATTTCTTAGTCAACTTGCCGGAAGCAAGAATTTTAACCGGAGTCTTAAAATCTGAAACCAAGCCAACTTTAATCATCTTCTCTGGAGTAATCTTTTCTCCGTCCTGAAAATATTTTTCCAAATCTCGAAAATTTACCGGAGCAAACTTTAGCCGGGAATTTTTAAAACCCCGCGTCTTTGGAATCCTTCTCAAAGTCTGCTTGAAACCAAGCAGTCCCAGGCCGCGCTTGCCACCGCTTCGGGCTCGCTGGCCTTTGATGCCCCGGCCGGAATAAGTGCCGCGCTTAC
>CAZSPT010000005.1:0-6781 GCA_964608895.1 uncultured Gammaproteobacteria bacterium | reverse complement strand
GCCCCGGCCAACGCGCTTCTTCCTTTTGGAAGCGCCGAGATTTGATTTAATATTTGACAAATTAAGCATTATTTGATTATTAAACGATTATTTAATTTTCAGAAAACCGATTTATTCTGACGACTTTTCCTTTTTTTCGGCTGAATCTTCTTTTAACTCTTGTCCGCTCTCCTGTTCCGCCGCCGATTTTTCATCATTTTTTTGAGAAGCCCGGCGCGCATCTTCTTTAACCGACCTCAAGGAAGTTAAAGCCTTAAAAACCGCTCGAGCGTTATTGACTTTATTATTGCTTCCCAAAATTTTTGAGACAGCATTCTTAATTCCAGCCAATTCCAGAATTGTCCGAACAACACCGCCGGAAATAATCCCGGTTCCTTCGGGGGCCGGCTTTAAAAGAACTTTTGCCGCCCGGTACTTAACTCTAATTTCATGAGAAATTGTTCCATCAACCAAATTTATTTTAACAATATTTTTTTCCGCCTGTCTAACCGACTTTTGAATCGCCAAAGAAACATCCTGGCCTTTGGTCAGGCCTAAACCGATTCGGCCTTTCCGGTCGCCGACCACGACACAAGCCCGGAAACGCATTCGGGTGCCGCCGGCCATTACCCGAGTCACTCGGGCGATATCAAGAACTTGATGCTCAAATTCCGACTGACTGACGCCGGCTGTTTTCCTATTAAATTTCTTTTTCGGAGCTTTTTTATCCACCATATTGAATAATTAAATTTTTAGACCGGCTTGCCGAGCCGCTTCAGCAACCGCTTTAACCCGACCGTGGTAACGAAAACCGCCTTTATCAAAAATCGCCTCTTTTATTCCTTGATTCAAAGCCTGCTCAGCTAAAGTTTTTCCCAAAATTTCAGCCGCTTCAACTTTTGACCGGTTAGACTCCGGGCCCGGACCGGCTAACCCAATTAGAGTCTTTCCAACCTGATCGTCAATTAATTGAGCGTAAATTCGGTTCCGGCTTCGATAAACTGAAAGCCGCGGCCGAGACGCGGTCCCGGAAATTTTCGCCCTAACCCGCCGGTGGCGATTAACTTTTTTTTGATTTTCTGATTTCTGCTTGTTCATAAAAAATTTTATTCAGTCTTGGTAGCAGCCGTTTTGCCGGCTTTTCTGATAATCTGTTCCCCGAAATACTTAATTCCTTTACCTTTATAGGGCTCGGGTTTTCTAATCTTTCTAATTTGGGCGGCGGTTTCGCCGACCAGCTGCTTATCAATTCCACTGACGGTAATGACATTCCCTTCAACATTTACTTCAATGCCTTCGGGAATTTTAAATTCCACCGGCTTAGAATAACCGGCACTGACAATCAATTTCCGGTCGGCCAGCTTAGCTCCAAAACCAATCCCGTTAATCTCTAATTTCTTTAAAAACCCTTCAGTCACTCCAATAATCATATTTTTTATTAAACTGGCTGACAGCCCCCAAAGAGCCCGCTGACGCCGATCAGAATCATTTTTAACTTTCACCGCGACGACTTGATCAGAAATTTCAAAAATAACCCGGGGATCAAAAATTTCTTTAAGCTCCCCTTTCGGACCCTTAACCTTAACCTGACAATCGTCCGTTGTTATTTCAACTTGATCGGGAATTTTAATTGGTTGTTTGCCGATTCTACTCATATTTTAATAAATTTCGCAAATTACTTCACCGCCAAGATCTTTTTTCTTCGCCTGACCGGCAGTCATTACCCCCGCCGGAGTTGAAATAATCGCAATGCCGGCTCCGTTCAAAACTGTCGGAAGCTCTTTCCGGCCGGCATAGACTCTGCGACCGGGCTTAGAAATCTTCTTCAAAGAGCTGATCGCCGGCTGTCTTTCCTGATATTTCAATTCAACCACAATTCCGCCAAATTTATATTCAGAATCTGGCTTAATCTCCCGAAAATTTTCAATAAATTTCTCCCGCTTCAAAATCTTAACGATTTCCAGCTTAATTTTGGAAAAAGGAATAAAAACCTCGGCCTTCCTGACTTTTGAGGCGTTTCTAATTCTGGTAAGCATGTCGGCTATTTGGTCGGTCATATTTAATGTTTCAAATAATTAATTTTTACCAGCTGGATTTAGCGACTCCGGGAATTTGACCATTATTAGCCAATTCTCGGAAACAAATTCGGCAGAGCTTGAATTTCCTCATATAACCGCGCTTCCGCCCGCAACGCCAGCATCGATTGACTTTTCGGGTGGAATATTTCGGTTTTTTAGCTGATTTTGCTATTTGAGCTTTAGTCGCCATCTTTCAAAATTATTTCTTAAAAGGAAATCCCAGCAGACGAAGCAGCTCCAAACCCTCTTGACGATCTTTACTGGTGGTCGTAACAGTTATTTCCAAACCATGAAGCTTTTCAACTTCGTCCGATTGAATTTCCGGAAAAACATTATGCTCTTTAATTCCAATAGTTAAATTGCCTTGGCGATCGACTTGATTCGGCGATAATCCGCGAAAATCCCGGGTTCGGGGCAAAACAACATTGATTAATTTATCCAAAAAATCATACATCCGCCGGCCCCGGACAGTCGTCTTCATTCCAACAATCATTCCTTGGCGAATTCTAAAAGCGGAAATCGCCTGCCGGGCTTTGGTCTTTACCGGCCGCTGGCCGGTAATTTTAGCCAAAGTCTCTTCCACCGCCTGAATCCGACTTTGTTCGCCTTCTCGGGAATTAATACCGCTGTTAACAGTTACTTTTTCAATTTTCGGAACCGCCAATTTATTGCCATAACCAAACTTTTCCCGAAGAGCCGGAATAATTTCTTTAAGATATTTTTGGTATAAACTTGATTTCATAAAATTAACTTATTCAATTGCCGCCCGGCATTTCCGACAAATTCTCTTTTTTGATTTAGTCAATGACTCCTGTGATTTGGATATTTCAAAGCCAACTCTGGTTTTTTGGCCGCATTTCGGACAAATCAAAGCGACATTGGAGACATTAATCGGAGCCGGAAACTGAATCCGCTGACCTTTCTCTCCCTGCTTTTTGGGACGCTGGTGCTTGAGCCGAAGATTCAGACCCTCAACAACTACTTTAGCGGTTTTTGGAAAAACTTGCAAAATTTTGCCGGTTTTTCCCCGGTCCCTGCCTGATAAAATATTTACTTTGTCGCCTTTTTTAAATTTCATAACTTTTACTTAGAGAACTTCCGGAGCCAGACTAATAATTTTCTGATAGCCAAGATTCCGAAGCTCGCGGGGAATTGGCCCGAAAATTCTAGTTCCTTTTATTTCCTTATTCTGACGATCAACAATTACTCCGGCGTTGTCGTCAAACCGAATATAAGAGCCATCTGGCCGACGGATGCCTTTTTTCGTTCGAACAATCACTACCGAAACAACATCGCCTTTTTTAACAGCGCTGTTCGGAGCAGCCTCCCTAACCGAAGCAGTAACTAAATCACCGATTCTGGCATATCTTTTCCGATAACCGCCGATAACTTTAATTATCTTCAATTTCCGAGCTCCGGAGTTGTCGGCTGATTGGATAATTGACTCTGCTTGAACCATATTATTGCTGTTTTTGATTATAAACAACCCGCCACTTCTTATTCTTGCTTAACGGACGATTTTGAACAATTTCAACCTTATCACCGATCTGGCAACTGTTTTTAGAATCAGCCGCCTGATACTTTTTAGTTCGAGTATATCTTTTCCGATAGCGGGGGTGAATCATTGAACGTTCAACCTTAACAACCGCTGTCTTGTCCATTTTATTGGAAACAACAGTTCCTCTTAATTTTCTGATTATTTTTTCCTTTTTTGAATCTTTGGCAGTCATAATCTTTGTTGTTATTGCTGATTTTCCGGCGCTTGACCGTCTGGACGACCATCACTTTTCTGATTTGATAAAACTGTCATTATCCGAGCAATATCTTTTTTAACCTTCTTTAATTCACTAACATTTTTCAGCTGATTTTGAGCCGCTTTAAACCTTAAATCGTCAAACTTTTTCCTGGCTTCGCTTAAAAGATGGTTAAGCTCCGGTCGGGTTTTATTTTTAATTTCTTTGATTTCCATAAAATTATCTTTTAGCAACGAATTTTGTTTTAACCGGCAACTTATAGCCGGCCAGCCTTAAAGCTTCCGTAGCTTGATCAGCCGAAACGCCGTCCATTTCAAAAATAATCGTACCCGGCTTAACCACAGTGACATAGAATTCCGGCACTCCCTTACCGCCGCCCATAGTGGTCTGGCTGCCCTTGCTGGTAATTGGCCGGTGAGGGAAAACCCGAATCCAAATCTTTCCATTTCGTTTAATAAATCTTGAAATTACCCGGCGGGCCGCTTCAATCTGCTGGCCCTTCACCCAGCCGCCGCTAACCGCTTTTAATCCAAATTGGCCAAAAGAAATCTCATTGGCCGTTCCGGCAATTCCGGAAACTTTCGGCCGATGATGTTTTCTTTTTTTCATTTTCTTCGGTTCCAGCATATTAAAAATTATTTTAGACTAATTTATTAAATTATTTTCGGTCAAAAACTTCTCCACGATAAATCCAGACCTTGACGCCGATTTTTCCGTAAACGGTTTGGGCGGCCCCTCGGCTGTAGTCAATGTCGGCCCGCAGAGTGTGAAGAGGAATCTTTCCGGAGCCAAAAGTCTCAGTTCGGGCGATTTCCGCTCCGTTCAGCCGGCCGGAAACAACAATTTTAACTCCCCGGCAGCCACTTCGTTCAACCCGATTAACCGCTTGCTTGACTGCCCGCCGAAAAGGAATCCGCTTCTCTAAATCAGAAATAACCTGCTGCATAATCACCGGGGCGCTTTGATTCGGCTTATCAACCTCAGAAATATCAATCTTAATATTCTTTATATTGCGTCTCCGGCTGAAAGCGTCTTTTAAAAATCTGTTGTGAATTTCCTTTTTTAATTCTTCGGCGCCTTGACCGCCCCGACCGATAATAATTCCCGGTTTGGCGCAATTAATATTTATCTCAATGCTATTCGGAGATCGTTTGATATTAACAGCGGCGATATTGGCGTTTTTTAATTTTTCTCTGATATATCTCCTGATTTTAACATCCTGCTTAAGCAATTCTGGAAAATCAGCCTCGGCAAACCATTTGGAATCCCAGTCCTTGTTTATTTTTAACCGAAAAGATTTTGGATGGACTTTTTGCCCCATATAATTAAAAATTATTTATCGCCAGTCCGCCGGCTGAATATTTTCTTAACAAATCCTTTTTTGCCTTTGGCTCGCGATTGAGCCGAGGCCTGAATTTCCCTTGCCTGCTCTTCCTGTTTGATCTCCCGGGCTTCAACGGCTTGATCCTGACCGGCCAAATCTTTAAACTCGTCAAAATCTTCAACCTTAACAACATCTTCTTTTTTATCTTTATCAAGCTTGACTTGTTTAGTCGGAGATTTTCGGGGCTCGGCCGGACGGACAGTCGGAACTTTCTCGTCTAAAACCAAACTAATGTGGCTTGATCTTTTTCTAATCATTGTCGCTCTACCAAAAGCTCTTGGACGCCAGCGACGAAGAATCGGACCATCGTCTATTTTAATTTCTTTGAGATATAAATTGTCTTTTTGAAGCTTAAAATTCTCCTGGGCGTTGCTGACCGCCGAATTAATTAATTTAGTCAGCGGCCGCCGGGTAAGCTTGCCGGAAAATTCCAATTCAGTCAAAGCTTGGTCAACCGGCAGACCTCTAACCAAATCCGCCAGCAACCGCAGCTTTTTCGGAGAAATTCTAATATATTTTGCTTTTGCTTTAATTTCCATAACTTATATTAACTTTGACTATTCCTTGGCTGGTTTAGCCGGACTTGCTTGAGGCTGTCTACCGGTTTCCAAACTCTTCTGAATCTTGCCGCCATGCCGAACAAATTTTCGGGTCGGCGCGAATTCTCCCAACTTGTGGCCAACCATATTTTCCTCAATTAAAACCGGAAGATGCGTCTTTCCATTATAAACTCCAAAAGTAAATCCCACCATCTCCGGAGTAATCGTGCAATTCCGAGACCAAATTTTCACAACTGTTTTGTCGCCTTTTTTAAGCTTGGATATTTTTTTCATCAATTTCTCATCAAGATAAGGACCTTTCTTTAAACTTCTCGCCATATATTTAATTATTTCTTTTTAGTTTTTCGCTGTTTTAAAATCAAACGGTCGGATTTTTTTCCTTTTTTTCTGGTAGCAACACCCAAAGCCGGCCGACCCCAGGGGGTTTTGGGATTTTTTAGGCCAATCGGACTGCCGCCTTCGCCGCCGCCGTGAGGATGGTCAACCGGATTCATTGCTTTTCCTCGGACAGTCGGTCGGATGCCTTTTTTCCTCATCCGGCCGGCTTTGCCCCAGCGGATATTCTTAAACTCCGGATTGCTTGACGAACCAACAACCGCCAAGCAGTCTTGGGAAACCAACCGAACTTCTCCGGAAGGCAACTTTAACTGGGCGTATTTGCCGTTAATTCCCGAAGCCATTAGCTGAATATAGTTGCCGGCGCCTCGAGCCAATTGCCCGCCTTTTCCCGGAAACAGCTCAACATTAAAAACAAAAGTTCCAGCCGGAATCATCTTCAAAGGAAGACAATTGCCCGGCTTCAATTCAATTCTATTCTTTGAACTGACAATTGTATCACCCGGCTTAAGCTCCGACGGGGCAATGTGATAGCGTTTTTCGCCGTCGCTGTAAACCGCCAAAACCAACCGAGCATTCCGATTCGGATCATATTCAATTTCAGTCACTTTGGCGGGAATGTCAAATTTGTCCCGGCGATAATCAACCCGGCGAACCTTTCTCCTGACGCCGCCGCCTTGATGGCGGACA
>CAZSPT010000004.1:15195-30429 GCA_964608895.1 uncultured Gammaproteobacteria bacterium | reverse complement strand
GCAATTCGAACGAGTTGCCGCCCGTCGGCCCGGGAAATATCCTGACGGAAAAAATCCCCGAAATAAATTTCCCCGCTTTGAAAAAAACTTTTCAATTTTCCAAAAAAATAGGGAATTAAAAACATTTCCACTCCGATCGCCCGAGCGCCGATTTCGGCGGCGGCAAAGACCAGCCGGCCGTCGCCGCAGCCCAAATCGCAGACAAATTCTCCTGGTTTAATTTTAGAAAGAGCGATCATCCTGGCAATATCTCCTTTTTTGGTCGGTAGCCAAGGGGCGCTTGAAAAAGCCGCCCAACCGCCGGAAATAAAAATAATCAGGATTAAAATTATTATCAGATAAAAAACAATCGTCATAGCTTAAATCGCTCCGGGAATATCTTTCAACTGGTCCCAGCTGAAAACCGGTCCGTCCTGACAGACATAATAAGGGCCGATGGCACAATGCTGACAGACTCCGACCCCGCAATGCATCCGGCGCTCCAGAGAAAAATAAATATTTTTATCATCAATCTTTTTCTTTTTTAATTCCTTAAGGACCGGTTGAAACATTATGGGAGGGCCGACAACCACCGCCAAGGAATCGCCGCTAATTTCAGCTTCAGCCAATAAATCGGTCACCAAACCGGTCCGGCCGCGCCAGCTTGAACTCGGCTTTTCCAGAATAATAGTCAATTCCAAATGGCGCTGCCAGCGAGAATATTCCCTTTTAAAAAGCATAGTTTCTTCGTCCCGACAACCGTAGAAAACCTGAACAATACTACTTAAAATCCCATCTTCAAGATATTCGTTTATCAGTCCCCGAATCGGAATAAATCCGCAACCGCCGCCGATTAAAATTAAAGGTTTATCTTTAAAACGCTCCAGCGGAAACCCTTTGCCAAATGGTCCCCGGAGATAGACTGAATCCCCTTTGGCCAACTGATGAAGCCGGCCGGTCAAACTGCCGGTCCGGCGAATCGCCAGCTCCAAAAATTCTCCGGCTTTGGCGGAAGAAGAGCAAATATTTATCGGGCATTCGCCCCAGCCGGGCAAACCGATTTCCAAAAATTGACCCGGCCAAAACTCAAATTCCTTTCTGAGCCGCCGGTCAGCGAATCGCAGCCGGAACAGTTTGGTTTCAGCAGATTCTTTGGTAATTGAAACAATTGTCGCCCGGCGGGGCTGATAACAATTAAGCATCAAAACAATTAGGATTTTAACTTTTTAAGATTCTTGACGATGTCAATCTCAACCGGACAGGTTTGGACGCACCGGCCGCAACCGACGCAGCCCGGCAGCTTGTATTCTTCGGGAATTCGGACAAACTTATGATAATACCAGAAATAAATCTTCTTCTTAACACTGTCAAGCGGCTTGGAACCGCCGGCCATTTTTGAAAAATCGTTAAAAAAACAACTTGACCAGCGGCGGCGACGACTTTCCTCGCCAGCAGCAGATTGTTCAAAAATATCAAAGCAAAAACAAGTCGGACAAACCAAAGCGCATTTTCCGCAAGCCAGACAAATTCGGTCAAGCTCCCGCCAAAGAGGATGATTTTCTGAATTGGCAACCAGTTTTTTCAATTCAAGCATCCGGCGGTCCGGTCCAGACTCGGAAATCGGTCCGGCAAATTCAAGATGTTGATAATCTTGAAGATTCTGCTTTTCCAAAAATCTCTGGCCTTTTTCTGAACCGGAATAAATTTTCAACCTGCCGTTCTTAAGCTTGGCGAAAAAGATATCAAAAACCAAATGCTCCAAAATATCCTCTTCAAAATTATGGCTAAAAACTTTCAACCGGCGATAATCATTCGGCCAGTCCGGGCTAAAGCCGATAACCAAAATATTCCGCCGACGCTTTTGATAGTAGGAGTCACGGCTAAAAACTTGGTCAAGAAGAGTTAAGGCCTTTAAATCCAAAACATTAACTCCAAAACAGGCGACTGCCGGACTGTTTCCCGAGTATTCTTGAAATTTCCCTTTGGCGGTTTTAAAAAGAATTTCTTCAGCCGGCAGAAAAAATCTTTTCCAGGAGTTCAGCGGAATCTCTCCCGACCAGTCAATTTCCTTAAAATCCCGAACTTCCTGAATTTTTAACCGGCCAGACTCTCCTTGAGGGGCAAAAACGGAAAAATTTTCAGTCAAGCCGTTAAAAAAAAATTTTAACCGGGAGCTATCATTCATAAATAAAAATTATCCTATCTTAGATATTATAACACAAAATCTGTTAAAACTGAAAATTAACCCAGCCAGCGCCGGAATATAACTTTCCGGCAGTCAATTCGCCGAAAATCAAACCGGCCGGCCCGGGGAATTATCCCGAGCCGGTAATTTTCAATCAGGATAAAATTCCAAGCAATTGCCAAAAAAACAGCCAACCAAACCAGTTTTGGCCAACGGCCGAATTTTTCCCAAAAAGCGGCCAGTCCAAAAGCCAGAAACGGCAAAGTCGCGATAAATCGCCGAGCTCCGAAAGCTTCGCCGCCGCCGAGGTCGCTTAAAGAACTGTTCAAAAGCCATTGGGCGAGAAAAGCTATTCCGACCGCTAAAAAAATCCGCCGGGAGCGGCCGGCCCAAAAAACCAAACCGGCCAAGGCAAAAACTAAAATCGGTGACCACCAAAGCAGACCGCCGTCACTTGAAAATAGAGTTGTTAAACCGTGGATGTTCCAGTTAATAAAATTTTCGCCTTGGGGAATTAAAAGCCATCGGCCGTAAAGCCGCCGCCAAAGCCAAACCTGAAAAAAAACGGAGGCGGCGAGCGGCGCGAGCCAGGAAGCCAATTTAACCGCTCTTTTTCCAGACAACGGCCGGCTAATTATTAAACCGGCCGGCAAAAAAAGAAAATTCTGCCAGCGAACGGCGATCATTAGAAAAACAACCAAACCGTAAAAATAAGGATTAACCGACTGTCTTTTCCAGAGCCGAAGATTAAAAAGCCAAAATAAACTGACTAAAAACAAAGAAGCGGAATGAGACATTGCCGGCTCAAAAAACTGATAATAAAGCCAGGGGGTCGCCAAGCCGGCCGCCAAAACAGCCGCTAAAGCCGGGCGGGCGGAAAAAAATTTCCTCAAACTTGAATAAACAGTGATCAAAGCGAGCCAGCCGAACAGCCAGCCGGAAAAATTAACCGTCAAAGGATAAAAAAAGCTATAGCCGTCCGTTGGAAAATCGCCGCCAAAATCCGAACCGATTCGGCTGAACAAATCAGCCAAGCCGACAAACGGCAGCCAAATCAAAGCACAGCCAGGAGGATAAGGATTGGGAATCAAGCCAGTCGGAGTGGTAATCTTTTCTTCTAAAAAACGACTGCTGTGATAGTCAGTCAAAGAAAAGCGCTCCAACTGATTTTCAAAATCAAAATCCCGGTCCCAAACAGCCGAATGAAGCCAACTATAATAAAAAACCCCGTCCCCTTGAATTTTCAAAGGGTCGGGAAGATTAAGGATAAAAAAAACCGCCAGGCCGGCCAAACCGACCGCCAGCAGTACTTTTTTTTCAAAAGTTAAAGGCCGGACCGCCATAATTATTTAAGAATCAATCTTGGGGCGCTCAATTTCCAATGGTTCAATTTTAGATTTTTGATTAGTGATTTTAACAATATCTTTGTCAATTTTTTTAAATTCCCGATAAGCGCCGTTATAACTGTTGACGGTCGTCGCCAAATTGCCGCCGAGCTTCCCGAGATAATCATCATAACTGTTAAGATGACGCTGAAGATTTTCAACCCGCTGATGAATTTCCTTGGCCTGCTCTTCAATCTGAAAAGCCCGAAGCCCCTGGAGAACTGTCTGAAGATAGGCGGCAAAAGTAGTCGGGGAAACGATAATCACTCTTTTCTCCCGAAAAGCGTATTCAATTAAACTTCTGGTATTTGATTTAATCTGCCCGACTTGGTTGACTAAAAGGTCGTAATAAATCGCTTCCGCCGGAATAAACATAAAAGCGAATTCCAAAGTCCCCTCTTTTGGCTTGATATATTTGGCGGTCTCGTCAATTCTTTTCTTTAAATCGTTCTGAAATTGCTTTTCAAGAATCTGGCGTTTCTCGGAATCTTCTTCGGCGACCAGCCGGTTGTAATTATCCAAAGAAAACTTGGCGTCAACCGGAATTAGCCCGTCCTTAGTGAAAACGGCGGCGTCAACAACTTCACCATCCTTAAATTTGTATTGAAGGGAAAAAGAAGTCGGGGGAAGAATATTCTCCAAAACCATTTCAAGGCCGGCTTCGCCAAGACTGCCCCGATTTTTCTGGCTTAAGAGAATCTTTTCAAAATTTTTAAGCTGTTGGGAAAAATCCATCACTTGCTTGTTGGTTTCCTGGAGCTCAGTAACTTTTTCGGTAACCTTTCTGATAACTTTAAGATTTTCACTATACTGGTCATGAAGCCGGCGGGCCGATTCATTAAGCTTGCCGTCAACCGTTTGACTAAAACTGGTGAACCTACCTTCAACCGTCTGGCTGAGATTTCTAACCTCATTGTGAAGCATTAAAGATTGGCGATTAAAAAACCAAAAGACCAGCCCAAGAGCCGCCAAAAAAACCACTGAAATGATAATTAAATAAATTTCCATAACTTAACTGTTTTCCCTAATCTTAGCAAATTCAAGCAAACTGTTCAAATATTCGTCAAGGCGATACTGCCGGGCCTCCCGCAGGCAATTTTCCCGCAGAGCTTTCAACTTGATTGGTTCGGCCAAAATTTGTCTAAGAATTAAAGGCCAATCTTTAAGCGGAGCGCTCCAGCCGGTCCTGCCCGGCCGAACCAGCTCCGGCAAAGCGCCGCGGTCGGAAACCAAAACCGGAACTCCGTGAGCATAGGCTTCAATCACCACCAAGCCGAAACTCTCAGACGCTTGACTCGGATTAACCAATAAATCAATCTGAGGCCAAATTTCTTTGTTAAGCTCCTCAGCTTTCAGCCGGCCGCGGAAAACAATCCGCCGATCACGGCCGGCCAGCTCTTTCGCCCGGGCGAAAACCCCGCCATCGCCGACCACTTCAAGCAAAAAATCATAATCAAACTCAACAATTATTTTTAAAAAATCCAAAATCCCCTTATATTCCTCCAACTGGCCGAGAAAAAGCAGTTTGACCGGTCGGGAAAAAGAGGCCCGGGAAAAATACTCCGGCTGAACCGGACTAACCGGATTAGCCAAGACTATTTTTTGAGAATCTGAAAAAAAACCCCGGCGCTCATAAATCAACTTTAAAAATTCAGACGGAAAAACAACTACTTCGGGCGAACCGAATAATTTGCGGCAAATCAGAGCATAAATCTCTGCCGGCCGAGAAAGGCGCTCCGGCAGCAGTCCCGAAGGATGAATAAGCTGGCAATCGTGGACCGTCTGAACCTGCTTAAGCTTCATGGCCCGAAACAGCCAAGGCAGAGAATAGCCCAGACCCTTGAGATTGTGGCTAAAAACCGCGGCGGGCTTTTCTTTCAGTAGAATTTTAAAAACCCGCCAAGTCTGAACATCGTTGAAAATATCAAACAAATGCCAAAAAAAACGAAGCCAGGCCGGGCGCCCGGCCAGATCTAAAAAATTAAAAATATTAAACGGCTTAATCCGGTAAATTTTTACCCCGGACTCGGATTCAACTTCAGCTTGACGCCCCAAAGTAATCACCACCGGCTGAAAACCTCGTTTTTTTAATTCCTGAACGATATTTTCAACAACCACTTCAGTCCCGCCCCGAGACTCCGGCCGGTAAATTGAATTAATAACTGCTATTTTCATATTTTATCCTTGCCCTCCGATTTAACTCTTTAATTTTCGGCGGCGGAAAAATAAGTTCCAACCGGTTAAAACCGCCGAATAAAAAAAGCTTGCTTTAGACGCCAGCCAAAAACCACCACTAAAGCTCCGGCAAAATCCAAAAGCCAATCACTAAAATGAAATTCCCGATTAGGAACAAAATATTGATGGATTTCATCAAAAAGCCCATAACCAAGAGCGAGTAAAAAGCCCCAAGCAATCGCTTGATTACGAGAAATTCCGCTCGCCATTAAAGCCCTGATCAATAAAAAAGTCAGGACAGCGAACAAAAAAACATGACTAATTGAAGAAATCAAGTCACTCGGCCCTTCGGGACCGACGACCGCTGAAAAATCGCTGATTGACGAAGACCAGAAAATAACCGCCAGCCAGCCGAAGACTGCCAGCCAATTAACCGCCGAATTGTTAATTATTTTTGTAATCATTCTCGTTTAGTAATTTTTTATAAAGTCGGGAGATTTTTTCGGCCAGTGCCGACCAATCGTATTTTTCCCTGGCTTGACGGCCGGCCCGCTCGCCCATTTCCTCGGCTAATTTTCTATCTCTTAAAAGTCGTTCAATTTTTTCAGCCAAATCATCCGGCCGGCCCGGCTTAACCAGTAAACCAGTCTTAAACGGCTCCAGAGTGCTCCGGCTACCCGGCCAATCGCTGACAACCGCCGGCAAACCGCAAGCCTGGGCTTCGGCAATGGCGATTCCAAAACTTTCAGTGGCGGCAGTTGAAGGAAGGACAAAAATATCACCGAGCCGATAATAGCGAGGGAGCTCTTGATTGGCGACCCAACCGGCAAAAACCACTTTGTCGGCCAAACCAAGTTCTTTGGCCAGCCGCCGGTATTTTTCCAACCAACCGCCGCCGCCGACAATTAAAAGCCTAAATTTCGGCCAAGGCCGACTCAATTCAGCGGCCGCTTTGAATAAAACTTCCAAACCTTTAAAAAAATGGCGGGCGTCCAAACCGCCGACAAAAACCGCCAACCGGTCGTCTTGATTCAAACCGAGCTCGGCCAGAAGCTCGGGGTCTTTTTTTCCCGGAGAAAAAAGCTCGGCTGAAATTCCATTCGGCAGCTCAAAAAATTTTTCCGGCCGGCGGAAATAATAACCGGCCAACCGAGAATGCTCGGCGTGATCCCGGGATAAAACCGCAATTTTATCGGCCGCTTCCAAAAGTTTGGAAAGAAAAAATTTAAGATAAATTGAAAAAAAAATTTTTACCGCTCCTTGGCCAATCGGGTCCATTTGATAATGAAGAATCAATTTTTTTTGGGGATTTTTTTTCTTGACCCGAGCAACAATTAAATCACTCCCGAAAAAAGGGTAATAAAGATGTATCAACTGAAAATCCGCCAGTTCCTTGGACAGCGAAAACAACCAGCCGGCTTTGCCGACTGTCAATCCGGAAAGATAACGAATTTGAAATCCAGAAGGATTAATTTTCTTTATTCCGGGATAATCCGGAGTAAAGACGGTTATCTCCCAGCCAAGCCGGCTCAGAAAAACCGCTTGATAATAAGCATTGTTGCCGATTCCCCCGCCTTCAGGCGGCAGAGCACAGCTGACAATCGCCACTTTTAACTTTGCCATTGGAATTTTTTTTGGTAGAATGGATACATCATCAAGTATAATATCTCAAACCAATTCAGTCAAAATGCCAATTACTGAAAAATACCAAACAATTTTCATTCATATCCCGAAAACCGGCGGCAGCAGCCTTGAGACCGTTCTCGGCATCCACGGCCGAGATAATCGCGGAAGCGTCGCTCCGGCTCCGGAAATTCTATTCGGAATTGAAGCCGGTCGGGCTCTTCAGCATCTAACCGCCGCCGAAATTAAAAAAAGAATTAGTCGGGAAGTCTGGGAAAATTATTTCAAATTCGCTTTTGTCCGAAATCCTTTTGATCGGCTTGTTTCTGAATTTTTCTGGCAAAAAAATCGCCGTCAAAGCCGCGCTAAAAATCTTGACTTTAAAAAATTCCTTTTGGAAATAGTCGCTCCGGCGGTTGAGAGAAAAAAACCTGAACATCTTTTTGACGACCATTACCGCCCGCAAAACCAATTCTTGGTTGACCGTTCAAACCGGCTCCTAATTAACTTTCTCGGCCGGTTTGAAAATTTTCAGGCCGATTTTGAAAAAATCCGACAACGACTCGGTTTGACCGCCAAACTTCCCCGGCTAAACCAAACCAACCATCAAGACTACCGCCGATACTATAACCAGGAAACCCGAGAAATTGTCAACCAGCTCTACCGCTCCGACCTAAAACTGCTTAATTATTCCTTTTAGTTATTTTTTGAATAAATATGGAACAGCCAGTCTGGATTGAAATTTCCCAAACCGCCCTGAAACGCAATTTAGCGGTTCTTCGGCGGCAAATTGGCCTTAAAACTCTTTTAGCGCCCTGCCTTAAAGCAAACGCCTACGGCCACGGCCTGGTTGAAACCGGAAAAATTTTTTTAAGCAACGGTGCTGACTGGCTGGCGGTCAACTCTTTGGCCGAAGCCCAAAAACTGCGAACGGCCGGAATAACCAAACCGCTTCTTCTTCTCGGCTATCTTGAACGAGCCGAGCTCCAGGCAATTCCCGAATTAAATATCCGAACTTTTGTTTTTGACCCCGACTGGGCGAAACTCCTCTCCCAAACGGCTGAAAAAACCGGCCGGCAGGCAATCGTCCATCTAAAAATAGACACCGGGATGCACCGCCAGGGAATTTTTCCCGAAGACATTCCCAAATTTGCCAAACTTCTGGAAGACTTGCCCGGCCTGAAGCTTGAAGGAGCGGCGACTCATTTCGCCGATTCTGACAATCCCGAAGACCAAAGTTATTTCCAGAAACAGCTCCGACGATTTTTGGAAGCAAAAAAACAGCTTGAAAATCTTATCCCCCGGCCGTTGATTTTTCATTTTAGTAAAAGCGACTGCTGTCTGCTCCATCCTGAAAAAATTTTTGGACTGGCCCGGCCGGGCATTGCCGCCTATGGCTACTATCCCGGAAAAGCGGTCGCCAAAATTTGCCAAGAACGAAAAATTTTCCTTGAACCGGCTCTAAGCCTAAAAACAAAAGTCGCTCAAATTAAAAAAGTTCCGGCCGGCAGCCCAATCGGCTACGGCCGAAGTTATCAAACCGGCCGGCCAAGCCGGCTGGCCATTCTGCCGATTGGTTATTCCGACGGTCTTGACCGCCGCTTAAGCAACCGCGGAAAAATTTTAATCAAAGAAAAAAAAGCCCCGATTGTCGGACGGGTCTGCATGAATATCACTATTGTTGACATTACTGAAATTAAAGGAGTCGCTCCGGAAGACGAAGCTGTTATTATCGGCCGACAAGGCCGAGCGGCAATCACTCCCGAAGATTTAGCCGAAGCAGCCGGAACAATCAACTATGAAATCGTTTCGCGGCTTCGGGAAGGAATAATCCGCCGTTACCAATAATTCCGACTACCAAAAAATTATTTTTCTAATCACCCGGAAATAAAGCTCCATCATCGGATTAACCAACCAGCGAAGCAATCGGCAATCAACTTCTTGGAATTTGATTGAGCCGCCAAAGAGCTTGAGAATCTCGCGGTCGCTTATTTTGCGAATCCGAAACTGAACATCAAACCGGCTGTCCAAAACCGACGGCCAATGAAGAAAAAACCAGCCAAAACCTTTTACTTTTTCCCAAAACCACCCATTTTTCAGAGAAAAAAACAGCAACCCCAGCTCCATTACCAGAAAAGCCGGCAAAAAAAGAATCATTGTGGCAATCCGATAATTTTTTAAAAAAACGATCAGTCGGTTGCGCTCCATATAATAAAATTTGTATTTTGCCTTGCTATAACGGTATTTGTGGCAGACAACCGCCAAAGGATCAAAAACAACTTGATAACCGGCCAACCGCAGCCGCCAGCCCAAATCAACATCTTCGTGATAAACAAACAGCTCAGGGTCAAAAAGCCCGACTTTGTCCAAAGCGGAAATCTTCAACAAACAGGCGGCTCCCGAAGGATAAGGAACCGGAAACGGCTCCCGCTCCGGCTGCTGATTCTTCCAGCGGTAACGATTGCAAAAAGCAAACCCGAGAAAATGAATCGTATTGCCAAAACTGTTAATTTTATCTTTTTCCGGATAAAGAAGAAGCTTTGGCTGGACCGCCGCGATTTGACGGCTGGTTTTGGCGGTTTCAACCAATCGCCGAAGCCAGTTTTCCTCAACAACCGTATCCTGATTAAGCAGGACAAGATAATCGGCCCGATTTTTTTTCGCCAGAAGATAACCTTGATTATTCGCTTTGGCAAACCCCTGATTCTCCTGATTTTCCAAAAGCTCAATTCGGTCAGAATACTTTTCCTTCAAATAGCCGACGGTACTGTCGCTGGAATTATTGTCAACAACCACCACTTTGACCAACGACCGGGGATAATCCTGGCGAAAAACACTTTCCAAACAGTCCGGGAGGTAAGAACGTCCGTTGTGAGTGACGATAACAATAGTAACTTTTTTTGGAGCCATAAAACTACCAATCTGAATTTGAATAATATTTTTCCGCCACCGGGGCGGTGATTTTTTTTAAAATTTCAATTTCCGAACGGCTTAAGCGGTCTTTCCAAGAATCGGCCAACTTTTGACTGTCCCGTTTTAATTCCAAAGCGCGGTTCGGCCGGGC
This sequence comes from uncultured Gammaproteobacteria bacterium, assembly GCA_964608895.1. GTDB lineage: Bacteria > Patescibacteriota > Patescibacteriia > 2-01-FULL-39-33 > 2-01-FULL-39-33 > CAZSPT01. The sequence continues at coordinate 20,018 of CAZSPT010000004.1, read as the reverse complement.
GGCAACCCGGCCGGCTTGACAATATTTGGAAATTTTCCGGCTTATTTCAGGAGTGAAATTCAGACCAAGCCGGCGGTAAAGGCGGTGAATTTCCCGCTCTGGCGTCCGAGCGAGGTCTTGATGGCGGCAGACCAGCCAATCAGGATGGCTTTCAGCTAAAGCGTCAAGAACAAAATAAAGACACTTCCAAAGGACGGCCGCTTCTTCAGGAAAACATTCGGCCGCCAACATCTCTCGGCGGAATGGATTTAAAAAATCTCTCATCAAAGCCGGCTGAGAAAGAAAATTTCCAAAATCAAACCGCCAATTCAATCTTTTTAGGCTTAAATAAAAAGCGGCGGGATGGCGGACAATCACCACCGTCTGGCACTGAAATTGGTCGCTTAGCCAGCCGGCTGAAAGACAGGCAATTGGATCTTTAATCAGCGGTCTTTTCTGACCGGGTTGAAAATTATTCAACCAATACTTGAAAGCCGGACCGCTCGGCCGGAATCGCCCCCGGAATTTCAAAAGCCGAGAAATTTCCCGGCGATAAGGCCGGCCGGTCTCTTCAGTTAAATACTGAAACCAGCGCTGAAAAATCCTTAAGCCGGTTTTGGGATTAAACGGTTCGGAAATATATCTCACCGACCAAGGTTGGGAAAGCATTTTTCCCAGCCAGGTAGTACCGCTTCGATGGGCGCCGGTAACTAAAATCGGTCTCTGGTTAATCATTGAAATTAAAGTCGAAAATTATTCCTCTCGGGAATCGTCTTTAAGAGCGAGCCGCCGGGCCAGCTTGGTGATGGTTTTTTCCAATTTATTGATTCTAACGAGCATTCGAAACAAAAGATAAAAAAGTAGGACGATTGAAAGATAAATCGCCAAATCGGCTCCCCGGGTCACCCCGACTTTCAGCGCCAGAAAACTGGCCAAATTCGGCCGGGCGACAATCACCGCCGCCACTAACCAAATTACCAGCCAGCCGAAAAAAACTCCCCGGCCAATTTGCTTCTGCTGAAACTGACAAATAAGCCGGATAACGATAATTGCGATAATTAAAAGCAAAAAATACTGGATAACCATAAAATTCAGTTATTACCGCCAAGCTGGCGCCATTTCCGCTCAATTAACTGATTGACCAGCTTAATCACCTTCTTTCTTAATCCTGAATCTCGGGTAATTCTCCGGAGAAGACTTTTAACTTCTTGATGAGTTTCTGAATCATTTTCAGCCAACCGCCTTAAATTATCGTCTTGTTTGACAAATATCCTAACCGGCTCTATTGACTCAATCGCCTCCAGGGCCGACTGACGGCCTTGGCTGGTTTCCAAAAAACTAACTTCATTCAAAAGAACGGAATAAAGCTCGCCAAATCCAGAGGATTGAGAAATATTTTCAACTTGAGCTTCCGGAGATTTAAATTCCGAAGATTCTTGAAAATCTCCGATTTTTTGGGAATCAACCGACTGTTCGGGAGAAACTGTTTCCTTTAACTGCTCTAAATCAGCAGCTTCCCGGCCATTGGTTCCTTCTCCTTCAGAACCGTTTTTTTGGGGGAAATAAAATTCAGTTGACATATTATTTTTATTTATCAACGCCGAAAAAACAAATCCCAAATAATACTAAAAGCGTTGAAAATACTCTGACTTTTTTTCCGGGAGTCTAAAAAATAACGAATAGTCACCGGCACTTCCTGATAATTAAATTTTTTAGCGGCAATCTCCTCTAAAATTTCCGAAGCATAGGCCTGGCGGTCCTGGGTTAGTTCTATCTTTTCCAGCGCCCGGCGGCTCCAAGCCTGAAAACCATTATGGACGTCGGTGATTTTTAGACCGGTTGTTAATCGGCTAAAGACCAAAGCGAGTTTTAAAACAACCAATCTCGGCCGGGAAATTCCTTCAGCTTTCCCTAAAAACCGGGAACCGAGCGCCACTTCAGCCTTTCCGCTTTCCAAAGGTTTAATCAGCTGGAAAATTTCCTCAGCCGCCATCTGACCATCAGCGTCAAAAAAAACTCCGATTTGATAATTACCGGCCAGAAAATATTCAATTCCGGTTTGAAGAGCCGCTCCTTGACCGCGATTAACCGGATGACTCACCGTCCGAGCGCCGGCCGCCCGGGCCCGAGAAGCGGTTTCATCTTCTGAACCGTCGTCAACCGCCAAAACCGGAAAGCCGACTCTGATTATTTCCCGAACCGTTCCGGCAATTCGGTCGGCTTCATTATAGGCGGGAACGATTACCAAAACTTTCATAGTTAAATTTTCGGCCGCAAAACATCCTGCTGGCCTTTGAAATATTCAATCGTCTGCTCAAGGCCTTTTTCCAGCAAAACAACCGGAAACCAGCCAAGCTCTTTCTTAATTGCCCTAATATCCAAAACCGGTTGGAGAATCATTGACTGATCGCGTTTCCGGTATTTTGGTTTTTTTTTGCTTCCGGCCAGTTGAACGACTTTTTCGGCAATTTCTCCAAAAGTCGTCTGCCAAGGAGAACCAACGTTAAACGGACCGGCCGCCGGACCAGCCATCATTTCAATCAAGGCCTTAATTAAGTCGGAAATATAAAAATAGCAGCCAAGATCCCCTTTTTCGCCGTAAACAATCGGCGGCCGGCCGGACAAAGCAGTAGTAATCAGCTCCGGAATCATCCGGCCGTCTTCCCAGTCCATCCGAGGACCGTAGCAATTGGAAACCCGAATAATCTTAGCGTCAAGATTATGTTTAATCCGATAGCTATTAACCAAAGCTTCACCGAATCGCTGACCCTCGGCATAACAGGAACGCTCGGCCAGCTGGTCAACTTGACCGAGAAAATTTTCTTTAATCGGCTGCTGGGAAGTTGGAGAGCCGTAGACGGCGGCGCTAGAAAGATAAAGAAATTTAGCTTTTGATTCCACCGCCAAATCAAGGCAGTTCTTCAAGCCGAGAGAATTGGCCGCCAAAGTTTTCAAAGGATGATTAAGATAGGCTTTGGGAGAAGTCGGAGAAGCAAGATAATAAATTTCCTGAAGACCTTGAAATTTCAACTTGAATTTTTCCAAGCCGGGCTGGCTCTCCAACTTAAAAGATTCGGCGACATCCTGGCGGACCAAAGCAAAATCAGGATTCTGAAAAAGCTGGGAAATGTTTTCTTCCCGCCCAGTCAGAAAATTATCCAAAATAATCACTTTATTCTCCTTGACCAACTCATCAGAAAGATAAGAACCAATAAAACCGGCTCCTCCGGCAATCAGAATATTTTTTTTGTCAAAAATCGCTTTTTTCGCCATATTTTTTAAATAATACTCTTTTATTATAACCTAACTATTTCAAAAAAACAAATTTCACCGATCAATCGCCCTCGGCCGAAAAGTCCAAAAACGATTAAGAAAAAAATTCAAACCGGCGGCAGCAACGGCGGCGAAAATTTTAGCCGCCAAATCGTAAATTCCAAAAACCTCAACCAAAAAATAAAAAAGAATCAAGTGTGTCGCGAGAGCGGCTAAGTTGGCTAAAACGAATTTTGGGTACTGACTGGCCGCCCGGCCGGGAAAAGCTCGAAAAGTCCAAGTCCGATTAAGCAGAAAACTCCAACTGACAGCGACTCCAAAAGAACCGCCGGCCGCCAAAATATAATACCAACCGAATAATCTGGTTAAAAACCAATAAACAATAGTGTCAACCGCCAAATTAGTCAAGCCAACCAGACAAAACTTTAAAAACTGGCCGGCAATCGGAAACTGCCGAAAAATTCGGAAATTTTTAATTTTGAAAAAAAAATTCTTCAACACTGCTCCAATTATTTGGAATAAACAAAAATTTCAGTTTCCCGGCCGTCCAGCGGCCGACCGGTCGGATAAGAAAAATCCGGACTGACATTTTTAATAATAAATTTTTCCTGAAAGCTATTCGCCTGAAATCCTTCAGCGGTGATCTTCCTTTTTTTGCCGGACTTAATATACCAAAGATTGTCAGAATTTGAATATTGAATCAACGAACCAGGAAGATAATTCGCCTTGGTCAATTCCGAATCTCGGCGATAATCAGCTTCAAAAGCGGCTTGAATAGTTGCCAGCCGTTCAGAATAATCAGAGCCGTAAAGTTCAACAGCCAAAGAACGACTTAGCGGCCGGAGGACCGCTCCGGGAATAACTTGATAAACTTGGGGGCTTCTTGAAAATTTGACCAGAAAAGTTCCCGGCCGAAAAACAACATTTTTCCCGGCCGAAAAACCGTCAAATTCTCTTTGAGAAACAACTTCAATCCCTTGGTCGTCCCAACCTTGCCCATACCAGCTTCGGAAAACCGCTTGATTTGGAAAAAGATGCCGCCGGCCGGTCGCTTGGTCAAGATAATAGACGGCCGGCCAATCGGCCAATTTTATTAAACGGCCGCCGGCCGGTTCCAAATCAGCCTCAAAAACAGCGGCAAGATTCAACCGACCGCCGAGCTTTTCCCGATAAACGGGATTTTTGGCGCCTAAATCATCGGCTTGGTCAATTAAAATTGAAGTTATCTCCTCTGATTTTAAAGACGGTTTCCAAGATTTAACCAAAGCAGCCGCTCCGGAAACCAGAGCAGTTGAAAAAGAAGTTCCGGAAAAATCGCGAGTATAATAATTGCTGAAATTAGGATTGCCTTCCCGAAAAATTGACAAAGTAAGCAATTGCTCTCCCGGCGCCGATAAATCAATCCAACCCGCTCCAAAATTGGAAAATGACGATTTTTTATCTTCAGAATCCACTGAAGCGACTCCAAGCACCCAATTGTTTTCCTGATCATCTCCATAACAGACGGGATAAGCCGGAATAATTTCAAGATCGCGTCCGCTGAGCCGGCCTTGAGAATTACCGGCGGCGGC
>CAZSPT010000004.1:6597-15185 GCA_964608895.1 uncultured Gammaproteobacteria bacterium | reverse complement strand
GACCACCACCACTCCCTGGTCAACCGCCCGGGAAATTGATTTTTCCAACTGACGGCTGTAGTCTAAACCAACCAAACTTAAATTAATAACATCAGCGCCGTTATCAACAGCATACTCAATTCCCGAAATTAAGCCGGTAATTTCTCCGGAGCCGGTGCTGTCTAAAACTTTAATTGCCATTATCCGGGAATAAAAAGCAACTCCAGCCACCCCCTGACCGTTATTGGCAACCGCTCCGATCAAACCGGCAACCGCCGTTCCATGGCTGATCGCTTCGGAATCGTAGCTTTCAGAAATATCCGGGCGGGGATCATTATCTCCGGAAACAAAATCCCAACCAACAGTATCGTCAACAAAACCGTTGTCGTCGTTATCAATGCCGTCGCCCGGAATTTCATCTAAATTTTTCCAGATATTGGCGGCCAAATCAGGATGGTCAAGATCAACGCCGCAGTCTAAAACCGCCACCACTGTTTCTTTTCCCCGGCTTTCCTCCCAAGCCGATTCAATTTTAATTTGACGGAGATAATTCTGAGAAGGATAAAGCGGATCACTCGGAATATAGCCGGAAACCGGACCGGCGGCTATAAGAAAAACCGCCGCCGGCCAGATAATTTTTTTTAAAAGAATCATTGCGATTAATTTAGATTTCTGATTTTATTTTACCTGATTCCTTTCTTTTTTGGAAGAATCAGTTTTGGAAGAATCAGTCAAAACTTGATTTTTTTGAAAAAATTCGCTATATATAGAAAATAATTCAAGCTATGAGCGATTTTATCACTAAAACTAAAAAAATCATTCTTTTGGCCGGAGATTTTGGAATTCTCTATTTTTCTCTTTATCTTACCCTCCTGACAAGATACGGCTGGCCAGTCGCCGCCAACAACTGGGAGCGCCATTTTCCAGTCTTTTCAATGGTTTTTATTCTTTGGCTGGTCGTCTTTTTTATCAATGATTTCTACGACCTAAAAATCAGCTATAACGACCGAAACCTTATTAATAACTTAATCCGAATTTTTTTAATCAACGCCGCGATCGCTATCGCCGTATTCTACTTTGTCGCTCCATTACTGACTGAAATCAAGCCCCAAAAAGTTTTAGTAATCAACCTTGTTCTGGCCGGCCTGCTGATTTTCAGCTGGCGGAAAATTTTCTACAATTTTATTAAATCAAAAAAAATAGCTAATCGGGTTTTAATTATCGGCCGCTATCCTTTAGCGATGATTCTCGCTCGGGAGATAAAAAAACGACCTCAGCTCGGCTATCAAGTTCTAAATGCTCCCGAACCGCCGGCTGACCTGAAAAAATATTGCCTGGATCAAAAAATAGACATTCTCACCAGCGCCCGGGAATTAAAAAAACATGACTGGCTCTCTTTAAAAATTTTTGACTGTCTTTCGCTTGGGATAGACGTCTACAACCTAAGTAGCTTTTACGAACAGATTACCAATAAAATTCCAGTTGAACATATTGAACACGCCTGGTTTTTGGAAAATCTTTCGGAACACTCAAAAAAAGTTTATGAACTGACCAAAAGAGCGGTTGATTTTTCACTGGCGGTAATCGGATTAATTTTTACTTTACCGGCCGCTCCGATTATCGCCGTGATTATCAGAACCGAGAGCTCCGGGCCGATTATTTTCAAACAAATCAGAGTTGGACGAAACGGCCGGCAATTCAAGGCGATGAAATTCCGCTCAATGAGGGCCGACGCCGAAAAAAACGGCCCGCAATGGGCTGAAAAAAACGATCCCCGGATTACCAAATTCGGCTCTTTTATGAGAAAATCGCGGCTTGATGAAATTCCTCAATTGATTAACATTCTTAAAGGGGAAATGAGTTTTGTCGGCCCGCGGCCGGAACGGCCGGAATTTGTCAAAATTCTGATTGAAAAAATCCCCTTCTATAAAGAGCGGCTTCTGGTCCGGCCCGGTCTGACCGGCTGGGCCCAGCTGAAAGGCCCGGCCTACGGCGGCTCAAAAGAAGAATCGCTGGAAAAACTGAAGTATGATCTCTATTATATCAAGCACCGCTCTTTCCTTCTGGATTTAAGTATTATTTTAAAAACAATTAAGCTCGTCCTTAGCGGCAAAGGGCAGTAATTTTTCAAAAACAATCAGCCGGCGCCGCAAAAAAACTTTGAAAAATTATTTCCTTCTTAGTTTCTTTTTGACCGGAATTTCACTGTCATAGACTCTTTTTTGGCCGTCTCCCTTCACTTTTAACCAAAGTTTGGCGTAGTTTACTAAAATTTCCAACCCCCTAAATTCAAGGCTGGCGGCCTGGTCCGAACCCCACATCGCCCGATCAAGAGTAATATGCCTTTCAATAATAGAAGCGCCTAAACTAATCGCCAGCACCGAAGGCGGCAGATTAGTCTCATGGCCGCTATAACCAATCACTAATTCAGGATACCTCTCTTGAAGAGTTTTAATAACTAAAAGATTTAATTCTTCTAATTTAGCCGGATAAGTCGCAATGCAATGGAGAACAGCGAGATTTTCTTTTCCCAAAATTTCAACCGCTCGGTCAATCTCTTCCAAAGTGCTCATTCCAGTAGACATGATAATCGGCTTGCCTTTTGATTTTGTGTGTTTTAATAATCCCCAATCAGTCAGGCTGGCTGAAGCGATTTTATAGCAAGGAGGATTAAACTGGTCAATAAAATCAACACTGGCTTCATCCCAGCAAGAAGCAAACCATAAAATTCCCTTTTCCCGACAGTAACGATTAATTTCCTGATACTCTTCCCGGCTGAATTCCAAAGCATACTTTAAATCGCCGTTGGTTGTTTCAGAAAAGTCTGATTTTTTAAGCCGTTCAACCGATTCGGCTGGAAGAACTCCCCGAGCAACCGCCTTTTCTAAAATTAATCGGGGAATTTCCCGAGGCTTGGCTCGTTCTTCCGGGTTATAAACAGTTTCAATCGTCCGTTTCTGGAATTTAACGGCATCGGCTCCGGCTTGAACCGCCAAATCTATTAACTTCTTGGCGATTTCAAGGTCGCCATTATGGTTAATCCCTATCTCGGCGATTATAAAAACCGGGTGATTCAAACCAATTGGATAATTAGCCGCTAAAATTTTTGGGGAGCTGCTGTTAAAATTCATTTTGATTTTCTCCTTTCTTTTTATTATTAAATATTTTTTTCTCGTCTATTAATTTCGTCATTCCGGAAATATTATTACTGGTCGGAACCCCCCAAAAGTGGCAATAAGAACAAAGGGGAACTTTATCCCTTCGGCCCTGCTTATGATATTCCAACCATTGTTTTCGCTTCGGACTATTCCAAATATCTTCTAAAGAATCCTGAGCGGCATTGCCGATTACTCCCAACCTTTTGGGGTCAAATCTAACGCAAATTGAAACCTCTCCTTTACTATTAATAGCCAAATGATGGAGAAAATCCAAACAGATCCCGATTTCCGGAATTGTCGGGGTTTTTTGGTAGTTAAAACTTCCCATTTTAGAATGAAGCGCGCGGCTGGCAATCGGCAATCCGAATTTTTTGTATTTTTCAAGATTAACTTCGCCATTGGCCCGAAAAATCACAAAAGGTTTTTTGTCGCCCTTTAATTTTAAAAATTCTTCAATAATTCCATATTGTTCTTCGCTTTCAGGATCATCTTCAAAAATTGAAATCGCTAAAGTATCTAAAATTCCAACTATTTCGGCCGACTTCTTAATTAAAAGTTTTCCATTAGTGACAATGTTGGTAATTTGGCGGCTAAACAACTTAACTGCCTCGCCAAATCTGGGATAAAGCAGGGCTTCACCGTTATTGTGAAGCTGAACAACAATGTCCGGAGGCAACTGACCGGCAATTTTTTCAACTAATCCAAAATCCATATCCCCGTATTCCAAAGTCAATTCAGGATAATCTCGCTCAACTTTCCTGCGGCCGCAGATCCAACATTTTTTATTACAGCGGCTGGTAAGCTCAATATTGATATTAGCCAAACCGTTTAGACCCCTTTGTTCTTTTTTGGAATTAATAGAATCCATTTTAAAACTTTATTCTTTAATTAAAATTGAGACAATTTTAATTTAACTAATTAATTTGACAATCTCCTTGAGATTTTTGATGAAGACAATTCTTCAACTAATTCAAGATAATTTCCTTCAAAATCACGGCAAAAAACCACTTTTACCCCGCCATCGGGAGAAACTTGCGGTTCTGAAACAAATTCAATCCCCTGATTTTTTAATTTTTGATACTTTTGATTTAAATCATTAACAGTCAGGGCAAAATGAGAATAGCCGGGACAAAAAATTTCATTTGCTTCCAGCCGGTCCGATTCAGAGTAATAGTAAAGAAGCTCTATCAAAGTCTCGCCGTCCCCTTTTAATTTGATTGTTTTCACCTTAGTTCCTTTCAGTCCCAAAATTTTATCAATAAAATTTCCTTGTTCAGTCATTTCTTTAATTGGTTTAAAGCCCAAAAAATTTTGATAAAAACGAAGGGATTTTTTCAAATCGGCGACAACAATTCCAATATGCCTAACTTTTTTCATTTTTAAAAAATATCATTTTTAAGCGTTGGATATTCGGTTAAGCCGAATCTCTTGGGAAACCATTGAACCATTAAAAGAAATAGCAAAAACAACATATTCAGCGACTTCTTTCGGATCAATAAAAGTCTGAAAATCATGATTTTTAATTTTTCGACCCATGTCAGTTTTCATTCCGGCCGGAGAAATAAAAAACGTTCTGATATCTCCAAACTCCTTTAATTCTTCAAAAAACGAACGCGACAGACCAAGTAAAGCGTGTTTTGAAGCGCAATAAAGGGAAGTTTCTTTAAAACCTCCATAAGCTGAAGAAGAACCAATATTGACGATTCTTCCCCAACGATTTTTAATCATTTCCCGACTAAATTCCTTAGCAAGTAAAAATGGCGCCCTAACATTAACATTAAAACAACGTTCAAAATCTTCATTTGTTGAATCAGCCAAATTTTTAACCGGAAAAACTCCAGCCGAGTTTATTAAAATATCAATTGAAGAAAACTTTTCACGAACCACTCTTATTATTTCTTTTAAATCAGTTAAATCGTTCAAATTTCCCGGAAAACCGGCTAAAGAAATCTCATTGTTTAATTCTCTTAATTCTTGAACAAGTTGTTCTAACTTTTCCCGGCTTCGGCCGGTTAAAAATAAGTTACTGCCGATTCCGGCCAGCTGACGTCCAATCTCACGACCAAGACCGCCGCTGGCTCCGGTAATTAAACAATTTTTACCTTTCAAATTTTTTTTGGTCATATTTTTTTATTTTATTTAATAAATCAATTAAAGGCAAATACTTTTCATCCTTGAGAAATTTTTCAGCCAAGACAATGTCTTGAAGCTCATCAATGTCAGCAACTCTTTCAGTGATAAAAGCTCTGATTTTCGGACCATGCAGTAATCCTTGACTTTTTAAAATCTTTGGAATAATGATGTCAACATAGCCATTAGGATCATAAGTGTCGGGGAGTTTTTGTCGGGGATAATTATAATATTCCTCCGAAGAATAAAAATCCTCCCGACCAAAAAAATCAATATAATTCCCTTTTTTTTTGAATAATTTGTATCCAACGTCTCTGCTTGGATGAGCGCTCCGAAGAGATGTCGCTTGACGGTCATTGGCTAATTCCCAAATTGCTTGATCAATCAGCCGATAATCTCTTAGAGGAGTTGTCGGCCGAAGATGAACCACTAAATCCGGAAAATAATTTTCTTTCTGTTCAAGCCAGTCCAAAGCATGCTTGAAAAAATCAATGTCCAACGAATGATCTTGAGAAATTTCCGAAGGCCTTAGAAACGGAACTTCAGATCCGTATTCCTTGGAAATTTCAACAATTTCCGAACCATCAGTTGTTACAATTATCCTGTTAATTAATCTGGAAAGTTTAGCAACGGCGATTGAATAGGCAATTAAAGGATGACCGCCCAAATTAATGATATTCTTCCGGGGAATACTTTTACTCCCCCGACGAGCGGGAATAACCGCTAAAATTTTTTTCGGTTGAACCATTTTAACTGATTATTTCCTAATTATTCTGTTTCGGCTTGTTTAGCTAATTGACGCTCCTTGGCAATCCTCTTTTTCCTGTTCCCTTCCTGAATAAAATCAACCCAACGGGAAAAAATTTTATAAAGCCAATCAGAAAAAAGACGCTCCCGTTCGCAATATCTTATTAAAGGATAAACAATTTTGGGGAGCCGAACATAAAAAGTGAACATTTTTTGAATTCCTTTTAACTCCTCCTTGGAAATTTCAGGAATTTCAAAAACCGGCCCCATCCTTAACCCTTGATTAATTTTTAAATCATTGGAAATATAACCCTCCTTTAGGGCGATTTCTCTTATTTTTGTCCCTTTATAGGGAGTCATAAAGCTGTTGGAAACGCTATCAGGCTGCACCAGGCGATTAAGTTTGATTGTGTCAAATATCATCTCTCTTGTCTCATAGGGATTGCCAATAATATTAGTTGAGGAAACCCGAATTCCCGCTTCCTTAACTATTTTAAAAGCTCTAATTAAGTCATCATTGGAAATGTAGCGGTTAAAAACTTCTTTTTTAATAAACTCGTTGCCACTTTCAATCCCCATACAAATGGTTATGCACCCGGCCTTTTTAAGCATTCTTACTCGCTCCTCGGTGATTGTCGGCGCTCCGGCCTGAATCAAAAACGGCAAATTAACTTTTCTACGATATTCTTCCAAAAAATCTTTGAGTTCCAAATCAGATTTGACTAAAAAATCATCATCAGTGAAGAAAAATAAGGTTAAATTATGTTTATTCTTCAAATAAATCAATTCCGAAATCATTCTCTGATTGCTCTTTTTTCTAACAAATCTGCCTTTTCCGGAATAAAGTTTTTGAAGAATATGATTAATGCAATAACTGCACCTCCTAGGACAACCTCTGGTGAATTCAACCATAACCGTTCTATAGACTATCCCGTCTATTGGACGATAAAAATGTTTATCGCTAAATTCATCAAAATCGGGATAAGAAAGCTGATTGATATCTTTCAACGGCCGGACCTTATTCTTTATAATTTGGTTGCCTTTTTTAAGCCAAAGATTATTGATTGAAAAAATATCTTCTCCTCGGGACATTTTATCAAGAAGTTCAGAAAGAGAATCTTCGCCTTCCCCAACATTGATTAAATCAATAAAATCCCGATTAATAAAATCCTCCGGCGCCGTCGTTACCGCCACTCCTCCGAAAATTATTGGCCGATTAGGAAATCTTTCTTTAATTTTCTCAGCTATTTCAAAACTAAAGCCGGCGCAATCTTCAGTAACGACTGAAAAACCTATTAAATCGGGTTGAAAATTTTCAATTTCCTGAAAACAGTCGGAAATTATCTCCTGAAAATTCGCCCAGTGATAAGCCACTCCGTATTTTTTTAAATCAGCCTTTCTTACTTGGTGGGTCTTTTCCCTGATATCATCATCATTATCTTGGAATATTTTGTAAAAAGAAGTGTCAAAAACTTTTACCTGATGATTTTTACCCTTTAAAACTCCAATCAAAACCGCCAGGCCTGGAGGAACCCGGCTGTAACCCATACTGTTCGGATAAACAAAAAGAATTTTCATTGCTTTGAATTAATTTTATTTTCAATATTCTGCCGGGTGATAAAAACAGGAATCATCGCCGAAAGGGCGTTTTTGAATTCAGCTTGAGAAAAAAAACTTTTTTTTCTGACGGTTTGGAAAAAATCTTTCAAAGACTGTCTAAGACTTTCCTGCCAAATATAACTTTCATCAAGCTGAAATTCCTTAATTATCGGGGGAGTCTTAAATCTTCCCTGATTATTATAACATTCTCGCGGAGAATAAAAGCTGCCGCGGCGGCCGTCATATTCAAAATAGCCGTTGGTTCCTAAAAACAAAAATCTGTTTAAATAAGGACCGGCGTAACTGTGATAAAGATTAACAACAACGTTGTCGGCCATTTTTAATTTTAAAAATACAGTATCAGGAGGAAAATTATTCCCTTGGCGGGCCTGCCATTGAAAATTAAAATCCAAATCTTTAATCTCTCCAAAAAGACTCAGGGCTAAATGAATAAAATGAACTCCGACTAATTCCAAAACTCCGAAAGAATGCCTTAAATCGCTTCTCCAAGAACCCGGATATTTGTCCAAAAAAGCCAAACCGTGACTGGTAAAAATAGACAAAGAAATCGGATTGCCGAAAGCAGATTCTTTTAATAAGGAATTTAAAAAAGAAGCTAAATAAGAATTTTGAAAATTATAATTTATTTTGAGACGATTTTTAAAATCATCCGGCCATCTTTCAAGCTCAATACTTTCAGCTTCTCTGGAGACAGCGGGTTTTTCAAGTAAAATATATCCGGTGAAATTACGAAGCTGTTTCAAATATTCAAAATGACTCGGAGTCGGGCTAGCGATAATTATCGCCTCGGCCTGAAGAATCTTTTCAAAATCAGCAGTCAATAAAGACTGACTAGACTTTTTTTCTTTAGGATAATAAATCCAATTCAAATCAATTTCCTGAATCTCCTTAATTATTGAAATTAATCTTCCAGCTTGACCCGACCTGCCGATAACGGCGGTTTTTTTTTTTTTT
>CAZSPT010000004.1:0-6587 GCA_964608895.1 uncultured Gammaproteobacteria bacterium | reverse complement strand
GGGAAAATATTATCAATCATAAAATTAAGTTATTGAGCAACGATCACAAGGAATCAGTTCGCTTCTTCTTCCTTCCAAATGCAGCTTCCTTAATCTGGAATAAGTTTGACCCTTCCAAATATCTTTAAGCGGTTTAGAATAAGCGTTGCCGACCGCCAGTTTTGACTTATAATCAAAATCGCAAGGATTGACTGTTCCGTCGTGCCAGACATACATTCGCTCCCAAAGAGCGTAACAAGGTTTAGCCCAATTCACTTTTTTATTATGATAAGAATCCCACCTTTCAGCCGCTCGCTTAATAGTTATTTCATCAACAATATCCCTCCAAAAACCGTCAATTTCGGAAATATTCTGTTCTGGAAGAAATTTCACTCCCGTAATTCTGGTGGTAGTGGCGGCTTGCGGATAATAATTTTTCCTGATTCGGTGAAATTTTTTGATATTAGCGACGACTGATTGAAAATCTCCGCCCGGCCTGATTTTTCGGTAAAGGGATTCATCAGCCGCGTCCATTGAAAAAACAACTTCGCTCACCCCGGCCGACAAAATTTCATGGCTTATTTTTTCATTTAATTTAGTGGCATTGGTATTTATTTTAATATCCAAAATTCCAATTTTTTTTAAATAATAAAGCATTTTGCCAAATTCCGGATGAAGAGTCGGCTCTCCTCTTGAAGCCAAAGTTATCGCTTGGCAGTTCATTTCTTTAGCTTGATCGGCCACTTTAACAAAAAGATTCCAAGGCATTATACCGAGATATTCCTTGGTCTGAAAACTTTTATCCGCCTGAAAACACATTAAACACCTTAGATTGCAAATTGAAGTCGGCTCAATTAAAAGATAAAGAGGAAAATCAAGAAGTTTTTGTCGCGGCGGATAAGTTTTGAAACGATAACGATAGATTAAATAATCAAACCAATCCTGCCGGGAATGTTTGGAAAGCCAATGAAATTCCTGAGGAGAAAAAGAAAATTCAGCCTCCTCGGTGTTATTGACGGCCGATGAAATTTCCCGGCCAAGCGCTTTTTTAAAAGCCTTATAAATTTCCTCAATCTCCGGAATATTTCTTTCTTCTCCTGAAGACATTTTCTCGTCAATAAATTTATCTAATTCAATTTTTAGCTCAGAATTTTCAGCCGTCTGGTGAGCGATAAAAACATTATGCTTTGAACTGTCTTCGTTTTTTTTATCTTGGCCGATTTTTAGATTATTTTCTGAAGAAAATTGTTTAATTGTCTTGATTATTTCGGCTTCGGCCCGCTCGCTGGCCCGGCCGTCGGGAGTTGAGATTATTTCAGTTAAAAATAATCTCTTTGCCGATTCGTCCGGATTTTGAAATTTTTCCTGACTAAAAAAACATCTCTCCAAATCGGTTTCATCTTTCACCCAGTTTATCAATTGGGGATAATGAGCAAAAAAATCCCAATCGCGATTGCGGGCAAAATAATCAAAGTCATAATCAGGGGAAATAATCATTTTTCCGGCGATTAAAGCTTCAACCAAAGTAGTGGAATTAAAAGCAATTACCGCGTCTGACTCTTCAATCAATTTAGTGACGCTTCCGATATTGGTAATGATTAAATTTTCTATTTTTTCCTTAAAATTCTGATTAAAAATTTCTTTGACATAATCAATGAAATGTTTGGAATTTTTAGTTTTAATAATTACTTTCAATTCAGGGTGATTTCTGGCAAAATTCATTATTGAACGGTGAAAATTAGCATAACGTTTCTTGACCTCCTTAACTTTTTCCTCCTCTTTAATTAGAGAAATAAAAGGATCACGTTGAGGATAGCAGGAAAAAAAGACCAATTGTTTCTTTTCTTTTTTTGACTCTAAATTAAAATAATGGTCAAGTCGGGGAATTCCGACCACTTTAGCATTATTTATGGTTATTCCGGGTAATTTTATTCTTAAAAAAGATTCTAAAATTTTGTTATTATAAAGCAATATCTTATCAGCGACTAATTTTAGATTATCATAGACATCCATGCAGTCGCCAAAAGCGCCCATTGCTTCTTTATGAATCACAATAAAAGGAATTTTCTGTTCTTGACTTACTTGAGCAATTTCCTGCTGGGCGGTATAGCCGAAATTTCCGGATAAAACAGCGTCAAATTTTAACAGCCGGCGCAACCAGGGAATCATTATGGCAAGATAGTCGTGATATTTTTTCTTGCCAGAATAATCTTGATAGGAGCAAAGATGATATTTATTTTCTTTGTAAAGATCTTGTTCATTGGAAGAAACAAAATAATCAAAAATTTTGCAAAAATATCTCAATTGAATGTCAAAATACCTGATTTGACCACTAAAACGAACCATTGCTCGAACATCGTCCATAAAAATACTCCGGCCGATACAGACAACAGTGTAATCTCCTTGATTATTGATTTGCTTAGCGGCCAACCAAAACCCAAAAGCGGTTAAAATCGGCAAATTTAACTGAAGACTAAAATTAATCAAAAAATCACAAAAATTACTTTTAATTTTTTTTATTAATTTTTTAGCCATAAAATCCGTCTCTTATGATATTGGCGCCGCTTTAGAAATAATCAAAGCGGAGCAATTTTTATTGATGGTTGTTAAGAATATTGTAAATTCCATTTCTAAAAAATTCAACCGCCGGCCGAAACTCGTTTTTAACCCCAAAATCCTTTTTTTCGCGACAAATTACCAACACCCGAACATTAAAACGGGGAAAATGACAAGTTAAATATTCCAAACGACTGATCAGCCAGGTAATTAATCGAAAAATCTTTCCTCCGGCGATCGGATGGGAGCCAAGACAACCGTTTTTATCTTCAAAAATTTTTTCATAAAGGCGGCTGAAAATATTTCGATAGTAAATAATCGCCACTTTTCCAAAATTATCTTTAAGATTTTTAACAAGGTCCGGGTAAATATCGTTTTGGGCAGCGTTAAAAATCAGCTGACCGCCCGGCTTTACCAAATAAATCAAATTTTTAATCACTTTTTCCCGAACAGCCGTTTGAAAATGGTCTAAAACATTAGTCGCCGCCGCCAGTTCTAAACTGGCCTCGGGCAATTGATTTAAATCCAAAAGATCGCCTAAAATCGCTTGAGATCCGCCGCCAGAATATTTTTTTAGACCTTTTTTAAGAGCGGCTTCATCAATGTCTAAGCCAAAATATCTCTCGGTTTTAAACATTCTCCGATTTTTGAAATCAGCCGAACCAGCGTCCAAAGCTGTTCCAAAATTCCAACCGATGATTTCTTTTTCAAAAATTTCAAAAAGAAAAGTCTTTGACGGCCGAGCCATTAAATTATTAGTCCGGGGAACTAAAATTGATTTTACTTTCCTGAGAATCTTGGTCAACCGAAATAAAAAATAATAAAAGCAATGGGGAATAATCACCTTGAAATATCCATCCTGGCGGCAAAGCCGAAAATATTTCAACTGATTAAAATAATATTGCTCATAATTCATCAAATGCCTGTATCTTCGGGTAAATTGATAAATACCCTCAATAATTTTTTTATTGTCAGTTAATCGCGGTCCTTGGTGAATTCTGACTATTACCGAATTATCAGATAGCACTTTAATTTTTGCCTCTCTTAACAGCAGCTCCAAAACCATTGCTTTATCTTCAGACGGTGGCAATTTGGGATCGTAGCCGCCGGCCTGGAAAAAAGCTTTTTTTGAAACAATAGTATTAGGACCGCCAGTGCCGGGGTTGCGGACAAGCAAAGTCTTTATGTTTATTTTCCCCTGGGGATTTTGATATTCGCTGATTTCCCCGTCTTTAAGTTTTAATTGGCGGCTAAAAACGGCTTGAGCGCCTTGAGTAATGGCTTTAGCCGCTTTTTCCAAATATTCCGGAGTCCAAAGGTCATCATCGTCCAAAAAAGCGAGATAATCGCCTTGAGCGACGCAAGCGCCGAAATTTCTGGCTTGAGCGACGCCGGCATAAGGAATAATATCAAAAACCTTTACCTTGGTCGCCAAGTCATCAGACAAAACAACGGGTTCGCGGCCATTATTGATAATAATAATTTCATCGGGTGGCAAACTCTGTTCCAAAACCGAATTTATCGCCTGTGGCAAAAAATCACGGCGGTCGCAGGTTGGAATTATACAACTTATCTTCATACTTGATGATTTTCTTTAGTAATTAAAGCTCTTTTTATTTCTTCTCTCCAAGCCTCCCAAAGCAAATCCATTTTATCCCTTTTTCCCCGCTCCCAAATCTGCCAATAATTAAGCTCAAAGCCGGTGTCATAGGCGGCGGCGACGTAATTTTCCAATTCCCTTTGATATTCGTCCGTCTCTAAATTCAAATCAAGCAGCTCTTTGATTTTTCGGGAAATTGTCGTTAAATCAGTGTGTTTGAAAATATTCGGCATCTTTAACGGGGTGCCCATGTCTCCAAGCTGAATCGCCGGCTTGTTATAAAAAGCGGCCTCAACCAAAGTGGTTGAACTCGGACTGACCACCAAGGAAGTTTTTTGAAGAACTTTTTCACTGGGAATCCGGTAGTCAATCAGCTTGACGTTGGGCGTTCGGGCAATTTTCTTAATATAGGAAGGCGGACGCATTCCAACCATCGCCGGATGCTCCTTAACCGCCAAAGTATAATCTCCAGGCAAAGACATTGCCACCAAGCGGGCAATCTCTATTTGATTAGTAAAATAAGGAGCCATGACATCAATAACTTCTTCAGGCTGAACCTGAAGCGGAAAATAAACGAATTTTCCCAAATTTTCAAAAGGATAATAGCGATATTTTTTCATAAACCGCTGATAAAAATCATGGCAGTAATGGTCCCTAAGAATAATTCTCGGAGGCCGATAATCAATTGTCGGCCCTAAATTCTTTCTGATTTCCTTTGGCGGCTTTAAATACCAGCGATAAATATGATAATAGGGCGAAAGCCAATGGCGAATCTTTTTCTTTAGAGTTTGAGATTCTTCTAAAATTACGGCAGTTTTGGGTTCCTTAAAACTCTTCCGAAATTCAGCGATGTAATTTTTGGCTCGAGCTCGATTTTTTGTTTCAGCCAAACCTTGATTTAATTCATCAACTCGGTTGTAAAAAGGTCCTTGGTCGCATTGATAGCTGGTTGTAAAAATATTAACTCCGGAAATTTTTGAATCGGTTACCGCCAGCATTTCAACTCCTTTCTTCTTGCCGTAAAGATTAAACATCAAATAAGGGAGGATGACAAAATTAGCGCTTAAAATAACATCCGGCCGAAAATCGTCAAAAACCTCCTTTAATAATTTATAACAAGCTTGGATATAATCAATGATTTCTCGGTCAGAAAGGTTCTGCCGAAAACTGTAATAATATTTATCGCGATAACACTTAACATGGCCTCTTAAAGTGGAAACCAGCGGCCAAATGGAATCAATTTCCAAATCATCGCAGATTTCCTTCAAAGAATATCGCTTCCCTTTAAGATAAGCTTTAGGGTCGGCGACAATTTCGTCGTGAAAAATAATCGACTGATAGTTCACCTCAGTCTGTTTGAGCAGGAAATTATGAGTTCCTTTCTTAAAAGTGAGCGCTCCCAATTGGCAGCCCTCGGCAGTCAGTTTTTTGGCTAAAAAATGACCGACACTTCTGCCCCAGCGCCGAGCCTGAAAGATAAAAACTTTTTTTTCTTTCAGGATATTTCCCTGAAAAACAGGGTTTGAATAATTTTTTTTATCATTCCGATATTTTAAATGATATTTCTCGCTTGATTTCTGATGACTTTGAAAATTATTCTTTTGAAAAAGTTTTACTGAAGTTATGTTTCTTTTGTCTATTTCAGCGAAAATTTCTCCCGGCGGAGCGAATTTTTCCAAAACTTCTTTTAAAAACCAGGATCCAACGCCCTGATGGTGATATTTTTCATCCAAAGCAATTGAAATAGTATAATCACGACTGCTCTCTGAACAACGGTCAAATCGGCAATAACCGATTGCTTCGCCCGACCGGAGTCTTAAAATCAAACAATGATTTAGACAACCATCGCCAAAATATTTTTTTTGGAACCAAGACTGATGATTTTCAAAAGAAATTTCTTCAGAATCGTTGGAATAACGCCGAGCCGCCGGTTGATTCCTGATTTCCAAAATTCTCCGAGAATCTTCTCGGCTAACCGGAGTTATTTGAAAATCGTTTTTTAATTTTACTTCCGTCATACGATTTGATTAATTTATTAAGTTCCAATTCAAAGGCGTTCCCCGCTCTATTTTTTGAGAAGCAGTTCTACCGATAATTTTTCGGTAATATTTTGGAGAAAGCCCCAACCCCGGTCTAATTGATCGGATATTGTCTTCAGTTATCTTCTCTCCAATTTCAATGTCTTTAACAACAAAAAGAGATTTTCTAAAAATAATATTTTCTGATTCTCCGGCAACAGGACCGTAGACCGGATGGCCAATCATTTCCTCGGTCGCTCTAACTGTTCGGACAAATTCTTTAAATTCAGCCGGCTCCAGAGAAAAATTGGCGTCCGGGCCGCCTTCGGCTCGGGAAATAATTAAATGTTTCTCCAAAATCACCGCTCCAAGAGCGACCGCAACGGCCGCCGGCTTAAAACTCAAACTATGATCTGATAATCCGACAATTACGC
>CAZSPT010000003.1:0-32007 GCA_964608895.1 uncultured Gammaproteobacteria bacterium | reverse complement strand
GATGTGTTAAGGTGTTTTGCTTCAATTAAAAATATTTTAGGGTAAAGTTTGAAAAGTGAACCAAAGATGATAAAATTCTATCATCATGAATTCATTTCAAACCAAGTGTCCTAAGTGTTCTAAATCTAAATTTTGGAAAGTATCTGACAAGAGATTGAAATGCAGAAATTGCCGTTGTCTTTTCACTCCTAAAACAAACCAAGCGAGTATTCCGAATAAGATTCTTAAACAAATCATCTCTGAATTAATCCTGGAACATTCCACCAATATCATTCTGGCCAGAGTTAATGTTTCTAAATACAAATTGTTAAAAACATTAACGCTGTTAAGAATGGAAATGACCAAAGATCTGCCTGATGTCTTTGACGGCTATGTCGAAGTGGACGAAACCTATCTGGGCGGACAGATGAAAAACCGAAAGCTCCAAGAACGGCTTAAATATCAGAAAAGAAGCAAGCGAACCAGAGGATTCGGGACAATCAAACAACCGATCTTTGGCATCCTTTGCCGCAATGGCAAGGTCTGGGCTAAAGTAATGGACAAGACCGAAGCCGTTGACTTGCAACCATTGATTGAAAAACAGGTTAGAAAGGGTTCAACTATTTGCTCCGATACTTGGAGAGGATATACCGGTATTGCTTTAAGAGGATATGTTCATCGACTGGTTAAACATTCTGAATTTGAGTATTCTGATAAGAAAGGAAACCATATCAATGGACTGGAGGGGTTCTGGGGATACCTGAAAAGAAAGCTGGCGGCCAGGGGCGGAATCAGACGAAAAAGACTGCCTATTTACCTTGGAGAATACGTCTGGAGATACAATCATAGAAATCTATCATTAAAAGAGCAGGAAAACCTTTTGTTTAAGCGGATAATTAAATCATCGTAGGTTCAAATATTGAACTTTACCCTATCATATCTATTCTATAATTAATTATTCCCCAATTTCGAATATTTTTTCGACTAATTCTTTTCGGGCGTAAAAAGCCCTGCTGATTGAACCGTGTCCCGGGCCTTTGGTTCTTGCTTGAATCCATTTGCCATCTTTGCCCGTCAAACTTTCGAATCCGTGTTTTATCAATTTTTCTCGAATAAAATCATAATCGGCTTTAATTTCTTTTATCAAGTCATCGTCTTCTAGAAAATCTAAACTTTCTACTTCCAATAATTCAGCTTTAGTCGCATTTTGACCATGCCACATAACAGCACAAAAAACGATTGATTTTAATTTCGCCCAACAATGGCTTTCAAGGAAATCGTGTTCTTTCAATTCTTGCGGATTAATCATGGTTATTGCCATTGTTTCTTTTGGCACAAGTTTATCTTTTACATAGTGGAAGGCCACTGATTTTAGTTCATAAGACAAACCATTTGGCGCCTTAGAAACATTGCATTCAAGCCCAGCTAACCTCTCCAATATTAAACCTTTCCAACCCTTGTTCTGCTTGCCATTCTTGTAGGTGGTAATTCCAAATTTCTTAGACAGTTCGGCTAAATCTTGTCCAATGTGTTTCTTTAAATTTTTGATGGCCGTAGCCCTTGTAACGATTTTCATAAAATTAAAATTTTAGCTTACTGCCTTGTTTTTTAGCCAATTCGTCAAATCTTTTAATTGACAAATCCAAATACTTTTTTTCCGTATCAATGCCGATAAATTTTCTATTATTTAAAATACAAACCAAACCAGTAGTTGACGAACCAGTAAAAGGATCCAAAACAATATCATTTTTATCTGTGCCGGCTAAAACAACTCTATTTAATAAATCCATTGGTTTTTGGGTGGGATGCTTACCAAAAGTCTTTTCTTCTTTTTTGGGCGGATAAATTGCCCAAACACTTCTCATTTGCAAATTCGGTTTTTTAATAAAATCCTCTGGCCAATCGCTATTTTTCATCAAATCATAATTAAATTTATGCCTTCCCTTTTTGTCTTTTCTTGCCCAAATAAGCGTCTCGTGACTGGCAGTAAAAAAACGGCAACTTAAATTCGGCGAGGCATTGGGTTTGAACCAAGCAATATCATTTAAGATATGAAATTTATTAGTTTGCAAAGCAAGACCACACTGATAAATAGAATGATAAGTTCCCGAAATCCAAATTGTTCCGCCCGGTTTTAAAACTCTATGGCATGCTTTTGTCCAGTCGAGATGAAATTCAAAATCTTTTTTTAGTCCGTTGCTTAAATCCCAGTTTCCCTTTTTAACACTGACCATTTTACCGTTTTGGCAAGTAAAACTACCTGATGATAAGAAATAAGGCGGATCGGCAAAAATCATATCAATAGAATTCTCTGGCAGTTGTTCTAAAAATTTCAAACTGTCGTTTTGATATAAAACAAAATTATCCTTGTTGAAGTAAGGTTTATCTTTTACGCTATCTAAAATTTTTTTGTTTGCAACCGCCATATTTTGTCCATGATTAGTAAGGTTCGAAATTGGACATCTGGCGGAGAGGGTGGGATTCGAACCCACGGTCCCCGTTAAGGGACTCCGGTTTTCAAGACCGGTGCATTTGACCACTCTGCCACCTCTCCGAATTGGTTTAATTCTACCACTATTGCTCGGTTTTGTAAATATTTGATTGAAAAAAAAAATAAAATCAGGTATAATAAAAACAGTTTATTATTAAGGAATTAAATATGCCGGAGGAAGAAGAGAAGCGAACAGACCAGCTGTTGGAAATTGCCTTTAGCTGGTCCTGCCCGGAATTTCAAAAGCATCCCAAGGGAACATTTTGGTATCTGATTTCAGCGGTTATTTTTTTACTGGCCGTTGGTTGGGCAATTCTCGTGGCTAATTATCTTTTTGCCGTTTTTTTGATTTTATTCTATGCTTTAATCCTTCTTTATGAATTCCGCGGCTCAAAAATTGTCAAATGTGTTTTGACGCCGGACGGAGTTGAATTCGGTGGTTATTTTTATCCCTATCAAGATTTTAAGTCATTTTTTATTATCTATCGGGAAAATGGGACGAAAAAACTTTATTTCAACTTTCGAAATCCGCTCCGAGGGCGTTTAGCTATTCTTCTGGAGAGTCAGAATCCGCTTTCAATCAGGGATTTTCTGAATGATTTTCTCAAGGAGGACCTTGACCAGGAAGCAGAGCCGTTGTTTGATCAAATTGGCCGCTGGCTCAAGTTTTAATAATCGGTCCCCGTAGCTTAGCTGGATAAAGCGTTGGCTTGCGGAGCCAAAGATCGCAGGTTCAAATCCTGCCGGGGACGTTGGTAAGAAAATGACTTTAGAAAGTCCCGTTAATCAATTGAATAAAGTAGGCCGGACGATTGGCGCTCGGCTGAAAAAATTAGGGATTGAGACCGTTAAGGATCTCATTTTTTATTATCCCTTCCGTTACGAGGATTTTAGCAAGATTGTCCCGATTAAAGACCTTGAACCCGGGATAACCGCGACTGTTCGGGGAAAAATTGAGATTTTAAAGAATCGCCGGACTCCTCGGCGTAAGAAAATTATCACCGAAGCGGTTGTTAGCGACCAGAGCGATTCTCTCAGAGTTGTTTGGTTCAATCAGCCTTGGATTGCCAAGAATCTTCGGCCCGGAACCGAAGTCTATCTCTCCGGAAAAACCGCCGGCAATCTCTTTGATCTTTATCTAAATTCTCCTAGTTATGAAAGAGCGACAAAAATCAGCACTCATACCGCCCGGTTGGTTCCGATTTATTCCCTAACCGAAGGATTAAGCCAAAAACAGCTCAGATTCTTGGTTAGAACAGCCCTTAAATTCAGCAGTCAACTCCAAGATTATCTTCCTGAAAAAATCAGAAAAAAATACTCCCTAAATAATCTTTTGACGGCGGTTAAAGAAATTCACTTTCCTGAAAATTATCAGAGTTTGGCGGCCGCTCGGCAGCGGCTGGCTTTTGACGAGCTTTTTTTAGTTCAACTTTGGTCTCAAATTTTAAAGAAAAAAAAAGAAGCCCGGCCGGCCTTCAGTCTGAAATTTTGCCGGGAAAAGACTAAAAAGTTTGTGGCCGGGTTTGGTTTTTCGCTCACCGACGACCAGAAAAAATCCGCTTGGGAGATTATAAAAGATTTGAAAGAGTCCCGGCCGATGACCCGGTTGCTTGAAGGCGATGTCGGTTCCGGTAAAACCGCGGTGGCGGCGATTGCCATTGTGCAAGCGGTAGGCAACGGTTTTCAAGCCGTTTTTATGGCGCCGACTGAAATTCTCGCCCGTCAGCATTTTGAAACTTTAACCAAATTGGCCGATAAAGGGGTTTCCAAAGATTTTGTTTTCGGACTGCTGACCCGGGAACAGCGGCTGGTTAGTCCGGCCGGCGGAAAGAAAAAGAAAATTTCCAAGAAGGATTTTTTAGCCGCCGGCCGCCGGGGAGAAATTTCAGTGGTCGTCGGCACTCATGCTTTAATTCAAAAAGAAGTTTTTTTCAAGCGGCTTGGCTTGGTAATTATTGACGAACAGCATCGCTTCGGAGTCAAGCAGCGAGAGCTTCTTTCCCGAGGCGGGGGATTTCAGTCCGAAAAAACACCCCATTTGCTTTCGTTGACCGCCACTCCGATTCCCCGGTCGCTCGCCTTAACTCTCTACGGCAGTTTGGACCTTTCGGTGATCCGCCAGCTACCGCCGGGCCGAAAAAAGGTGATTACTCGGCTGGTTTCGGATGGAAAAAGGCAGGCGGCTTACAATTTCATTGCCGAAGAAGTCGGCCGGGGTGGCCAGGTTTTTGTCGTTTGTCCGTTGATTGACCCTTCTGACAAGCTCGGAGTTCGTTCGGTTAATCAAGAGTTTGAAAAATTAAACCGGGAAGTTTTTCCCAATCTTTCGGTTGGTATTCTGCACGGTCGGCTAAAATCATCAGAAAAAGAAAAGGTAGTTTCTGATTTTTCTCAAGGAAAGTTGGCGATTTTAATTTCCACTTCGGTAGTGGAGGTTGGAGTTGATATTCCCAATGCTTCAGTAATGGTAATTGAAGGAGCCGAGCGATTTGGGCTGGCTCAGCTTCACCAGTTCCGGGGCCGAGTCGGACGGAGCTCCCGTCAGTCTTATTGCTTTTTATTCAGTGATTCTTTTGAAGAGGCAGTTAGAAAAAGATTGGAAATTTTTTGCCGTTGCCATGACGGTCTTACTCTGGCTCGGCGGGATCTTGAGCTTCGGGGCGCCGGTCAGATTTACGGCTACCAGCAGTCTGGTTTCAATAATTTCAAACTGGCTGATTTAACCGACGCCGCAATGATAAATCAAACTCAAGAGGCGGCCAAAGAGCTGGCCGCGGAAGATTCTCTGGAAAATTATCCTGTTCTTCAAGAAAGACTGGCCGCGGCGGATTTTGCCGGTCATCAGGAATAAAAAAGCCGCTTCGGATTTCCGAAGCGGCGGAAGGTCAATTGGCGCAGATTTGGCTCGGTCTCCAGTTTTTCCCGCTTATTTTCAAGAAAGGCGGGAAAGGTGGATGGAATTCCGGCCAAATCAGTCTTTCGTCCTTTTCGATTAGGACTTTGATTCTGCCGATTGCCTCCTGAGCGGTTATTGTTCCGCCGACATGCCCCAGCACTTTTCTGATTTCTTTTGCCAGACGATCTTCATTTTCCATGGTGACCGCCTCCTTTCTCGAGTTGCTACCTCAAGCCAATCAAGATAAGAAGATAAGAACTGTTGTCAATATAACATTTTGAAAAATTTTGTCAAGTTTTTTTATGGTTTTTCTGCCTCAAAAATTTTATCGCCAAAAGACTTTAAAAGTCGCTAAAAGCCTGCTTGGCTGTCGGCTGGTTAAAAATAATTTTGAAGCGGTCATCACTGAAACTGAAGCTTATTGCGGTCCGGCTGACTTAGCTTCTCACGCCAGCCGCGGCCGAACCGCCCGGACGGCGGTGATGTTCGGTCCGGCCGGTTTTTGGTATGTTTATTTAATTTACGGAATTCACTATTGTCTAAATATTGTTACTGAAAATAAAGATTATCCAGCCGCTGTTTTAATCAGAGCGGCCAGGCCTTTGAAAGGATTTGAATCAGTCCGACTTGACGGCCCGGGCCGGTTAACTCGAGCTTTTGGAATTGACAAAAGTTTCAACAAAACATCGGCTTTTGAAAAAAAAGCTCGGTTGGCGATTAAACCCGGAAAATCTCCTAAAAAAATTATCACTGCTCCGAGAATCGGAGTGGATTATGCCGGAGAATACCGCGAAAAACCCTGGCGGTTTATTTGGGGATAATTTTTTGACAGCTTTTATTTTTTGAGATATAATTAAAAGAAGTTGTTTTAGGCGGTAAAAATGAAGTTCGTGAAAGTTTGCGTTTAGAAAGGAGGTAAAACGCAAATTATGGTGGAAATTGACAATCAATTGGACAATCAGGAGGGAAGAAATGCCCAGAACAAAACAGGCCACTAAGAAAGGCAGCAGAACAAAAGCAAAGGTACATTGTACCTTCTGCGGGAGAGTGATTCATTCCAAAAGGGTAGAATTTATGGGGAGAGATGTCAGAACTTGCGTTTCTTGTCAGGAAGGGTTGGAAAAAGGGAAAATTACTCTTTACAACCGAGAATTCTATTGCCGGAAATGCGGCAGACAGCTTGAGAACGAAAATATCAGGGATGTCACCGGCAGCAGAATTCCGATTGAGTGTTCATAGAGAACATAAAAAGAACGACTCAGGTCGTTCTTTTTTCATTTAGTGATTTTAGAAGCGAGATTGCTTCGCTGATTGTTTTTGCTTTCAAAAGTCCGGGAGCGGCTAAGTTGGTTTCCGGGCCGATGATTTTATTGAATTGGAGTTTTTCAGCTTCGGCGATTCTTTTTTTGAACTGGGCGACCGGTCGGATTTCTCCGGCCAAACCGACTTCGCCGAAAGCCAGGGCGTCTCGGGGGATGGGCAAATTAAGAAAGGCTGAAGCAATTGCCAGTGAAACCGCCAAATCCGAGGCGGTTTCTTTTATTTTTAATCCGCCGGCGATGTTTAGATAGATATCTTGATTGCCGAGATTTATTTTGCCGATTTTTACCAACACGGCGGTAAGCATTTGGAGTCGGTTGAGGTCAAAGCCGGTTGATTTTCTTTGAGGATAGCCGAAAATTGTTCTGACGGTTAGGGCCTGGACTTCAACCAGGAATGGCCGGCTTCCCTCCAGAACAATAGTGGTAATTGAGCCGTTGGCCGGCTGATTTTTTTCAGCCAGAAAAAGAGCGCTTGGGTCGGTTATTTCTTCCAAGCCGTTCCGGGTCATTTCAAAAATTCCGATTTCTCCGGTTGAGCCAAAACGATTTTTGACGCTTCGGAGGATTTTATAGAAATTTTGACTGTCGTTTTCAAGATAAAGAACCGTGTCAACGAGATGTTCCAGGACTTTTGGTCCGGCGACTGTTCCTTCTTTAGTGATATGGCCGATGATTAAAATCGGAATTTTGCTTGTTTTGGCGGCTTCAATCAGTTTGGCGGCGCTGGCGGTGATTTGGTTAAGACTGCCCGGGCCGGCCGGCAGTTCTTGAGAGTGGAGAGTTTGAATTGAATCAATTATCGCGACCGGCGGTTTGATTTTTTTTAGGGTGGCGACGATTTTTTCAACTTCAGTCTGGGGGAGAAATTGGAATTTAGCCAAGTCCAGACCGATTCTTTCGCTTCTAATTTTCACTTGTTCGGCTGATTCTTCTCCGGAAACATAAAGAGCGCCGGAAATTCCTTTGGCGATTTGTCCGGCCAGGGTTGATTTTCCTCCTCCGGGTTGGCCGGCCAGGAGAACGACACTGCCGGCGACCAGTCCGCCGCCGAGCACCCGGTCAAGCTCGGTTATTTCGGTTTTTAATCTTTTTTGGACGTTAAAGGCGGTTTCAGCGAGGTTGATCGGCCGGTCCGGAGAAGCCGGCGAGATTTTTCCCTTAAAAGAACTTTCGGGTTGCTGATTGATTGTGCCCCATTTTCCGCATTCTAAACAGCGCCCTTGCCATTTGGGATATTGGGCGCCGCAGTTGGAACAGCTGTAGAGAAAGGAATTATCAGTCATAATTATTTTTTTATAGTGTATTGCGGTTTTGAAATTTAGTCAAATTAAAAAAACTTCCAACTGGAAGTTTTTCGCGATTTGGTTCAGTTGGAAATTTCTTCTATTACCAAAGCCGAGATATATTCTCCGTTGTCGCTTTGAAAAGTTTCAATTGTTGCTATCTGCAATTCTCGTTCTTCCAAAAAAGTGTTTAATCCTTCAATAAGATTTCCTTCTCCATTTCCTTCTCCGGCCGGGATTATATCTCCGGGAATTTCATCTGCTCTTGTTATATCGCCCGGAAGAAAATAAATATCCGCTTCTGGATATTCTCCCTGCAGTCTTTGATAGGTTCCGTTCAGAGTGGTTCGGAGCGCGCCTATTTCATCCTGAGTTATAATATTTGGATCGTTTGCTTCTTGTTCAATTTCTTGGCGAAGCGCGAGATAACGGTTAACCGCTTCGGTCATGCCGTTTGAAGAACTGGGAATTTGGAATTGGTCGGTTTCGGATTGGTCGGTTTCGGATTGGTCGGCATTACTCGGCGCACTCCATTCGGCGGTTGGCAGCTCGGGGAGTTCAATTTTAGTCAGTTCGGGATTAATAATGAAGGAAATGGTATAAATTAAAAAAACCAAAACCAGTCCGATGATCGCCGACCAGATTTTGTCCTTGGCGTCGCTGATGATTTCCTGGTTGCCCCGGGAAGTCAGCCAGCGGAAGCCGGCCCACATTATCATCAAGACCGCCAAAACCCCGACGCTTCCGATGATAAATTGGTACCATGCTGAAATATATTGAGCAAAATTTTCAATGGTTGTTTGTTGCCCGAGCGGAGTGTTTAATATGATTGCCCGGCTAAGGCCGGGAACGGCCAGGCCGGCGGCGGTTAGAATAATTGTTTTTTTGTTTAAAATTATTCCCATTTTATATCCCAGTGATTAAGTTCGTTAATGATAGTCATATTTCCTCTTTGATATATTTGATAATTATTTACGGTTTCTCCTGCGGGATTGAAAGTTGACAGGAGTGAGTTGGTCATATAATTGTTGAAATCATCAGTCGCTCGGATATCAAGTTTAATCCCTTGATGATGGCCGCCGGTTGGGGAATGAGTCCAGTTTTCATTTCCGCCGGTTATCATTATCGGGTCGCAGTTTTCATTAAAATAGTCCTGATAGTCTTCGTTCAGGGCGATAATACCTTGGATTGTTTCTTCTTGGAGTCCGCCTACTTGAGTAGCTGGAAAATTATCTTTGACAAGAATCCCTTCGTCTTCAAGTCTATCTCTGACTTCTTGATCTATCTCGTTATCTAAAAAAATGTCTTCGGTTAATTCGGGATTAGGAATGTTCGGCGCACTCCATTCGGCGGTTGGCAGCTTGGGGAGTTCAATTTTAGTCAGTTCGGGATTAATAATGAAGGAAATGGTATAAATTAAAAAAACCAAAACCAGTCCGATGATCGCCGACCAGATTTTGTCCTTGGCGTCGCTGATGATTTCCTGGTTGCCCCGGGAAGTCAGCCAGCGGAAGCCGGCCCACATTATCATCAAGACCGCCAAAACCCCGACGCTTCCGATGATAAATTGGTACCATGCTGAAATATATTGAGCAAAATTTTCAATGGTTGTTTGTTGCCCGAGCGGAGTGTTTAATATGATTGCCCGGCTAAGGCCGGGAACGGCCAGGCCGGCGGCGGTTAGAATAATTGTTTTTTTCATTTGCTTAATTCAATTTCAATTATTTTTTGAAAGTCTTCAAGAGTCGCCAGGCCGAACAGTTCCTGGCTGTTAAGGTAGAAGTGGGGAGTGCCGCTGATTAAAAGGATATTTCCTTCTTCAATATCTTGATTAACCGTTGATTTGGTTTGCTTTTCTTCCAGACAAGAATTGAATTGATTTTGGCTAAGTCCGAGTTCTTGGGCGATTTTTTTAAGTTTGTCAGTGGTTAGATTTTTTTGATTTTCCCAAAGTTTATCGTGATAGTCCCAGAATTCTCCTTGATTTTGGGCGCAGCGGGCGGCCAAGTGAGCCGGCCGGGCTTGATCGCTGATCGGCAGGTCCTTCCAAACCAGTTTTATTTGCTCGGGATATTGAGCGATAATTTTTTCCAGAATCGGCTGGATTTCCCGGCTGTAGGAGCAGTCAAACGAAGAAAATTCAAAAATGGTTATCGGCGCTTCTGCCAGTCCTTTAGTCGGAGAATCAGCGGTTATTTCCGGCTTAGTGGCGGTTGGCGGCTCCCGGTAGCTTACCAAGTTTCGGGAAATTAATTCTTTTGATTGGGTTTGATCCGGATAATTTTCCAAATAATTGAGAATTTCCGCCCGCCAAGCAGCCGCCCGCCAGCCGATTAATCCGAAAATTACGGCGGTGAACAAGAATAAGACTATCAAAATCGGCCCGAGGCGGTTTGGAATTTTTTTCTTGAAAAACATTATTAAAGTTTTATTTTATGAATTCGACCGCGGCTGTCGGTTAGGAAAAGCTCCCGGCTGTTTGGAGAAATCAGAATTTTGCTGACGCTCAAGTCTTTTTCGGGAATGGCGATTAATTTTTGAGTGCCGGTTTTCAGGTTTATTTCGTAGATTTGGTCGGAAATATTTTTCGCCTGTTCCGGTTCAAGCCCGATGCCAAAAGGAAGCTCCTTTGGAGCGGCGCAATAAATTTTTGTTTTGTCGGCAAAAGAGCATTTTTCAACCCAAGTTTGGAGGTTGAGAAATTTTCGGTTGGCTCCGATGTCTCCGGGAACAGCGTTGGAAATCCAGAGCTGCGGCCGATAGTCTTGGCGGGAGCTGTAGACGCTATAGAGTATTTTTTGGCCGTCCGGCGACCATTTTCCCCGGAAATCCCGGCCTTCAACAATCATCATTTTAAAATTTTCATTATGTTGTCCGATAAAATAAACTTCAGATCGATCATAGTCCCGGCTTTTAGTGAAAGTGGCAGCGATTTGGCCGGACGGCGACCAGTTCGGGTCAAATTGGTCCTCAACTCCGCCGATTGACTCCAAAATTCTCGGTTGGGAGCCGTCTGGCCGGGAAATAGTCAAATATCTGTTTTCTTCGTCTAAGCCAATACTTTTGAAAGCAATTTCCTGGCCGTTTCCGGAAAAAGAAAAATTTTGCCAATGTTTTGGCAAAGTGATTTGGCGGTCGGTTTCAAAATCATAGAGAATATTGGAACCGTCGGGATATTCAAGAATCGCTCGGCGGCGATCAGGCGACCAGCTCACTTCCTGAACATTGTAAAAAAGCTGGCGGTGATAGTCGGAAATTTCTCCATTAGCGGAGATTTTTCGGAATTTGTCGGCTCCGGGGTCGTAATAGATTAGATTGTTTTCATCAAAGGAGCTGAAACGGGTCGGTTTGGGAATAATTGTTTCAATCTTAGTGATTTTTCCCAGCGCTTCGGAATCCGGAATTTCTTGACCGCTGGGAACTGAAATTTCTGGCTCTTGGTCGGGCAATCCTTGGTTGAGGTTAAGATTAAAAATTCTGCCGTTGATGTTAATGGTAATCGGAAGTTGTCCTTGGTCCGGCTCTTCCTGATTAAGATTGGTCGGAGTCGGTTCTTCAGTCGGCGTTAGGAGCGGCCGCCAGATAAAGAAATAGATTAAAAAACCCAAGGCGGCGGTTGCCAAAACAAGCAGGAAGATTAAGCCGATTTTTTTCCAGTCAAAATTCATTAAAGGATTGGTTATTATTTTTCAGTAGCTTTTCTTAAAATAGCTTCAGTGGCGGTTTCACCGCCGGGAATCGCGCCGCGCAGGCCGATTCCTGCCCAGTCTCTGAGGCCAAATTTTGAAATTTGATAAATGAAATAGATTGTGATGACAATAATTCCCAAAATAATCACATCAATAATTATCAGAAAAATTATTTCGGTTATTTTTGCCAGTGATTTCATTGGAATCCATTTTCCAAATAAATTATCTTCTCCAAATTGGCAGACCTGGTTGGGAAAAAATAAAGAGGCGGCCAGATGACCGTTGAGATAAATCAAGGAGAAAAATGTCCAGTCAAGCCAAACCGAACCCCAAAAACTGGTTAAGGAAGCTTGACTTGCTTTTTTGACCGTTGCTGAAATAGTTTGTTCTTGTGCGGCTGTTGATTTTTTTTCAGCCGGTTTTTTTGAAACGGTTTGATTTTTTGCATTTTCTCTGGCTTTTGCCAACTGGACGCTAAAAGAGGCTTTTTCGGCTGATTTTGAGGCAGTTCTCGCGCCAGCTGTTTCTGAAGAGGAATTGGTTTTTTTCTCTGCTTTCGGGCTTTGATTTAATCGGTTTTGCTGGTAGCCGGAAAGCGAGTTTGTTTCCGCTTTGATTTTTTGGCGCTGTTTTTCTCGGTTTAAGGATTTTTCCCAAGATAAAGAACCCTTGGCGGAAGGGATTCCGTTTGGTTGGTTAAAATTTGATTTCAGGGCGGTTTCCGCCATTGAAACAAGACAAGCTATTAGAAAATTCCTTAAATTAAAGTTTTAAGGACTTTTCTTTATTATACCTTATTTTACCGTGATTTGTATAGTGTTTTTTAGGGCGGAAAGTTCGGCGGTTTGGCCGGGAGCGAGTCTGTTTTCCAGAATTTGCTGGGAAAGCTCGGTTTCAACCAATTCCTGGATTGTTTTTTTGATTCCCCGGGCTCCTTGTTCGGCTTCCAGGCTTTCTTTGGCGAGCAGGTTGATTACCGAAGGAGCCGGCTCCAGGGCGAGTTGTTTTTCAGTCAGCCGTTTTTGAAGATTTTTTAATTCAAGCCGGACGATTTTCTTAAGGTCGGTTTGGGAAAGGGGATTAAAGCAGATTATTTTGTCCAGCCGATTGAGGAATTCTATTTTAAAGAAATCTTTTGCTTCAGCGATGATTTTGTTTTTCAGTTCCGGAGACAGTTTTTGTTCCGGTTCTTCCGAAGTTTCAAAATTGAAGCCGATTTCCTGGTTGGAGGCGAAATATTCCGAGCCGAGATTGGAGGTCATAATAATGACGGTGTTTTTGAAGTTTATTTTTGTTCCCGAGGCATCGGTAAGATAGCCGTCTTCAAGCACTTGCAGAAGCAGGTCAAAAATTTCCGGGTTGGCTTTTTCAACTTCGTCCAATAAAACGACTGAATAAGGCTTGTGTTTGACTTTTTCGGTCAGCTGTCCGCTTTCTTGGTAGCCGACATAGCCGGCCGGAGCGCCAATTAATTTGGAAACGTTTATTTTCTCGGAATATTCTGACATATCTATTTTAATCAGGTTTTCTTCGCTTTGGAAGACGAGTCTGGCCAGTTGTTTGGCGGTGTAGGTTTTTCCGACTCCGCTCGGGCCGACAAATAAAAACGAAGCCAGCGGCCGATTGTCGGCGGTCAAGCCGGCTTTGGCTTTTTTGATGAATTTGGCGATAATTTCCAAAGGTTCGTCCTGGCCGATAATGGTTTCTTTTAATTTTTTTTCAATTTTTAGAATTTGGCGCTTTTCCGAGCTTAAAAGCTCTTTAGTCGGAATACCGCTGGCGGCCGCCAGAACGGCGGCGATATTTTTTTCAGTGATTTTTCCTCTCAGCCGGCGATTTTGGCCGGCAAGCATTTTTTTCAAATGATTAAGTTCTTTGGCTAGTTGGTCGCTTTGGCCTTTCAGTTTGATTGCTTCCTGAAATTTTTCGCTTAAAATTGTCCGGCGTTTTTCCTGGTCGGTTTTTTCAAGCTGCCGGGTGATTTCCTTGAGTTTTTTTTCAAGCGGAGAGATTTCCCGGTTCACCCTAACGGCGGCGGCGGCTTCGTCAATCAGGTCAATCGCCTTGTCCGGAAGGTATTTTTCCGGAAGATAGCGCTGACTTAAAGAAATTGCCGCCTTAATCGCCGCTTCGGTGATTTTAACTTGATGGAATTTTTCAAAATATTTTTGGAGGCCGAGCAGGATTTCTTTGGTTCTTTCCGGATTTGACTCTGATATTTTTATCGGTTGAAACCTTCTTTCAAGAGCCGGACTGTTTTCAATCGTTTTTCGGTAGTCTTCAAAAGTGGTTGCTCCGATGCAGCGGATTTCTCCTTTGGCCAGAGCCGGTTTGATTAGATTGGCCATATCCATGGAACCTGAAGCTGAGCCGGCTCCGACGATGTTGTGGATTTCGTCAATAAAAAGAATTATTTCCGGTCGGTTTTTAACCTCTTCAATAATTTGTTTCAGCCGGCTTTCAAATTCTCCCCGGTAGATTGTTCCGGCAACTATTGAGCTTAAGTCCAGGGCGTAGATTTTTTTATTCCTTAAAGCGGTCGGCGCCTCTTGATTGGCGATTTTTTTAGCCAAGCCTTCAACAATCGCGGTTTTTCCGACTCCCGGCGGGCCGAGAATAATTGGATTATTTTTGTTGCGCCGCGAAAGAATCTGGGCAATTCGGGTGATTTCTTCGGTCCGGCCGATAACCGGGTCTATTTTTTTCTCCGAGGCGGCTGAAGTAAGGTTGGCTCCAAAAGCTTCCAGAACATTTTCCGGCCGGCCGGCTTGAGTTTTTCCGCCGGAAAAACTTTCCTGATTTTTGGAGGCCTTAAAAGTGTTGATGAGTTGAGGAAACCGGGAAGTGTTTTTCAAGGAGCTAACCGCTTGCCGGACGAGCTGACTTTCTTGGATTTTTAACCGCTGGAGAATTTTTTTTATCTCCGGACTGCCAGCTTGGAGTAGGGCGGCCAGAAGATGCTCGCTTCCAACATAGCGGTGATGGTTAAGATAGGCAATTTGGATTGATTTTTGGATGGTTTTTTTGGCTGGTTTGGAAAATTCCGGATTTTTGGGCTTTTGCTGATTTGGAAATTCTTGTTTTTCAGGCTGGTTTTCCCAAAAACCGGTATTGGATTGAGAAAGTTGAATCAGGCAATTTTTAACGTCTTCCGGCTTAATTTTCTGACCGGTAAGCAGTTCAGCGGCAATACTTCCTTTTTGCTTGGCCAGGCCGAAAAAAATATGTTCGGGTTTAATCAAATTCTGACCCAGCTCCAAAACCAAAGCAGTCGCTGTTTGCAGTGCTTTTTTATAGTTATTTGAAAATTTGTCCGGTAAATTGTTTATTTCCATTTGGTTGTTAAGCAGTCATTTTTCTTAATTGCTTAATTCGTTCGTCAACCGGCGGATGGGTTGAAAAAGCTTTTTTGAAAAATTTTTTGGTTTGGCTGTTTTTTAAAGGATTGGCAATATAGAGGTGAGCGGTCGCTTGGCTGGCCCGGGCCATTTTGGCCGGGTCATTTTTAATTTTTTCCAAAGCGTTGGCTAAGCCGTCGGGATAGCGGGTTAGAAGTGAGCCGGAAGCGTCGGCAAG
Source organism: uncultured Gammaproteobacteria bacterium (assembly GCA_964608895.1). Classification (GTDB taxonomy): domain Bacteria; phylum Patescibacteriota; class Patescibacteriia; order 2-01-FULL-39-33; family 2-01-FULL-39-33; genus CAZSPT01. Next base: position 16,771 of record CAZSPT010000003.1, on the reverse strand, counting down.
ATATTCTCTTTTCCGAGAAATGGCCAGCTTGATCAGCTGGGCGAAAATCGGTGATAAAACGATTAAAACGATTCCGACAATCAATAAAATGGCGTTGCCGCCGCCTTTCTTGCCGCCGCCTCGGCCGCTAAAGAAGATAATTCGGAGAAACCAGTCTGAAATTAGAACAACTGTTCCAACTAAGACAATTACCAATGTCATCAGCCGGATGTCATAGTTTTTGATATGGGAGAGTTCGTGGGCGATTACTCCTTCAAGTTCTTCGTTTTCCAGTTTGTCTAAAGCGCCTTTAGTAACAGCGATTGAAGCGTGTTTGGGATCCCGGCCGGTGGCGAAAGCATTGATTGAATTGTCCGGAATTAGGTAAATTTTCGGCTTGGGCAGGCCGGCGGTGATGCAAAGGTTTTCCACAATCCGATGGAGATAAGGGCTTTGCTGGCGGCTGAGCGAACAGGCGCCGGCGGTTGTTAAAGCCATTTTATCGCCTTTGAAATAGCCGCCCAAGGCCATTGCGATTGCCGCGATAATCGCGATAATCAAGAATAAGTAGCCGGAATCAGTCAAATAACTCAAAATATAGCCAATTAAAGCGAGCAGACTGACGAAAATTATAATTAAAATAAAAGTTTTCCGCTTATTGGAATCTATTTGCGAATACATAAAGATTGGCTGATTTTAGCGGTTTTTAAAATTTTACCTCAATATTTTCTCGTTCGCCTTCGTCAGCTTCAAAATAATCAAATTGATTGAAGCCGAGAATGCCGGCGACCAGATTGTTCGGGATTGTTTGGGTTTTGATGTTAAAGTCCCGGACATTATTGTTATAGAAGCGCCGGGCGGCTTGAATTTTGTTTTCAGTGTCGGTTAGTTCGTCTTGGAGCTTAAGAAAATTTTGATTAGCTTTAAGGTCGGGATAATTTTCAGCCAAAGCAAATAAAGATTTTAAGGTTCCGGAAAGAGCGTTTTCAGCTTGGGCTTTTTCTTTGACATTTTCCGGGTTCTGCTCCATTGCTTTATTTCTCGCTTTAACCACTTTTTCCAAAGTTTCTTGTTCGTGCTTGGCATAACCCTTGACGGTATTAATGAGATTGGGAATAAGGTCATAGCGTCTTTTTAATTGGACATCAATGTCGGAAATCGCTTCTTCAGTCTGATTTTTCAGTTTGATTAGCGAATTAAAAATAATTACCAGCCAGATGACAATTATTGCCGCCGCGGCTAAAACAATCCAGAGAATAATGTTGGTTGGCATAGATTTGTTAAGTTAATTAGTTTTATGTTATAATTTAAAAAATTGCTTTTGCTATGCGGGTATTATATAATACAATTGTTGATAAGTCAATTAAGGAATTTTTTTAAAAGTTTAAAAATTTGGAATTTTTCAAGTTTTTGAAATCAAAAAATATATAAGAAAATAAAAATTATATTCTTATGACGGAAGGTGGCAGACAGGGTAAAAAACCATCCCTTAATTTTGGTTTATTTTGGCTAAAATTAAAGATTTTGACCAGCCTGGCAGTGATTTTCGGACTGTTCTTCGGGGCTGGTTTTAATTTTGCTTCAGCTGCTTGGCAAGAGCCTTCTTCGCCGCCACCTCAAGGAAATATTGCCCCGCCTTTAAACCAAGATACCCAATTTGATGGCGAAATTTTTGGCAACTGGAGTGACAATAAAGAGAAAGTTTTTTTAAGCATTATGGAATGCAATGAAGGAGAGATTTTGACTTATCACGACGTCGGCCATTGGGAGTGTAGTGATTCAAAGAGTGGATATTGGAAATTGCGTAATGACGGTATTGGTTATAGCCAGGGAAATGTCTATATTGGACCGCGAACTGGAAATAATGCTGCTTTTTTAAATCTTAGCGGTGACGGAGATATATATCAATATTCCGGAGTTTTACTCCAGGGAGACAGTTGGAATTGGGGGTTGTATCACCGCAAGGATAATAATCATAATTTTGAAATTTGGCGGAAAGACAATAATGAAAATTATTTAAAAACTTTCACAATTAATCCTGACGGCGACGCCAGTTTTTACGGAAATTTAATAGTTGATTCAAGCGGTTTAGACGTTCAACATGCCGGCCGTTTAATTCTTTCTGACAGTGATAATAATAAGACTTGGCATATTTCAAATCGAGGTGATCAAGCTTCAAGTCGAAATTCATTGTCATTTATTCATGGTGATGGAGTAGGTGGCTTTATTGAAGGAATGAGAATTGATACTGACGGCAATGTCGGAATTGGCACGACTGATCCTAAAGTTGATTTGCATGTTGTTGATAAACTTTTAATTAACGGCTCCCAGCCTCGCATAATATTGGGAGATGAAAAAGATCCGGAAAATAATTTAATTTGGCTTATTGACAAGCATCCAAATCATAATGATTTCAGGATTTTTACCCAGCCTGGGCTTGAAACTCCCGGAACCGTTATGATGAAAATTGATACTGACGGCAATGTCGGTATTGGCACGACTGATTTACTTTCAGGGTCGGGAAAATTATCAGTTGGAGGAAGGGATTTGGAAATTGGAAAAGAAAGAGAAGGAAATAAATCTTTAATATTCAGTAATAGCGCTGTTAATGAAGATGATCAAACCTTATCTTGGAATAATGTTGATGAACAATTTGAATTTTCATCTGACGCGTGTTTTAACGGCAATTGTCTTTCAAATGTTGGTGCCGGTGGCGCCGGCGGCGGCGCAGCCGGATTTTGGGATCAGGATGGAGTTGACCAAATCATTTACGAAGGCGAAGTTCATGTTTTAGACCCGAGCGGCAACAAATATTCTATCAACGAACAAGACGCTTCCAACTATTCAACCGGCGTCGCGATTCGGCCGGAATCCAATCCCGATTCCGGCGACCCTCTTTTCAGTGTTCAGTCAGCCGGCGGCCGAGATCGGCTGGTGGTTGAGCACGCCGGCGAAGTTTACAGCGAATACAGTGATTTTGTCCTTTACGGAGGAAACAAAACTAATTCTTTTTTTCAGGCGAGAACCTCCGGTTTAACTGTTGGCAACGGCTCTGACCAGGGAGATATAATTACTATCAAAGGAGCAGAGGGCGAATATGTCGGCACTGTTATTAAGTCAGGCAGTAATGAAAAATGGTATTCTGGAAAAAATGACAGCGAAAATTTCGTTATCAGGCGAAACGGTTTTAGCGATGTTTTTACTATTAAAGATAGTGACTACGGCAATGTCGGTATTGGAAAATCCCTCACTGCCGGTAGCACACACGCCGTTGATGACCCGGCGCTCCAATTGGCGATTGGAGACAATGATACCGGCTTTCAGCAGCAAGGAGACGACCAGCTGGGGATATTCACCAATAATGTGGAGAGAGCAAGATTTGATTCATCCGGAAATTTTGAAATTTATGCTGGCAATCTTGATGTTGGAGGAGAAGTCTGCGATGGTTTTAAAAATTGTCTTTCAGATATTGCCGGCGCCAGTGGCGGCGGATTTTGGGAGCAGGATGGAGCTGACCAAATCATTTACGAAGGCGAAGTTCATGTTTTAGACCCGAGCGGCAACAAATATTCTATCAACGAACAAGACGCTTCCAACTATTCAACCGGCGTCGCGATTCGGCCGGAATCCAATCCCTATTCCGGCGCCCCTCTTTTCAGTGTTCAGTCAGCCGGCGGCCGGGATCGGCTGGTGGTTGAGCATGATGGCGAAATCTACAGCGAATACAGTGATTTTGTCCTTTATGAAGGAAACAAAACTAATCCTTTTTTTGCCGCTAAAAGAAGCGGTCAGGTCGGAATCGGCACTGCTAGTCCAAACGCCAATATTCATGTTTATCAAGAAAGCGGAAACGCCGAGATTGACATTCAGAGCGGCGGCTTTCTTGACGGCACCAACCATTGGGCAATTTATCACGACCAAGGCACTGATGAATTAAGATTTTGGAAAGAAAAAAATTACTCTCAGGCAAATCGGCTGGTTATTGATAACTTGGGAAATTTAAGGATCGGCCAAGGCAGTCAAACGACCAATCAGGACATTCATCTTATTTTTGGGGATTACAATAATAATTGGCAACAGCTGTTTTGGTCTTCCGCTAATAATTATTTTAAGTTTTCAAACGATCTCTATGTTTCCGGAAATATCCAAGCTTCAAATTATTGCAATCAGGACGGCACTAACTGTTATCCAGTTGAAGAGTTAACCGGATTTTGGGAGGAGGACAGTCAGGGAATTTACTACAGCGGTTCGGTCAAGGCCACTAACTTTGAGGCCACTAACTTTGAGGCCACTAATAGTCTTAAGACTAATTACTTAGTTTCTCATCATGATGATCAAACGATTATTGATTTATCAGTTGAAGATTATGTTAAAATTGATGGAAACTTAATGTTGGATGGAAATATTTCTGCCGGAGGAGAAGTCTGCGATGGTTCTGGAAATTGTCTTTCAGATATTGCCGGCGCCAGTGGCGGCGGATTTTGGGAGGAGCATAGTGACGGAATTTATTACAGCAACGGCAATGTCGGTATTGGCGGAGTGCCCAGTAGCAATTCTAAGGCAAAATTGACCGGTTACGGCCAACTAACCCTTATCGGCCAGGATAAAGATCCTACCGATGATGATATTAATCTTGTTTTTGGAACCCTGGGAACTGGCAAGCAGCTTTTTTGGGATAATAGTGAATCCCGCTTTGAGTTGACTGATAATTTGAAAGTTAGAGGGGATTTTAATCTTAATTCTGGCCAAGAGATATTTTTTGCCGACAACGGCCAGATTAGGAGTCTTGATAACAATCACCGTATTTTGTTTAGGCGAGATGAAAATAAAATGGAGTTTAGGGAATATGGGGATATAGTTTTTTCTCCCGGATCCACAAATGGTCAAGAGACGACCAAGATGACCATTGACAGCGCTGGCAATCTTAATGTTGGAGGGGATATTTCCGCCGATGGAGAAGTCTGCGATGGTTCTGGAAATTGTCTTGGTTCCCTTAATCAAGAAATCACTAATAATCTTTCTCTGGGAGTTATTACTTGCACTTGTGCTCAAGATGGATGTCTTTATCCGGAATCGGAATGCATACCGAGCAAATGGGGCTCTAATATGCTTAGAGTCCGCTGTCCGGAAGGATATGTTGCTATTGGCGGCGGAGTCGGGTCGTCTAACTGGGAGGATAAGTACAAGACAATATATTCTGCTCCGGTCACCTCTGCGTTGAATGATGACAACGCTGAAACCTTATACGGCAGCCGGGAATGGGAAGTCAGGGTGACCAATGGATGGTTTGGAAATGATGGCTATGCTCATTTCAGATGCTTAAAGGTTGCTTCCCAATAAGAAAGTTGATTTTTTTGAAAAATTATTATGCTTAAGTTTTTGAAAATATTGTTCTTTTCATCAGCCCTGATTATTTTAGCGGCGGTCTTTGTTTTAGTTTTTCATTTTCAAGAAACAAGTGCTCAAGCCGGAGAATATCCTTTAAGCGGTTGGGCTTGGTCGGAGAATTACGGTTGGATTTCTTTGAATATCGCCAATACTCAGCCGAGTTGCACTGTTGATACCTGCTCTAATTACTACAGCGTCCAAGTTGATTCCAATAACAATCTTAGCGGCTATGGCTGGTCAAGCAATCTTGGTTGGATCGGTTTTGGAGCGACGGTCGGCCGAACCGCCAGCTTGGATGGAAATTCCGGAAAAATTGAAGGTTATGCCCAAGTGGTTTCTTTGGGGGAAGACGGTTGGATTCATTTCCGCCGGGGCGGTTCAGTCGGCGGTCAGGCCGGCTACCAATGCTATGACTGTGAAAAAAAATGTCTTGCTTGGACCCAGAACTGCCAGACGACTCCTCAAGGGGAAGAAGTTTGTGTTGACAGCGATCCCTGTCTGGATTTTTCCGAAACCGAGTTTGAAAACTGCCTCACTTGCTTTAGTAATACTTGTTTTTGCGAAGGACTGCCTTCGGGAAATTATGAACCCGGCTCAAATTGCGACCTTGATTGTCAGCATCCTTCGGGAGTGGCGGGCGACGATCCGGTTTACCGGGGAAGCGAATTTGTCTGCACCGGCAGCGGCCGCGGCAATTCTGAACCCGACCCCGCTTGTACCGGAGCGACCTGCTGTTCAAACTGTTGCACCGGTTGTCAGAAAGTCGCCGCGATTGACGGCAGTTTTCGGATTGAATGCGACAGTTGTCCGAGCTGCGAGCTCTACGGAACCAATGTTGACTGGAAAAGCGGTGAAATTGTCGGCTGGGCTTGGGACGGAACCGCCAGCGGCCTGACCGGCGCCGGCTGGCTCCATTTAAATCCTTTGTCAGGAGGAGCTTTAGTGGTTTTGCCTTGGTTGGAAACCCAGTTCGGCAGTATTTACAGCGGCAAAGAGATTCGGCAAAAGGCCGGGAGCGGGGGAGCGAACGCCAGCTACTGTATTTTTGCCGACGACATCCAGAATGTTTCTTCAAGCAATTGCCAGCAGGGAGTGATTAAGGATGTTGAGCTCGGTTATTTAGAAGAGGGAGCCGGCAGAGTTTATCGGAACGCTTTGGGCCGGATTGATTTGGCCGGTTTGACCACCGTCTACCAAACTGCCAATGGCAGAAATTATAACAAATACGGCCAAGAGATTATCGCCGGAGATTTGGCGGATGAATTTGTCGGAACAGTTAGACCGGGCGACAAAGTCTATTATCATACTGCCGGGGATTTGACTATAAATAATTTGGATGAATTCGGTATTGGTCCGCTTGGCGGCTACGGCAATGGTCTGATTGTCGTTGAAGGAGATTTGTATCTTAATCGGGATTTTGATTATGAAAGCGGGGCTTTTCCGGCTGAATTAAATCAACTGCCTTCGGTCGCTTGGATAGTCAAAGGAGATATTGTTGTCGCTCCGGATGTTAAAGATATTGTCGGCGCTTTTATTCTTTTGGGAAACGGCAATTCTTGCCAGGAAACAGCCGGTTCCGATCCTGAATACCCTGAGTATCAGACAAACGGTTGCGGAGTCTTTTTTTCCGGATTTTCAAACTACCCGCTTACCGCCAAAGGAGTGGTTATCGCCCACGCCTTTGACTTCCGCCGAACTTACACTTCTCCAAGCCAGGGCTCGGAAAGGATTATCTACGACGGCCGGTTGGCGGCCAACCCGCCGCCGGGACTGGGAGGATTTGTTGAAGGCCTTCCGGTTATCAGAAGTTTTTGATTTTAATTTAAAATATGGGACTATTTTCCTCTGACAAAAGTTTTTTAGGAATTGACATCGGGACCTCTTCGGTCAAAGTGGTTGAGTTGGAAAATTTTAAAGGCCGGCCAAAGTTGGTTACCTATGGTTTTACTGAAAAAGATCCGACTCGCTGGAACGGAGACGGCCGGCTCGGCGAAGTTAAAGAGACCGCTGAAGTGATTGAAAGCGTCTGCCGGAAATCTCGGATTTCCTCCCGTAAGGCAATTGCCGCCATTTCAAATTTTTCGGTTTTTACTTCGGTTATTACCTTGCCGGAAATGCCGAAAAAGGAGCTTGCCTCGGCAATTACTTGGGAAGCGAAGAAAATTATTCCAATGCCGCTGGAGGAGCTGATTCTTGATTGGAAGGTTGTTGGCGAACTGCCGATTAATAAAGAGCGGCCGGAAGAATTTCAAGCAAGTGAAATTTCCCAGCAGGTCAATTCTTTGAAAAAGATTTTTTCCAAGCCAAAGAAAAATCTCAAAATCCTCTTGACGGGCTCAAGCAAGGTTTTGGTTCAGAAATACATTGGAATTTTTAAAGAGAGCGGTCTTGATTTACTAAGTTTAGAAACTGAAAATTTCGCTCTTATCCGCTCTTTAGTCGGCAATGACAAATCAATAGTGATGGTGGTTGACCTCGGAGCCTCCACTTCAAGTGTTTCAGTGGTTGAAAAAGGAATTCCTCTAATGAATCGGAGTATTAAAGCCGGCGGCTTTATGGTCAGCCGGAGTATTTCCGAGAATCTTAACGTTAATATGGAGCGGGCCGAACAGTTTAAGCAGGATTTGGCTTTGGGCAAGGAAGGAGCCGAAAGTTCTTTACCCAAAGTGGTTGAAAAATCTTTGGAAACGACAATTAATGAAATTAAATATACTTTAAATCTTTATCAACAACAGAGCGGCAAAAAAGTTGAAAAAATAATTTTGACTGGTGGAGCAAGCCTTTTGGGAAATCTTTCCGGCTACTTGTCTAAGCGGTTTGATTTAAATGTTCATCTCGGTGATCCCTGGGCTCGAGTAGTTTATCCGACTGAATTAAAGCCGATTCTTGATCGTCTGGGAGCGAGGTTCGCGGTTGCGATTGGTTTGGCGATGAGAAATATAGAATAATTTTTATGGCTGAAATAAATTTACTGCCGGAAGATCTCCGCCGAAAAGAAGAAAAACTTCGGAAAAGGCGGGCGAGAAAGTCCCAAAAGATTGAAATAGGACTTTCCCAGCCGGCTCGGCAGCGTTCGCCGGAAAAAATTTCAGCCAAGTCAAAACCATCTTTTTGGGATAAATTATTTAAAAAATTTCCTTCCAAAAAGCCGAAGATTGAGCCAGTTGTTCCTAAACCGGTCAAGACGCCCAGTCAGAATATTTTAAAGTCGGCTCGGCGGCAAAAAATTTCTTATCGTCAGCCGCCGAAGGAGCAGCGGCCGAAGAAATCCGGCTGGCAAAGCGTGGTCGGCCGGCCACGGTCGCCGATAAAAAATTTGGAAGAAAAATCCCGGCCGCCAAGCCGGCGGCCTTCTCCGGAATTTAAGCCGGTTAAGCCGGAAACTTCTTTCCGGCCGCCGCGAAAATCGTTTTGGAAGAGTTTTTGGAATAAATTATCCAGCCGTTGGAGGATGGGCGGAGCTTCCCGGCCGGCTAAGCCGAAATTGGTGCCGCTTAAAGCTGCTCCACCGTCGGTTCAGCCCTCGGCCGATAAGCCGGATCGCCGGGAAAAAATAATTGAACGGCGCCGGGCCGAAATCAGGAAACAAAGAGAGCAAGAGGAGGCGGCTCAAAGAAAACAGGCTGAGCAGGAGCAAAAGCGCCGGAAAAAACAAGCCGCAAAAGAACGAAAGCGGCAGGAAAAAGAAGAGACCGAGCGAAGAAAACAAGCTGAAAAAGAAAGAAAAAGACAAGAAAAACAAGCCGCAAAAGAACGAAAGCGGCAGGAAAAAGAAGAAGCTGAGCGAAGAAAACAAGCTGAAAAAGAAAGAAAAAGACAGCTTAAAAAAAAGGAAAAAGAAAATCAAAAACAAAAACAAATGGACCAAAAACAGGAAGACAACAAAAAAAATAAATCAAAGTACCATCTTGCTCCCCAGCGGCAGAAAGGTAATTTTGAGGTTAATTTGATGCCTGAAGAGCTTGGATCGGTTAAACATCCCGGCCGCCGGACAAAAGTGTTCGCTTTGGTGTTGGCGGTGGTTCTGCCGGCTGTTGTTATCGCTGGCTGTTATTGGTTGATTGTTTTGGCTTGTCAGAGCGAGCAGGAAAAAATTGCCGTTCAAAATCAAAAAATCCGAGAATTGAAGCAAGAGCTCCGGCCGCGGGAGGATTATTGGCGAGAGAACCGCTATCTCCGGAAAAAAGTTGAAAAAATAGACCAGCTTTGGAAAGAGCATGTTTATTGGACCGATTTTTTTGAGCTTTTGGAAAAATACACTTTAGACGGAGTTCATTACAAGTCATTCTCGGCTGATTTGTCGGGAGAGTTTGTTTTGCCGACTGAAGCGATCAATTACGGAATTTTGGCGCGGCAAATTGTCGCTTTTGAGCAATCAAATAATTTTGTCAAAGAAGTTTCGGTTGATAATATCAGCCTGGTTTCCGAACCCGGTGGGGGAGTTGCCGGAGTTTCCTGCGATTTAAATTTGAAGATCGCCCCTGAAGTTTTCAAAAAATTAGATTAATCAATACATTTCTATGACTAACCAAGAACAACCGAAAAAAGAAAAAACCAAGACCAAAAAACTGACTGCTGGTTTTTTGAATCGTTATTTGATTCTTTTGTCCGGATTTCTTGGAGTTTTACTTTTGGCCGGTGGTTATTTTTTAATTTTGGAATCTCCGTTTCAAAATTTATTCTCCCTTAAGCAGCAGACGGATGGTCTGGACAAGGAATTAGCTCGGCTGGAGGAGCGCCGGATTGAATTAGCCAAGGAGCCGCCGGTAAATTTTTCTGAAAGCGAAGCTCGTCTGCTTAATCTCGCTCTGCCGCCCAAACTTGATGTTCCGGCGATTATTATTCAAATCAGCCAGTTGGTCAAAAACCATGGGTGTCAGTTGAGCGGTTTGGAAATCAAGCCGGCCGAAGCGGTTAGAAAGCGAGCCGGCGAAGAAAGCTTTAGCCCCAAAATTTCCGGAATCAATAAGGTTAAAATTTCAGCTAAAGTGGTTGCTGACGGCTATCCCCAGCTCAAGCGCCTGCTCGGTGGCTTAGAATCAAGTATTATGCTTTTTGACGTTAATTCACTCTTGCTGGGGTTAACCGAACCTAATTCCCAGTTTGAAATTACTACTTATTATTATCCAAAAATATAGTATGACGGCCAAGAAAAAACAATTAGTCCAGTATTTAATCCTTGCTTTAGTGGCGGTGGTCGCTTTGGCGACGGCCGGCTACAGTGTTTATTCAATTAGTCAGTCGGCTGACAATTTGGAAAATTCTAACCTTGAGTCGTTTTTTCCGGAGGCCGGCCGGCGGATTATTGCTTTGCGGGCCGAAATTATTTCCCGGCTTAATGAAGAATTTGAGCAGTACGGAGAATGGCCGCTTAAGGCGGTTTCCTTAAGCCCCGGCCGAGGCAATCCTTTTACTCCTAAGTAATTTTATTCATCATGGTCAATAATCTTGATCGGAAATTAAACGATTTTCTCAAAAAGAATAAGCTGATTGACGCCAAAGTTCTAACCGCCGCCGAAGCCAAAACATCTAAAAGCGGTAAAAGTTTGGAAGAAGTTCTTCTGGCTGAAGAAGCGATTTCCGAAGAAAAATTAACCCAGGCAAAAGCCGATATTTTCAAGCTGAAAAAGGCTGATTTATCCCAGCGGGAAATTTCTCCGGAGGTTTTAAACACTCTGAGCCAGAAAGTCGCTAAAAACTATCAGATGGTTGTTTTTGAGCGAAAAGAAGGAGCGCTTAAGGCCGGCTTGGTTAATCCCGGAAATTTTCAGGCTCGGGAAGCGATTGAGTTTTTAGCGACTCAACAAGGCCTAAGGCCGGAATTTTTCGCCATTTCTTTAAGGGATTTTCAGCGAGTTTCCCGGCGCTATCAGGGTTTTAAAGAGGAAATCGGAACCGCTTTGGAGTCAGCCAAAGTAAAGTTTTCTGAAAAAGAAAAAGTTCTTGAAAATCAGGGTAAAAAAGATTTGACGGCGGCGATTAAGAGTGCTCCGGTGGCAAAAATAGTTTCAGTGATTATTAAGCACGCTTTGGAAGGAGGAGCTTCTGATATCCATATTGAACCCGGCCGGAGCGGCGGCCGAGTTCGCTACCGAGTTGACGGTATTCTTCATTCTTCGCTTTCACTGCCGCCCAATCTCTATAACGCGGTTGTTTCTCGGATTAAAGTGCTGGCCAATTTGAAGCTTGATGAAACCCGGTTGCCTCAAGACGGCCGGATTCGGGCTAATGTCGGCGACCACCAGATTGATTTGCGGGTCTCGGTTTTGCCGACTTTGGATTATGAAAAAGTGGTTATGCGGGTTTTGGACACTTCGGCCGGAGTGCCGACTCTGGCCGAACTCGGCTTCCTTGACCACCACATTGAAATTATTGATCGCAACATTAAAAAGCCGTTCGGACTGTTTCTTTTGACCGGGCCGACCGGAGCCGGAAAGACTACCACCCTTTATTCCGTTCTTAATATGCTTAACGCCCAGGATAATAATATTACCACTTTGGAAGATCCGATTGAATATTATATTGAAGGAGTTAATCAGTCCCAGATAAATCCGGAAATCGGCTATACTTTTGCCTCGGGTCTTCGGGCGATTCTTCGCCAAGACCCCAATATTATCATGGTTGGAGAAATTCGGGATAATGAAACCGCCGAGCTGGCGATTCACGCCGGTTTAACCGGCCATCTTGTTTTTTCAACTCTCCACACTAATAATGCCTGGGGAGCGGTTCCCCGGCTCCTTGATATGCAAGTTGAGCCGTTTCTTCTTTCCTCAACTTTAAATTTAGTGATGGCACAGCGGCTGGTTAGAAAAATTTGCCCTGATTGCCGGAAAGAAGTCAAAATTTCTCCCAAAGCCGAAGAAAGAGTTAAGGGAGAGATAGATAGAATGCCGCCGGATTTCGCCAAGAAGCTTAAAGGAAAACTTAAATTCTACCGCGGCCAAGGCTGTTCAAAATGTAAAAATACCGGCTACATCGGCCGGACGGTCGTCAGCGAAGTTTTGGAAATTGACCAGCGGTTCAAAAATCTGATTGCCAAGGATTTCAGCTATCAGGACGCGCTTGAGCAGATGAATCGTCAGGGCTATATTCGGCTTGCCCAAGACGGAATTTTGAAGGCCGTTCAGGGAGTGACGACTATTGAAGAGATTGTCCGGGTTTCCGAAGAAATCAGGGAACAGCAGGGCGAAGAAGCCAAACCGGATAAAAAGCCGGTTTCCAAACCATTGTCTTAGAAATAATAATTTTTTAATGGCTAAGAAAAAACAAAAAACAATTACCACTTTAATAGTTGAAGACGATGTTTTTTTGGCTGATTTGTACCGGACGAAATTTGAGTTGGAAGATTTTCAAGTCTATGTCGCTTATGACGGCGAAAAAGGCTGGGAAATTATCAAAAAAAAGCAGCCGGATTTGATTCTTTTAGATTTAATCCTGCCGAAGATGAGCGGTTTTGACGTTTTGGAAAAACTAAAAGAGAGCAAGAAATTTCAAGATATTCCGGTAATTCTTTTAACAAATTTAAGTCAAAAATCCGACGTTGATAAAGGTCTGGAAATGGGTGCTGACGATTATTTAATTAAAGCCCATTTTATGCCGTCGGAAGTGGTTGAAAAAATAAAAAAAATGGTGAAATAACAGCTTATGTCTCTTTTTTCTTATCAAGCGAAAAACAAAGCCGGAGAAACAATTGAAGGAGTCGTTGAAGCGGCCGACGAACAGGCGGTTGCCGAACTTTTAGAAAACAAGAAACTAGCGATTGTTTCAATCGCTCCAAAACCTAAAGGGTTTTTCGACAAATTCAACATTGAAGTTTTGACCGGAGTCAAAACCAAAGATTTGGTGATTTTTTTCCGCCAGCTGGCTTTAATGGTGGAATCAAGCATGCCGGTGGTCAGGTCGCTTAGAATCATCGTCCGTCAGACAAGCAACAAGTATTTGAAGAGCGTTATTTCTTCAATCGCCGACGAGGTTGATGGGGGAGCCAAGCTTTCCCAGGCGATGGGCGGCCATCCCCGGGTTTTCAGCGAATTCTATACTAATGTCATCGCTTCGGGAGAAACTTCCGGCCGGTTGAGCGAAGTAATGAATTATCTTGCCGACCAGCAGGAAAAAGATTATGATCTCCGGGCGAAAGTTAAGAACGCCATGATTTATCCTTCGGTGATTATTGTTGGTTTGCTAATAGTCGGTTTTGTTATGATTACTTTTGTCATCCCCCAGTTGACCGAGATGCTTGAAAAATCCGGGACTGAACTTCCCATACTGACCAAAATTCTTATTGCTATATCTAATTTTTTGAATAATTTTTGGTGGTTGGTTATTTTGGCGGTTTTGGCGCTTGTTGTCGGAGTGACGGTCGCGATTAAAAAAACCGAAGCCGGCCGGCGTATTTTTGACCTTTGGAGTATTCGGATGCCTTTGATTGGCTCAATTTTCCGGAATATTTATCTGGTTAGAATCACCAGAAATCTCGCCACTTTGTTTCAAGGAGGGGTGCCGGCGGCCAAAGCTTTGGAAACTGCCGAAAAAGTGGTTGGCAACCGAGTCTTTGAGGAGGTTCTCCAAAAGACGGTTCGAGAAGTCAGGGAAGGTTCTTCAATTTCCGACAGTTTGGTTGCCAGTAAAGACATTCCGCCGCTGGTTTCCCAGATAATAAATGTTGGCGAGGAAACAGGAAAATTGGAGTTGGTGTTGGAGAAATTAACCAATTTTTACTCCCGAGAAATTGACAATCAGGTGAGTAATTTAACTGTTTTGATTGAGCCGATTGTTATCGTTATTCTGGGAGTGGCGGTCGGCGGATTTGTCGCCGCCATCTTTCTGCCTCTTTGGCAGCTTTCAAGTAATTTTTAATAATATGGGTGTTTCTCCGGAATTACAATCTCAAGAATCGTTTATCGGAAAATCTCAGTTTTTGAAAACTGAAAAAAAATCGGCTCGGGAGCGCTTGGAATCTTCCAGTCGCCGGTTGGAACAGCCGGTTGAAAATCCTGATTTGGATTTTGAGCAGATTTTGGAAAATCTTCCGGCTGAATCTAAAGAGTTAAAAAATGGCCTGAAAGAACTGGACGATTTTTTAGAAGAAAATATTGATTCGGTTATTATTTCCGAAATTGTCGGGGAAAAAGATGAACCGGCCCGAAATTTTGCCCGGATTTTCACTAAGCTTCCCGACCAGCCCGAAGGAGTAAAACAGCGGGCGAAAGAACTGCTTCAAGAAAAAATGAAGCGGCTGTTTCGGGAAAATTCCCGGGAATACGCCCGCCGGGCAATCAGCCGGGCGAAAGATTTTGATCAATTGATTGGAATTTTTAATCAGTTTAAGGAAAATTCCCAAAATCAGGTAGTAATTGCCGGAATGATCCGTTCAGATCTTTTGAATAATATCACCCGGCTTCGGAATCGTCTTTTTCAGTTGGTTGAACGCAATTATTTTCAAAAAAGGTCTTGGGAAGATGCCAGAGCCGAAATCAGAGCGATGGTTGCCGCCCGCCAAATCCCGGCCGGTTTAGGAATTAAGGAGAAAACAGACAGCCTTCTTTTAGAGGAGCTTGGCCGGCTGATTGGGAAAAACACCGAGAAGCAAAACGGTTTTTTCGCTAAAATAACCAAAAGAGCCGCTGGATTTTTCAAACAAAAAAAATAGTTTTATTTTAAATTTTTAGATGTTTTGTGATATAATAAGAAAAAGTTTAAAATTGTAAGCTGTGGATTATTTTATTTAAATATTAATTTTAAAAGGTCGATTTTTTTACTCGAGTAAAAAAAACAAAAAAATAATAAATAATAAAAAGTTCTATGAACAGAAAAGGTTTTACTTTAATTGAACTTTTGGTGGTAATCGCTATTATTGGAATTTTGGCTGGAGTGGCTGTTGTTTCTTATTCCAACGCCAGGAACAGTGCTTATGACGCTCAGATTAAAAGCGATCTTACCCAGTTTAGAAATTGGCAAATAGCTGAACATCCTGACGGTGATTATACCAGCATAGCGATTACCGATGTGGAGCCGAGTTTGACTCCTCCCAGTTGCAGTGACGATACCGACTATAATCTAAACTCTGATTCAACCGGTTTTGTTGCCTATGGCGACCTTTGCAAAGAAGATGGTTATTTTTGCGCTGATTCCACTGGTTTTGCCGGAATAGTTACGACTGGACCGACTGGCACCGCCTGTGAATAATTTTTGCTTGCTTTTTGAAAACGCCTCTTTTTTCTAAAAGGGGCGTTTTTGTTTTTCCTGATTTGTGGTATAATAAAAAAAAATTATGCGACTTCTTCGTTTTCGGGTTAAGGTGATAATTTATTTGATTTTAGCGGTCATTGCTTTGACGGCCGTTGTTTGGTGGCATTTTTTTAATCTCGGCCAAAGTCGCGACTATCAGCGTCTCGGCGATATTAAAGTGATTCACTCCAAAATGACTGATTATTTTTTTAGATTTAACAGTTATCGGCTTCTGGACTGTCAAAAGGGTTCTTTGATAAATTTCTGCGGCCGGCCTGATTCGCCGGGACTTGATTTTAGGGAATTAATTGATCCGATCAATCAGGGACGGTTTCAATATTTGGTTAAAGATTTATCCCGAGAGGATTTTAAGATTTATTTTTCTTTGGAATCCGGAGCGGCCGGATTGCCGCCAGGCGATTATCAGTTGAGCAAGCAGGGGATTGTTTTAGCTGGCGAATGATAATGACTATGTTTTACTTTTTTTTGTTTATTCTTGGAATGATTGTCGGCAGTTTCCTTAATGTTGTGATTTGTCGTTTAAGGACCGGCGAAAAGTTTGTTTTTAGTCGTTCGCGATGCTCTTTCTGCGGTCAAAATCTTAATTGGCGGGATTTAATTCCGGCAATCAGCTTTTTCCTTCAAAGAGGACGCTGCCGCTACTGCCGAAAGAAGATTTCCTGGCAATATCCTTTGGTTGAGTTGGCGACCGGCGGATTGTTCGTTTTTAGCGCCTATAATCTTCTTGGTGAAACTTCGCCGGAGATTTTTTTGGCTGATTTTAATATTTTCTGGTATTGGCTGAGAAATTTGGTTTTTCTTTCCATTTTGGCGGTGATTTTTGTCTATGACCTTAGATGGTATCAGATTTTAGACAAGATTACTTTTCCGGCAATGGCAATTGCTTTTTTGTTTAATCTTTTGCTGGGAAAGAGCTGGCTGGATCTTCTGGCGGGGGCGGCGCTCGGGTTTGGTTTTTTCGGAGTTCAATTCCTGTTTTCCCGAGGGCGTTGGATTGGCGGCGGCGATCTCCGGCTGGGCGCCTTAATCGGTTTAATGGTTGGCTGGAAAGGAGCAATTATTGCTTTGTTTACCGCTTATCTTCTGGGAGCGGCGGTGGCAATCGTTCTTTTGGCGGCCGGTTGGAAAAAGCCGAAGTCGCCGTTGCCTTTCGGGG
>CAZSPT010000002.1:30152-36016 GCA_964608895.1 uncultured Gammaproteobacteria bacterium | reverse complement strand
GGACGGCGGTTGTTTGTTTTTCAACGATCTTCGGAAATTTGGCTGGCTTTGGCTGGCTTCCCGACAGGAATTGGAAAATTATTTGGAAAAATTCGGTCTTGAGCCGCTTAAACCAAAGTTTAGTTTGAAAAAATTTCGGGAGATTCTCAACTCTCGACCAAAAAAGAAAATCAAACCGCTTTTAATGGATCAGGATTTGATTGCCGGAATCGGAAATATTTATGCTTCTGAAATTTGCTTTTGCGCCAAAGTTGGGCCGGCTCGGCCGGCCGGAAAACTCTCAACCAAGGAAACTGCCGACCTTCACCGCTGTTCAAAAAAAATTCTCCGAGCGGCAATAGCCAAGCAAGGGACTTCAACTAATGACTACCGTCGGCTTGACGGTCGGACCGGTCGCTACAGCCGACTCTTGAAAGTCTATAACCGAGCTGGAGAAAAATGCTTTCGATGCTCCGGAAAAATAAAAAAAATAACTTTAGGCAATCGCGGCGTTTATTTTTGTCCGAAATGTCAAAAATAGCTATGAAAATCACTAAAGAAAAAATTTTCGTTTCAACCAAGGGTTTTGGCGATTTAATTGACATCAGCGAATTAATTAATCAAAAAATAAGCCAAACCGGCAGTCGGGAGGGGATTGCTTCAATTTTCGTTCTCGGTTCAACCGCCGCTGTTACGGTAATTGAGACTCAAGCTGGTTTGGAGGAGGATTTAAAGGAAGCTTTGGAAAAAATTGCCCCTCAAAATAAAAGATACCGCCATAATGAAAGTCAAGGAGACGGCAACGGCTTTTCCCATATTAGGGCGAGTTTAATCGGTCCGAGTTTAACTGTTCCGGTTGCCGGCGGCCGGCTGAAGTTGGGTCGCTGGCAGAAAGTGGTTATTGCTGATTTTGATAACAGGCCTCGGGAACGGGAAATTTTGGTTTCTGTTCTGGCCGAGTAATTTTTTATTTAAAAAATTAAGAAGTGAGCCAAAGCGGCCAGAATAATTCCAATAATTCCGCCGATGGTTACTTCGGCCAAGCTGTGGCCGAGTTGGTCATTTAGAAGCGGGAATTTTTTCCGGTCTGGAGAAATTTTTCGGGCCAGTTGATTAGTCAGCACGGCGTTTCGGCCGATTTCCCGGCGGAAGCCCAAGGCGTCCCTGATTACAATCATCGCCAGAATCGCCGTTAAGGCGAAAGCGGCTGAATCCCAGCCCTCCCGAAGGCCGGCCGCCGCCGCCAGCGAAGCGACAATTGCGGTGTGGGACGAAGGCATTCCCCCGTAGTCGCTAATTAAATGCTTCCAGGTGAGGTTTTTCGGAATTCCGTCAAAGACGAGTTTTAAGCATTGAGTAATTAAACCGGCCGCGAAAGGAATGAGAATTAATTGAAACATAACTTATGAATTATTTCTTAATAGCGATTATTGGAATTATTCAGGGATTGACTGAATTTTTTCCAGTCTCCAGCTCTGGTCATCTTTTGATTTTCCGCGAATTTTTTCAGCTTGATTTTGGAGATAATATTTTTTTTGACGTTGTTCTTCATCTTGGAACTTTGGCCGCTTTGGGGTTGTTTTTTCAAAAGAAGCTCAAGTTGATTGCCCGGGGTCTTTTTTCTGGATTGACTAAAGGCGGCTTTCAAGATGATTTTTCAATTCGGCTGGCTTTTGGGATAGTTTTAGCGGTTATTCCGGCTGCTTTTATCGGTTTTTTTCTGGAAGATTTTATTTCTGATTATCTTCGTTCCAGTTATTTGACAGCAACGATGCTGATTATCGGAGCGGTTATTTTTTGGCTGGTTGAAAAATTGGCTGTTCCCCGCAGAAATTTGACTGAACTCGGTTTTATGGACGCTATAATAATCGGTTTTGCTCAGTTGCTTGCTTTTATTCCGGGAACTTCTCGCTCGGGAATTACCATTGTCGCCGGACTGGCTCGAAAATTTCGCCGGGTTGAAGCGGCCGAATTTTCCCTACTTTTGTCAATGCCGGTGATTTTTGGAGCCGGTTTGAAGAAATTTTTTGGAATTTCCGATTGGCTGGCGGTTGACTGGCTAGCCATGGCGATTGGCTTTGGAGCAGCTTTTATTAGCGGCTATTTGGCAATTAAATATCTTTTAAAATATCTTGAAAATCATTCTTTAGGGCTTTTTGCTTGGTATCGGCTGGTAATCGGCTGTTTAATATTTGGTTGGTTGATTTTTTTCGGAGGCTGATAGCTGATGACCGCTAGGCCGATAAAAACGATTAAGAGATAATTGACGATAAGCTCAATTTTTTCAAGATTTTCCAGAGAAAAAGCTCTTTGCCAAAAATTGTCTCGGGAGAGGGATTGTGGTTCAAGATTGTCCAGCGGGTTTTGGGGAAATTCTTGGCCGCCGGTTGAAATTTTGCTTCCAAACAGCTGGACGACGATAATTGCCTGCTGATTTTTAAATTTTCCTTTAACCACGCTCACTCCAATTTCTTGAAATTGGGGTCTGACGATGTTTTCTTGATGGCTCGGACTGTCCAGCCAAGCCTGGAACATTTTTCGGCTGTCTTGAAAATTTATCGCTAGATTTTCTCCGACGTAGAAGTAAGGATAATTGACTTCTTCAATCCAGCGGGAGAAATCTTTGCCGTCTGGGGAGCGGTGAGCAAAATATTGGCCGGCCAGAAGATCCCGAGCCTTATTGACGGCCGCCTGGTTTAGCCGGGGGTTGATTTTTAGAGGATTGAGATTTTTGCTTTGACGGTAGTTATTAGTCAATTCAACAACTTCCTGGGGAGTAATCTCCAGAGTTTTTTGTTTAGGAATCGCCGGCTCGGGATAGCAGACAATCGCCGTCATTAGAATTATTTTAGCAATTAAAAAAACAATTGCCAGAACCAGAGATATTTTTTGGATGATTCTCGCCATAGAAATTCTTTTTAATATTATACCATATTTTTTAGTTGCGGTTCGTTTTTTAAGTTGATATAATAAAAGAAGACAAGTTTTTTCGTTTTAAAGACAAGTTTTTCGTTTTTATGAGAAAAATTAAATTTTTTTTATTGGTAGGAGCGGCGGCAATAGCGATAGTTGCCGTTTATTTTGTTCATTCCTTGTTTCAGCCGGTTGATTCCCGGGGCGGTCCGGGCTATTTTACGATTAAATCCGGCCAGGGAGTTAATGAAATTTCTGAACAGTTGGCCGCCGAGAAGTTTATTAAATCTAAGTGGGTTTTTGAAACTTATATCTGGTTGAAGCGAGTTGAAGGAGATTTTCTAGCCGGGGAGCACAAACTTTCCCGGAAAATGAATATTCAGGAAATCGTTGAAGTTTTAGTTTCCGGCGACAGTTTGGAAAATGAGCGGAAAATAACGATTATTGAAGGTTGGAGCCTTGATAAAATCGCTGATTATCTTGAAACTCAAGGGCTTGTTTCTCGGGAAAATTTTTTTTCGGCGGTGGAAATCAGCCGCTGGCGCGGCGATTATGATTTTTTAAAGGAAGTCCCGATTGAAACGGTTGAAGGGTTTTTGTTTCCCGACACTTACCGAGTTTTTGCCGATTCCGAGGCTGAAGCGGTTATTCGGAAAATGCTGGACAATTTTGATCAAAAGTTCACTACGGAGTTTCGTCGGGAAGTTGCCGCTCAAAACCGGACTGTTTTTGAGACGGTTGTTTTAGCTTCAGTTATTGAGCGGGAAGCCCGCTCGTTTGAGGATAAAAAAATGGTCGCTGATGTTTTTTTGAAGCGGTTGGCGGCCGGAATCGGACTTCAATCCGATGCCACCATTAATTATATCACCGGCAAGCAGGATTTGCGGCCGAGTTTGGCTGATTTGAAAATTGATTCTCCTTATAATACTTACAAACATCGGGGCTTGCCGCCAGGTCCGATTTCCAATCCCGGTTTGGACGCTTTGAAAGCGGCTGTTTTTCCTTCAGAAAACGAATATTACTATTTTTTAACTACTGCTGAAGGCGAAACGATTTTTTCCCGTAATTATCAGGAACATCAAGAGAATATCCGCCGTTATTTAGACTAATTATTATGAGCGAAGATTATTATACTCGAGGCGAGAAAGAGTTTCTTTTAAAAATCGCCCGAACCACTCTGAAGAAAAAACTTCTTCGGGGGGGAAAATTTGAACCCCAGACGGTTAATCAAAAACTTTGGAAAAAGCGGGGTGTTTTTGTTTCTTTAAGCACTAATCGTCAGCTTCGGGGCTGTATCGGCTATCTTGAGCCGGTTGAGTCTTTGATTTTGGGGGTAAGAGACAATGCTTTGGCGGCGGCTCGGGATCCTCGCTTTCTTCCTTTAAGGACTTCGGAGTTGGAAGAAACAATAATTGAAATTTCAATTTTAACCCCGCCCGAGAAAATAAGTTTTTCCGAAATTAAAAAAAAGGAAGGGGTAATTTTAAGGCAAGGGTCCAAGAGCGCCACTTATCTTCCCCAAGTTTGGGAGAAAGTTTCAAAAAAAGAAGAGTTTTTTCAAAGTCTCTGTCAAAAAGCCGGCTTGGATTCTCAATGTTATCTTTCTCCGAAGACTGAAATTTTGCGCTACCAAGCTATTGTTTTTCGGGAAGGAAGAATTTGATTTGGTTTTTGACGATTATTCGGGATTTAAACAGTTTGTTTTTAAGCTTGACATTTTTTTCAAATTTGATAAAATAGAGGAAGATTAAGTTTCCAAAGACCGCGGGCGGCCTTAAGACCTGCCGAGGAAGCCGAAATCTTATATCCGGCTTTGGTCTGCGGAAACGCAGATTTTTTTTATTAACCCCAAAATTATGCCCAAAACCAAGGCGCAAAAAAAAGAAATTATTCAGGATTTAAAAACTAAGCTGGGAGAAGCCGCTTCAGCGGTTTTTGTTAATTTTTCCGGAATTTCAGTTAAAGAAATAGATCAGTTTCGGCAGAATTGTCAGAATCAGGAAGCCGCTTATCTAGTGATTAAAAAAAATCTTTTCCAGAAAGCTCTTACCGAAACCAATTATTCCGAGCAGTCTCCGGAGGAATTTTCCGGAGAGTTTGCCGGAGTTTTCGGTTTTGGCGATGAAATCGCTCCAGCCAAATTGACAGCCGATTTTGCCAAAGACCATGAGCAATTTAAAGTTTTAGGGGGAATTTTTGAAGGCGAATTTATTGGCATTGAAGAAGTTGCTCAATGGGCAAAACTACCATCCCATCAAGAGCTCCTCGCTAAAACGGTTGGGAGTATTTCCGCTCCATTATCTGGTTTAGTAAATGTTTTTTCCGGTGGAATCAGAAATTTGTTAGGGGTTTTAAACAATCTAAAGGAGTCTAAGCAGTAAATAATAAATATTTAGAAATAATTTTAAAATTATGACTGAAGAAAAACAAACCGAAGAAAAACAAACTAAAGAAAAACAAACCGAAGAAAAACAAACCGAAGAAAAAAATCAAGAACAGCCGGCTGAAAATCCCGTTAAAGATCAAAAACCGGCCGAAGGCCAGCCGGAAGAAGTCAAAACTGAAGAATCAAAAACTAAAGAAACTGAAAAAGAAGTAATTGTGCCGGAAAAGTTTCAAAGTTTGGTTGACCAAATTGAACAAATGAGTGTTAAAGATTTGGCCGAGTTGGTTAAGATTTTAGAAGAAAAATTCGGTGTTTCCGCCGCTGTTCCGGCAGCCGCCGCCGTCGGCCAGCCGGCCGGAGGCGAAGAAGCCGCCGAAGAAAAAAGCGTTTTTGATGTTGAATTAGCCGCGGCTGGCGATAATAAAATCGCCGTCATTAAAGCGGTCCGAACCTTAATTGACCTTGGCCTAAAGGAGTCCAAAGATTTAGTTGACGGCGCTCCGAAAGTGATTAAAGAGCAGGTTAAAAAAGAAGAAGCTGAGGAAGCCAAGAAGACTTTGGAAGAAGCCGGCGCGACAGTTAATTT
>CAZSPT010000002.1:858-30142 GCA_964608895.1 uncultured Gammaproteobacteria bacterium | reverse complement strand
AAAAATTGTTTTAGATAATTTAGGTTTTTTTGAGACAATTGAATAGGCGTTAAATCAAGCTCCCTTCAGGGAGCTTGATTTTTTATTGCCATTTAATTTTATTTTTACGGCTTTTATTTTTTATGTCTTATTTTTCTTAGAAATTTATCGGAATTGAGTAGATTTTGTTGTCTGAAAGGAGATAGATTTTCTTTTCCGATTCGGCGACTGCCATTGCCTTCAGGCGATTGAATTTTTTGGAGCTGTATTGAATTTTTAGATTGCCGTTTTTATTAAAAATCACTACTCGCTGGTTTGCCCGGTCAAGGAGGTAAAGATATTTTGATTCCAGCCGACTGAAGAGCTGGTCGGGTTGTTTAATTAGAGGAGCAATTTCGGAAAAATCTGCTTCTTGGCTCCGGCCGGCCATAAAATAATTAATTGTTCCGTTTTTTCCGGCGAGATATATTCCTCCGTCAATGGCGATTATTCCCATTTGACTGATGTTTGAGCCGTCTTGAATCCATGGTTGGCCGCTATTGTAGCCGGTTGAAGTTTTGAGATGTTTATAAATTTGGTTCTGGTCGGGTCGCAAAGTGTAAATTTTTTCTTGATAAAGATCAAAATCGGCGATTGATTCTTCCAAATTAAGAATTTTTTCAGCAGTATTTTCTTTCAGGCGGTAGCGGTAGAACTCCCGGCCATTGTTTAAGAGAATAATTGTTTCTTCGTTAATCGCACTGATTTTTTCAATTTGAGAAAGATTTTCTGGAAGCTGTCTGGCCTCCAGTCCGCCTTGAGCCAGATTTATTTGATAAAGAATTTGATTATGATTGTTAAAAACGAATAATCGGTTGCCGGCTTTAACAAGGCCGGCGCTGACCGCTTGACTGTCCCGCTGATTGAGATCGGCGACCAATTCAGGATTTTCAAGGTAGCTGATTTTTTTAAGAGCTTCTTCAAGTTGGTTGATTTGATTATGGATCATTTCCCGCTGGTCTCGGTATTTTTTCTGTTCGGGAATTTCAGCGAGTAGGGCCCGGGCTTCGGCCAGGGATTTTTCCGCTCCGGCTTCGTCATTAAAAATATTTTGGGCTTCGGCGGTGTTTATTTTTTCTTTAATTTCCTGGATAATTTCAGTAATTTCCTTTTTTTGACCGAAATCGGCGTGACGTCCCTGCCAGACAACGCTCTGGCTGAAGCCGAAGATTCCCAAGGCGGCGATTATTATTAAAATTTGTTGGAAGCGGTTTAAGGAAAGGAATTTGGCGATTTGGCGGTTAAGCCAGTCGCTGATTTTTCCAAGATTTCCCGAGGAAGTTGATTGGTCGGTAATTATCTTTTGATAGCGGCTTTGATCAAATTCAATTGTTCGGCGGCCGATTTTTTTTGCGGCTGTCCGGAATTGCTGGCTGGTGTTTTTCAAAAAATTTTTGGGATCGCCGGACAGCTCTCGACCGGCCCGTCCGCCTGTTTGAATAAACCGTGGAATATTTTTTTTCAGCCAAGGCCCGAGCCGGGCCAGTCCGTCTGCTGTTTTTTCAATTAGAATTTTTAAGCCGGTTCCGACCAGTCTGATTATTTTTTTAAAACCGAGAAAAATAAGAATAATTATTTTTTTCCAGTTTGGCTTTAGGGAGGGGGTGAGATACTGTTCGGTTTTTTCCTGGGTGGTAATTAATTCGTTTAAGGAATTTTTGGGATGGCCTTCTCGACGGAGAGGCGAACTTTTTTCAGCCGGGATCGGTTGAAATTCCTCCGGCTGACCAATGATTAAATAAAAATTATCGTTGTTTTTTTTGAGTTCTTCCTGGATTTCCCGGGCGGCCGAAGCCGGAGTGTTTTCTGAAAGAATTTCCAAAAGATTATTCTGGGAAAGATATTTAAGAACCGCTTCGTTAAGAAAGAGCAGATCGTCTTTGGCGGTGAGGGCGCCGCTGACAATATTGGAAAACATTTTTTCCGGGTTGAGTTTTTCTTTTTTCTCGCCGGCGGCTTCAAAAATATCAACGATCGCGTAATCGTATTTCTTTTTTTGGTGAAAGGCCAGCGAAGGGATTTTTCCGATTTGGCCGAGATGGATTTTATTCCGCTGAACCAGGCCGACAACAACATTGATATTCCGGGGGTTGATTCTTTCAACTGATTCATTCAAAGCTTTGGCGATTCGGCGATTAGCCCGTTGAAAACACTCTTCAAGCCTTTTTTCCAAGCCATATTCAGTTTCCAGCGGCGGAAGATAATATTCGGTTTTTAAGTCGTCAATGACGCCAAAAAAGCGATCAGTAAAATAGTCGGGCTGTTCAATCAATTCAACAATTCCGAAAATCACTCCTAATTTTTCGGCCAGTTCTTTTTCCGGTTGGGCGATAAAAGCATCGCCGGAAATCCGGTCATTCTCGGCTTCCAAGATTAATTTTCCCATTTTTAAGGAAAAATCATCCATAAATTTGGTCGGCTTTACATTTAATATTCTATATTATACAATAGAACAAAATTGAAAAGCAAACTTTTTCCCAACAATATTATTTTTTTTTATATGCTTGAACAACTTTTTGGTTCAAAATGCCGAGTCGCTCTTTTAAGATTGTTTTTAAACAATCCAGAGCGTTTTTTTTATGTCCGGGAATTGAGTCGGCGGCTGAACTCCCATCTTAATTCGGTTCGGCGGGAGTTGAATAATTTGGAGAAGATTGGAATTATTAGATCCTATACTAAAAAAGACCTTGAGCGGGAGGCTGGAAAAAAACTCAAAGACAATAAAAGATACTATAAGCTTAATTCCGGTTTTATTTTCGCCGAGGAACTTAGGGCTTTACTAATTAAAGCTCAGTTGATTCTGGAAAGCTCGTTGGCCGAACGGGTTCGGCGGCTCGGCAATGTGAATTTTTTTCTTCTTTCGGGTGTTTTTGTCGGGCGGCGGGAAGCCCCGGCCGATCTTTTAATCGTCGGCCGGATCAACCGTTCTCAACTGCTTCGGCTGATTCGGGGATTTGAAAAGGAGCTTGGTCAGGCGATTAATTACGCGGTGATGTCCCGGGAGGATTTTAACTACCGTCAGAATGTTGCCGACCGTTTTCTTTATGATCTTTTGGAAGGAAAAAATTTAATTGTCATTGACAAAATAACCGCCCGATTTAAAAGCTGAATTATGATTCTTGTCATTAACACTGTTAAAAAAAATCAGCCGGCTTTTTTGGCCGGGGAATCGCCGGAAGGATTTTTTTTCAGCCGCCGGAATATTTCTGGTTCGGAAAAATTTTTAATCGCGCTTAAAGATTTTTTAGCTCGGAGGAATTTAACCCTGGTTAAGTTTCAAGGGGTGGCGGCGGTTTCCGGGCCGGGGGATAGTTTTAGCTCTCTTCGGGTTGGAGCGGCGGTGGCCAACGCCCTCGGCTATAGTCTTAAAATTCCGGTGGCGGAAATTTCTATTAAAGAATTTCAAACTCCGGCCGAGTTGATTGTTTTGGCTCTTCAGCGGTTAAAGCCGGCAAAAGTTCCCCCGAATCAGATTATTCTTCCTAAATATTGCTGATTTTTAATTATCCTCAATTTATCCCCTTTTAAGAAGAAAACAGCCTTAATCGGTTGTTTTTTTGTTTTTTTTGGCTGTTTTGAGGAATGTTGATTTTTTCCTTAAAGTGGTGTATAATAAGGATATGAAGGTGAGCAGTGGGGATAAGTGGGGATAAACTGTGATCAGAGTGGATAACTTAATTAAAAACAATAATTAAAAGTTAAATAAAAATGTTTGTTGGCCAGTATTCACATAATGTTGACTCTAAGGGTCGGTTGGCGGTTCCGGCAAAATTTCGTCATCAACTAAAAAAGGCGGTGGTTACCAAAGGCTTAGACGACTGTCTTTTTTTGTATCCTAAAAAAGAATGGGACGAGCTGGCCGAAAAATTGGCGGCTCTGCCTATCAGCCAGGCAAATACCCGGGCTTTTTCCCGGTTGATGCTTGCCGGAGCAATGGATGTTGAGGTAGATAGGCAGGGGAGAATTATCTTGCCGGAGTATCTTCGGAAATTCGCCGGTTTGAAGAAAAAAATAATTGTCGCCGGCCTCTATAACCGGCTGGAAATCTGGGATGAAACCAAGTGGAATAATTATAAAGCCAAGACTGAAAAGAATTCTAATGAAATTGCCGAAGCTTTAAATGATTTGGGAGTTTAGCGGCTCTTAATAATTAATTTTTATGACCGTCCATAAGCCGGTAATGCTCAATGAGGTGTTAGAATATTTCCGACCTCGAACCGGTCAGAATTTTCTTGACTGCACCGCCGGCGGCGGCGGCCATGCCCTTGCCTTGGAAAAAAGGGTTCGGCCGGACGGTCAAGTTTTGGCGATTGACCGGGATCCTAAAGCGATTGCCCGATTAAAGCGAAAAACAGTTGGAAAAAATTTAATTCTGGTTAACGACAATTACAAGAATTTATTAAAAATAGCAGATGATTGCGGAATTGATAAATTTTTTGGTGTTTTATTAGACCTTGGCCTCTCCTCAGATCAGCTCGTTCAAGGAAATCGGGGGTTTAGTTTCCAGGGTTCGGAATTTTTGGATTTAAGATACAACCCTGAAAAACAAGAACTTACCGGAGCGGATATTTTAAAAAGTTATTCCCAAGAGCAATTAATTGAAATATTGGAAAAATACGGCGAAGAGCCTTTGGCTCGTCCGATTGCCAAGAAAATTATCGCGATTCGGCGTCAAGGCCAATCGATTGAGACGGCTGATATGCTTGTCCAGCTTGTCTCAACCATTTATCGCCGGCGATTCAAGAAAAAATCCCGCCGCCATCCAGCAACCAGAGTTTTTCAAGCCCTTCGATTGGCGGTTAATGATGAATTAAATAATTTGGCGGCCGCTCTTCCCGGAGCTCTTGAAATTTTGGAGCCTGGCGGACGGCTGGCGGTTATTTCGTTTCATTCCGGAGAGGACCGTCTGGTCAAGAATTTTTTTCGCCAGCAGGCGAAATTTGAACCGCCAAATTTGAAAATTTTGACCAAAAAGCCGCTTCAGCCTTCTTTGGAAGAACGGGCGAGTAATTCGGCCAGTCGGAGTGCCAAACTGCGGGTGGCTGAAAAATCAGCTTAAGCTGTCTAATAACAGTAATAATAATCAAATAATCATGGGCCGATTCCAAAAAATTGAAAAAACCAATCACCATTTTCCGGAATTAAATCGGAAAAAAAAGATTTTTCAGAAAATTTCCGGCTTGGTCAGTCCCCGAAAGATAACCGTTTTGGCGGTTGGTTTGACCTTTTTAGTTGGTCTTGGCTATCTTTTTCAGATAAATTCAACCGCCACTCAAGGTTATCAAATCAAAGAGCTGGAGTCTCGGCTTGAAGAATTAAAAACCAAGAATGAAAAATTGAATTTGGAATACATTGAAGCCCGCTCAATGGCGAAAATGATTGACCGGGCCGAACAATTGAATTTAGTCGCGGTTGACAAAGTTGAGATGATTACTCCGGTTGGTTCGGCGGTTGTTCGGAAGTAAATAAAATCAGTTATGTCTTGGCGTCGCTATCAAGCCGGTTCCCGGAGCGGTTTTCCGGCCAGTCCGGGAAAGCGGGCCGGGGGGCAGGGTAGAATTAAATTTCTAGCCGTTTTTTTTATTATTTTTTCAGTTTTAGTTATTGGCCGTCTTTTTGAACTTCAGATTATTAAAGGCGATTTTTATTCTGCTTTAGCAATGGGTCAACATGAGCTTTATCAAAAACTTTTCCCTGAACGAGGTTCAATTTATGTTAGCGAGGAAGTTGACGGTTCGCCAAAACTTTATCCCTTGGTAACCAATCAGAAGCTTGATATGCTTTACGCTGTTCCAACCGAAGTTTCCGAGCCGGCCACTGTTGCCGAAAAATTGGTTGAAATTCTCGGTCTGCCCGAGGAGTTGGAAATTGACCAGGAAAAAGAGGCCGAGCTTTTCGGTGATATTTCTCCAGAAATGGATCTTGAAATGCAGCGGGAAATCAAAGAACTTCGCCGAGAAAAATGGCGTCAAGAGCGGCAGAAAGAGGAAATTTCCCGGTTGACTGAAATTTTAGACCAAGAAGACCCTTATGAGCCGCTCTATCATCGGCTCAGTGAAGAAGAAGTTGAAGCTATTTCTAATTTGGAAATTTCCGGCCTTTATTTTAAAAAGGAAACTTGGCGGTTTTATCCGGAAAAAGGTTTAGGCGGCCATCTTTTCGGCTTTTGGGGTTTTCAAGGCAATCATCGCCAAGGAAAATACGGTTTGGAGGGATATTTTGACGATATTTTAGCCGGTCGCCAGGGAGAAATCTATTCTGAAGCCGATATTTGGGGAAATATTATCGCTGTCGGCCGCCATTCTTTCCAGGAAAAGCGTGATGGTGCTGATTTGGTTCTAACCTTGGACCGGGCAATTCAGTACAAGGCTTGTCAGGCGATTTATAAAGCAGTTGATTATTTTGAGGCGGCCGGGGGAGTGGTGATTGTTTTAGATCCATCTTCTGGGGCGATTCTGGCTCTCTGCGGCGCCCCTGATTACCAGCCGGACAAATATTATCAAGTTGACGACATCAGGTTTTTTAACAATCCGGCAATTTACGATCCTTATGAGCCGGGTTCTATTTTTAAACCGATTACTTTGGGAATTGCTTTAGATGTCGGTCGAATTGAGCCTCTGACCAGCTATCAAGACACCGGACAAGTGACAATCGGTCCGGATGTTTTGAAAAATTTTCAAAGTAAAATTTATGGTCGGCAGACAATGATTGAAGTTTTGGAGAAATCAATCAATACCGGGGCGATTTACGCGATGCGTCAAGCCGGACCAAAGGTTTTTGTTGATTATATTAAGCAATTTAACTTTAACCAACTGACCGGCGTTGGTTTAAAAACTGAAGTGGCCGGCGACATTTCCAATCTTGACAGGCGAGGAGAAATCTACAAGGCGACTGCTTCTTACGGCCAGGGAATTAAAGTTACTCCGCTTCAAATGATTGCCGCTTTTTCGGCAATTGCCAACGAAGGCCGATTAATGAAGCCTTATTTGGTTTCCGAAATTGTTCAGGCTGACGGAACAGTGGAAAAATTTGGTCCGGAGAAGGTTACTGAAGTTTTTAGTCAGAAAACGGCGACAATACTCGGAGGAATGTTGGTTAGCGTTGTTAAAAACGGCTTTGGCAAGTCGGCGGCGATTCCCGGTTATCGGGTTGCCGGTAAGACCGGTACCGCTCAAATCGCTAAAAAAAACGGCCGGGGCTATAGCAATGATGTCTACACTTCTTTTGTCGGCTTTGTTCCCTTTGACGATCCGAAAATCTCTGTTTTGGTTAGAATTGACCGACCCGGCTGGGCTAAAACCGGCTCAGCTTCGGCTGCTCCGGTTTTTAAGGAGGTGGCTGAATTTGCTCTCCGTTATTACAATATTCCTTATGACGCTCCCTATAAGATTGAATAGCCAGGTTGATTTTTTCTTTTTTTAAAGGTATTATCAATAATTATCTTAGAGATAATTTTTTCCAAATGAAAAATTTTTGTAAAAAAGTCGTGCAAAAAATTCTTAAAATTCTGGTCAAAGCGATTTTAAGAAAATATCAGCCGGAGATTATCGGAGTGACTGGCAGCGTCGGCAAAACTTCAGCCAAAGAGGCGATTTATTCGGTTTTGTCTCCAAAATTTAACGTCCGGAGGAATATCAAGAATTATAATAATGAAATCGGTCTTCCTTTGACGATTATCGGAGCGAGCTCCGGCGGTCGGACTTTTTGGGGCTGGCTGGGGGTTTTTGTTAAAGCAGCAGCGATTCTTGTCTGGAAAGAAAAAAGATATCCTGAAATTTTGATTTTGGAAATGGCGGTTGACCGGGAAGGGGATATGGATTATCTTGTTGATTTGGCGCCGCCGAAAATCGGAGTAATTACCAATATTAGTCCGGTTCATCTTGAATTTTTCAAAAGTCTTGAAAAAATTACCGAAGAAAAATCAAAGATTGTCAGTCGACTGCCTCGGAACGGCTGGGCGGTTTTTAATTTTGATAACAAAAATATTCGGGAGATTGCCGGAAAAATCAAAAATCAGAAATTTAGTTACGGAATTGAGAATTCCCAAGTTGATTTAAAAGCTTTGGAAATTTCTTTTTACCGCTCCGAGCGGGGGTATTCTGCCGCCGGTCTTAATTTTAAGTTGAATTATCAAGGAAGCACTGTTCCGGTTTTTTTACCCAAAGTTCTCGGTGAGCATTTAATTTACGCCGCTTTGGCCGGAGCGGCGGTTGGTTTGATTTACGGTATTAATCTGGTTGAAATTTCCCAAAGCCTTCGGTTGTTTCAACCGCCGCCGGGCCGAACTAGTCTAATTGAAGGAATTAAAGGTTCTTTAATTATTGACGATAGCTATAACGCCGGGCCGGATTCTGTTATGGTCGCCTTGGATTTACTCGGACGGCTGAAAGCGGCCGGCAAAAAATTCGCTGTTTTGGGAGATATGCTTGAGCTTGGCGCTTATACTGACGAGGCTCATCGGAAAGTCGGAAAAAAAGTCGTTGATAATAAAGCCGATGTTTTAATCACTATTGGCGAACGGGCCCGGACAATCGCCGCCGAAGCTCAGCGTCAGGGAATGGATACCGACGATATTTTTGTCTTTTCTGACGTCGGCCGGGCCGGCCGGTTTCTTCAGGAAAGAATCGCTGAAGGGGATTTGATTTTGGTTAAAGCATCTCAAGGGATCAGACTGGAAAAAATTGTCAAGGAAATTATGGCTGAACCTCTTAAGGCAAAGCGGCTGCTTGTCCGCCAGGAAAAACCTTGGGGATAGAAAATTTGACAAGTAGTTTTTTGGTTGATTATAATAATCCGCGTATGATTTTGCGGAAAAAAAATGTTCAAAAAACATTTCAATCTTTTTTGGGATTGGTTGTTTTGCTTATTCCCCGAAACGGGCGGGAGTTTTGTTAAGACTGGCTTTATTCCAGATTGATAAAACTCCCCGTTTGGGGATTTTTTATTTTATCGCACTTTGAAAATAAAGAAGGAGGAGTTATGGAAAGGAAAAAATCGCGCCGGACTGGTTGTCCGGAGCGGGAAAAATGTTCGCTTGACTGTTTAGAGAGGGAAGTTTGTTCGGTTTGCGGCAATCAGCTTTGTTTTAAAGATGAGGACGGCCGCTGCTGTTTTCAAAAGACTTGTTTTCTTTGTCTTTTGACCGGTGGCCGGAATCGTCGAGCAGGAGCCGGTATTTTTGATTCTGAGAGGAGATAATATGAAAACAAAAGAGATTAAGGAAAATTCGGCGGATCTGCAAATGGCGGGAACAAGGCCGGGCCAAGGGAACGGCCTAACCATTGCCGGCCGACCGGAGTATTTTAGCTGTTTTTTCTGCAAAGTGAATCTGGTTTGCGCTAATTTTTCTGAAAAAGCCGGTTTACAGGGAGAAAAGGACGCTTTGGCGGTTAAGGAGCATTTTTTGATTGACGGAATTCCTTATGCCGGGAATGTTTCCGGCGGTTTTTTCCAAACCCTTAAGGAAAGCTGACGAGGCCTGATATATCAGGCCTCTTTTTTGTAAAATCAAAACCAATCCTTGAAAAAAAAGCTGATAACCCTTAAAATAAAAATAAAAGCGATATGCTCACCGTTTATAATACTTTAACGAGAAGGAAAGAAAAATTTAAGCCTTTAAAGGACAAGAAGGTCACTTTTTATCACTGCGGCCCGACTTTGTATTGGACTCAGCATCTTGGCAATCTCCGGGCGGTTGTTTTAGCCGATTTAATCCGTCGTGGTCTTGAATATCTTGGCTATCAGGTAAAAATGGCTCGCAATTATACTGATGTTGGCCATTTGGCCAGCGATCAAGACCAAGGAGAAGATAAAATTGAGCGTTCAGCCCGCCGGGAGAAAAAAAGCCCCAAAGAAATTGTTAAAAAATTTTTAAAAATTTTTGAAAACGACTTAAAGGAGCTTAATGTCATTCCGCCGGAGAAAAAGCCGTTTGCTTCCGGAGAAATCAAAGGTATTCAGAAGATGATTAAAATCCTTTTAGATAAGGGTTATGCTTATCAGACTGATTTGGCTATTTATTTCCAAGTGTCAAAGGCTAAAGATTATTACCGGCTTTCCGGTCAGAAGGGTGAGAAAAACATTTCCCGAGCCGGCAAGGGCGAAGTAGGCGATTCTCAAAAGAAATCACCGGCTGATTTCGCCCTGTGGTTTTTTAAAGCCGGTGTTCATCAGAAAGCTCTTCAGACTTGGCCGAGTCCGTTTTATTCCCGGTTGGTTGAAGACGGTCGGGGTTTTCCCGGCTGGCATATTGAATGTTCAGTGATGGCTCAGAAATATCTTGGTGAAACCATTGATATTCACATGGGGGGAGTTGAGCATATTCCGATTCATCATACTAATGAAATCGCCCAAAGCGAAGCCGCCAGTGGTAAAAAGTTTGTCAATTATTGGCTCCATAACGAGCATCTCACTGTCAATGGAAAAAAAATAAGCAAGTCTCAAGGAACCTCTTATTCTCTTGAGGATGTTAAGCAAAGGGGTTTTTCGCCACTCGCTTTGAGGTATTTTTTTCTTCAAGCGCACTATCGAAGCAGGCAAAATCTTACTTGGTCGGCTCTTAAAGGAGCTGAAAAAGGATTGACCGGCCTTCAGGTTCAGTTTGAGCCGCCGGCCGGTTCATTTTCCGGCGGCCGCCCGGAAAAGAAATTTCTTGAAAAATTTCGGGCCGCTCTTGAGGACGATTTTAATATTCCCCGGGCCTTGGCGACCGGCCGAGAAGTTCTTAAATCGGATTTGCCCGGCCAAGTCAAGCTGGCGACCCTTAAGGATTTTGATCGAGTTTTCGGCCTTGGCTTGGGGGAGACCAAATTTGAAAAAATTCCGGAAAAAATTAAAAAACTTGGCGAGCTTCGCTGGAAAAAGAAAAAAGCCGGCGATTACCGGGAAGCTGATCGGCTCAGAAAGGAAATTGGCCGCCTCGGTTATCAGGTTGAGGACGGGGTCGGTGACTACCTGCTTAAAAAAAATAATTTTCAAGAACGGGAATAATTTCTAAAATGTCCGGAATTTGGAAAAAACTTACTTCACCGATTATCGCGCTCGCCCCGATGGCGGGCGTAACTGATTCGGCTTTCCGACGACTTTGCCAAAGTTGCCGGGCCGACTTGGTTTATACTGAAATGATTTCAGCTGACGCCCTTTATTATCAAAGTAAAAAAACATTGGAAATGCTGAAAATCAGCCGTTCGGAAAAGCCGGTAATCGCCCAGTTGTTCGGCAAGCGACTTTTTTCTTTTTCTAAGGCGATTAAGCTTTGCCACCGAGCCGGCTTTGACGGAATTGACATAAATTTCGGTTGTCCGGCGAAAAAAGTCGTCAGCCATGGCGGCGGAGTCACCTTAATGAAAGATCTTGATTTTTGCCGCCGAATTATTGAAACGGCCGTCAAAACGAGTCGGTTGCCGGTTTCAGTGAAAATTCGGGCCGGAATTGGTTCAATAACCGCTCTGGACTTTTTAGAAAAAATCAGGGATTTGCCGGTGTCGGCGGTTATGATTCATGGACGCTATTTTAAGAATCCTTTTTCCGGACCGGTTGATTTTGAAATTATCAAACAGGCAAAAAAACTTTTTCAGGGAAAAGTTTTGGCTAACGGAGGAATTGTTAGTCCGGAAACGGCCCGAGAAGCTCTGGATAAAACCGGAGCTGACGGCCTTGGTTTGGCCCGGGGGGTTTGTGGCCGGCCTTGGCTTTTTCAGGAAATCAAAGAATTTCTTGAGACTGGACGCTATCACCGGCCGGATACTTCCGAGATTAAAAAAATTATCAAAAAACACGGCCGGTTCGCTTACCAAACCAAAGGCGACCGGGGAATTATTGAGCTTAGAAAACATCTTCTTTGGTATACCGCCGGCCGGCCGCGGGCGAAAGCGCTTCGTTGCCGGCTAGTTAGGATTTCCGATTTAAGGGAGCTGGATGAAGTTTTGGAAGAATTTTGAAGTTAAAAATCAATTATCATTATCCGGGATTGACCCGCTAAGTCTTTTTTGATTGAAATTTTTTCGTTAGGAAAGCATTTTTTCGCTTCGGCCTTAATTTTTTTCAAAATTTCCGGACTAATTTCAAGAAGAGCCGTTTGAGGCGGTTCGGTCAGCTTGGTAATTTCTTTGAATAGCTTTTGATAAAGTTTTGAGCCGTCCGGGCCGCCGTCCAAAGCAATGGCCGGTTCAAATTTGACTAATCCGTCTTTGATTTGGCCGGTTTTTAGATAAGGGAGGTTGGCTACCAGAAAATCTATCTTTATTTTGGAAATTTTTTTTAACAGGTCGCTTTTTAGAAAAGATATTTTAACCCGATGATTTCGGGCGTTTTTTTTTGCCAATTTTAAAGCCGGTTCGGAAATATCCAAACCGATTACCCGGGCCGTTGGTTGGAATAATTTGGCGACGATCGCCAGGCAGCCGGAGCCGGTTCCAAGATCAACGATTGTCGGCTCGGCCGGGCCGGATTGATTGAGCCGGTTAAGAAGCTCTTCGGCCAGCTGTTCGGTTTCCGGCCGGGGAATTAAAACTTTTTCATTGACTTGAAATTTCAGGCCGAAAAATTCTTTTTGGCCGGTTAAATAAGCAAAAGGCTCTCCGGCCAGCCGGCGGGAGACGAGCTGGCGGAATTTTTTCGCCAAAGCCGGAGTGATTTCCTTTTCCGGCCGAGCTAAAAGAAATTCCCGGGATTTTTTCAAGACAAAACCAAGGATAATTTCAGCTTCCAAATTCGGCCGGGAAAAACCGGCTTGATTGAGCCGGTTGGACGCTTGCTGGATTATTTTTTTGACGGTCATTGTCTTTCTTTCATAATTTTTCGGGCTCGCCAGACTTGTTTAGTTAACTTGATTCGGGCGAGAAAACCCGGCCACCAGCCCCATTTTTTCTCTTTAACGATTTGCTGGAGGTTTTTTAAAACCGGCCGGGCGATTTTCAGCTTTTTTTTCTTTGCCCAGTAATTCATTACGGTTTCAATTCCAAAATCCAGGACAATTTCAGTTTTGGGCAGGTTTTCGAAAAATTCTCTAGTCATTGCTCGCTCGCCGCCGATTGCGAACATTGGAAAAAATTTTGGAATCAGAGCTCCAAGACCAAAGACCCGATCCCGTAGACCGACTGACATTGTCGCCCGTCCCTTGATTACTGGTTCAAGAATTTGGTTAAGGTGGTTGATAGTCAGGTTTTTTAGGTCGGCGTCGGCAAAGGCGATAATTTTACCGGACGCTCGGGCGACTCCGGCGATCATGGCGCTTCCTTTTCCTTGACTTTTTTTTCTTTCAATCACCGTGACTGGGAATTTTTTGGCAATTTCGGCGGTTTGATCCTGACAGGCGTCGGCGACGACCAGAATTTCATCTATTTTTTTAGCTTGGACCGCGATTTTTAAAACCCGGCTGATATTTTCAGCTTCATTATGGGCCGGAATAATTAGGGATATTTTTGGTTTTTTTTCAGTCATCGCGTTTATGTTTATTATATTTATGTTTATTATATTAAAAAATTTCGGCGGGACGAGTTTTATTCAGCCGCCCGTTCTTTGATTTGTTCAATCACTTCTTTAATTCCGCCGTTGAATATTTTTTCAAGATTATTAAAATTTTCTTTAAGTCGGTGGTCGGTCAGACGGTCTTGGGGAAAGTTGTAGGTTCTGATTTTTTCGCTTCGGTCGCCGCTTCCAATTTGTGATTTCCGGGTCGCTCCGATTTTTCGGCGCTCTTCCTGCCGGTGATTTTCTAAAAGCCGAGAGCGCAGAATAGTTAAAGCTTTTTCTTTGTTTTGCTGTTGGGAGCGCTCGTCTTGGCAAGAAACAATAGTGTTGCTCGGCAGATGGGTTACCCGGACGGCCGAATAAGTGGTGTTGACGCTTTGGCCGCCGTGGCCGCTTGAACAAAAAGTGTCTAAGCGAAGATCTTTCGGGTCAAGCTTAAAGTCAACTGTTTCAGCTTCGGGAAGGACGACGACGGTGACGGTTGAAGTGTGGACCCGTCCCCGTTTTTCGGTTTCGGGAATCCGCTGAACCCGATGAACACCGCTTTCATATTTCATTGTTCCATAGACATTGGCTCCGGCAATTTCCAGAATTGCCTCTTTATAGCCGCCAAGGCCGATCTGATTGGAAGAAATCAGTTTAGCCTGCCATCCTTGCCGTTCGGCGAGTTTTAGGTACATCCTGAGAAGATCAGCGGCGAACAGAGCTGATTCATTGCCGCCGGCTCCGGCTCTGATTTCAATAATGGCGTTTTTTTTGTCGTTGGGGTCCGGAGGAGTGAGCAAAGTTTTGAGTTTTTTTTCAAAATCCGATTTTTTCTTTTCCAGCCGGCTTTTTTCTTCTTCAGATATTTTCTTAAGCTCTTGATCGTCTTCGTTTTCAGCGATGATTTTTTCAACTTCTTTGATTTCCTGGTTGATTTTTTCCAGTTCCTTGGAAACCGCTATAATTTCTCTAAGATTGTTGTATTCTTTGGTAATTTCCTTGATTTTTTCGCCATCTTGAATATTCGCCTCGTCTTGAAGGAGGCGTTCCAGCTCTTCAAATCTTTCTTGGTTTTTTTTAAGGTTTTTCGCGGTCATCTTTTATTATTATATTATAAATTTTAAAAAACAAAAAGAGCCCGGCTTTCGGGCGCTTTTGTTTTTTTCGGTCGGTTATTTTTGCTCTTCTTTTTTGACGGTCACTTTTTTGGCGGCCTGAATTTTCTTTTGTTTGGCTCGTTTTGCTTTTCGGCCGATTCGGTCCCCGGCGGCTTTTTCCTTTGCTTCAACTCTTTTTTGGAACTTGTCAACTCGACGAGAGGTGTCAATCAATTTTTGTTTGCCGGTAAAAAAGGGATGGCAGGCCGAACAAATTTCCACCTGAATGTCTTTGACGGTAGATCCAATACTAAAAGTATTACCGCAGGCGCAGGTTATTTTCGCTTCCGGATAATATGTTGGATGAATTTCTTTTTTCATAATAATATCTGGTTATTTTGATTCAGTGTTAATATTTTAGCAGATTAATTGTTTTTTAGCAATAGCTTGAAAAAAAAGCGTTAATTATGTTAAGTTTGGTTTTTTTCTTGACATTTCTGATTGAGATTGTTAGGATAAGTTTGTAATATTTATAACAAATTACTCATACCTCTTTTTTATTTTCCTTGTTTCGTTTTTTTAGGCGGAATCAGCCAAAAGGCCTAGAGGTAGAGGTTGGAAAGGAAAGAAAAAATGAAATTACCGACTCTTTTAGAGTTGCTTCAGGCCGGAGTTTATTTTGGCCATCAAAAAAGCCGCTGGCATCCGAATGCCAGGGACTATGTTTTTATTGAACGAGGTGGCTTCCATATTATTGATTTGGAAAAAACTTTGGCCGGTTTGGAAGCCGCCACCGAATTTGTCGGAAATTTGGCGAAGCGGGGCGGCTTGATTTTATTTCTCGGAACCAAGAAACAGGCCCGGGAAATTGTCAAAAAATACGCTCAAGAAGCAAAAATGCCTTGTTTAACCGAGCGCTGGATCGGCGGAATGTTCACTAATTTCAGTAGTGTCGGAAAATTAATTAAACGTTATCAGAATCTTAAAACCAAGCAGAAGTCCGGAGCTTTAAATAAATATACTAAAAAAGAACAGCTGGAATTCAGCAAGGAAATTGACAAACTTGAAAAGTTGATTGGCGGAGCGGCCGAGTTGGCCAAATTGCCCGATGCTTTGTTTGTTGTTGACCCCAAACGCCAAAAAACCGCTATCAGTGAAGCCCGGAAGAAAAAAATTCCAATCATTGGCTTTGCCGACACTAATGTTAATCCTGAAATTCTTGATTACCCGATTCCAGCCAATGACGACGCAGTGAAATCAATTGAAATAATCGTTAAGACGATTGCCGGGGCGGTTGTTGAAAATCTTTCAGCCGGTAAGAAAGCTGTCCAAGATAAATAATTTTCAAATTATCATGACTTCCCCCACTCCCCGGGAAATTTCCCGGTTAAGAGAAATGACCGGCGCCGGAATCAGCGATTGCCGGAATGCTTTAATTGAAGCTCAAGGCGATTTTGACCGGGCGATTGAGGCGCTCCGAAAAAAAGGCGAACTTAAGGCGGCTAAAAAGTTCGGCCGAACCGCCGCTGAAGGAGTGGTCGCGATTGCCGCTCGGGCCGGATTGGCCGGAGCGGTTGTTCTTAATTCAGAAACCGATTTTGTCGCGCGAAATCAGGATTTTATCAAGGCGGCCGACCAGCTGGCCGACCAACTTTTGGAAATTGAAGACTCCGAAGAATTCAAGCGCCAAGCTGAGGAAAAAATAAAAAAAGAGCTGATTGTAAAAATCGGAGAAAATATCAAACTGGGAGATTTTGGAAAGTTTACCGGGCCGAATGTCGGCGGTTATCTTCACGCCAACCGAAAATTCGCCGCTCTGGCAGTGCTTTCCGGCGGCTCAAGCGAATTGGCTAAGGAAGTCGCTCTTCAAGCGGCGGCAATGGCTCCCCGTTATCTTAAACCCTCGGAAATTGAGCCGGCGGTGCTGGAAAAAGAAAAAGAAATTTATCGCCAACAGCTTAAGGACCAGGGCAAGCCGGAAGAAATTATGGAGAAAATTATTGAAGGAAAGCTTAAGAAATTCTATCAGGAAGTTTGTCTGGTTAATCAGGAATATGTTAGAGACGATCAAAAAACAATCGCTGATTTGCTCACCGAGGCCGGCTCTGGAATTGAAATTTTGAAATTTCGGAGATTCCAAGTTTAACCCTTGTCATGAAAGTTGTTTTGGTAAAATTCACTCCTTGGGACAAAGCCCGGCTTTTTAATCCCCAAAGTTTTGAGTTGAAGGAAAGGGATTTGGTTATTGCCGTTACTGAATTTGGGATTGACGCCGGGCGAGTCGTCGGATTAAGAGAGATTGTTTCTCCTGAGGATCAATCTGAAGAAATCGGGCTGATTGACCGATTGGCAAATTATCAGGATTTAAAAACGGTTCAAGATAATAATAATCCGAGAAAAAAGCACCAGGCTCTTAAATATTGCGTTCAGGCGGTTCGTCGTCGTAATTTGAATATGAAGTTGATTGACTGCCATTTTTCTTATGACGACCGCCGGTTGATTATCGCTTTCATCGCCGAGACCCGGGTTGATTTCCGGGAGTTAGTTAAAGAATTGGCTAAACATTTTCAAAGAGTGATTCGGCTTCACCAGATGGGAGTCAGAGATGAAGCTAAACTTCTTGGAGATTTTGGCCCCTGCGGCCTTCAAATTTGCTGCCGCAGTCATTTGAAAGAGCTTGGCAATGTTACTTCCGATCTAGCCGAACAACAACAAGTTGTTCATCGGGGAGCCGAGCGGCTGTCGGGAATCTGCGGACGGTTGAAGTGCTGTTTAACTTATGAAAGCGAGCTTTATGAAGAATTGGCTAAAAAGTTGCCGGCGCTAGGCACTCGAGTTAAAACAAAATACGGCCGAGGCGAAGTGGTTGGTCGGCATATTCTCCGAGGGACGGTTGAAGTAAAAATTGATTCAGCCGAATCTGAAGAGGATGGCCGGGATAAGGAGGTAACGATTGAAGTTCCGGTTGAAAATTGACCGAACGGAATTTTCTAAAAAACAGGACTTTAAGAAGGAGGAATAGATTATGTTTCCGACAGAACCGGCCAACCGCCGGAAAAATTTGACGGTTCTTCCCGAATCAATCAATCAGGCCAGCGAGCTCCTTGTGGGTAAAGAAGTTTTTGTCTTTAAAACCAAGGCTCCTCATCTTAATTGGCGGGGTCGGGTAGTCGGGTTGGACCGGGCGGAATTTCCTTGCCATTGGTATTGTCTAATCGGCGATAAAGGAGAAAGGTTCCCGATTGATGATTCTGTTGAAGTTTCAATTATTTCTTAGCCGCTGATTTCAGCGGCTTTTTTATTTCCTAAAAAATTTGATATAATAAAAAAGTAATCCATAATTTTTATTATGAAAAAAATTGCCATCAACGGTTTCGGCCGAATCGGCCGGGCGGTTTTTAAAGCCGCTTTGGAAAGCAAGAAATTAAAAGTGGCGGCAATCAACGATCTTTCAGACGCCAAAACTTTAGCTCAGCTTTTAAAATACGACAGTGTCTATGGCCGTTATGCCGGCAAAGTTTCCGCCGATTCCGGGAATCTCCGGGTTAACGGCCGGAAATTTCCGGTTTTTAATTTAAAAAATCCGGCCAAGCTGCCTTGGAAGAAGTTTAAAATTGATTTAGTTTTGGAATGCACCGGCCAGTTTACTGACCAAAAAAAAGCCCGGGCCCATCTGGCCGCCGGAGCAAAGCGGGTGATTATTTCCGCTCCGGCTAAAGACGAGGCGACTCAAACAATCGTTCCCGGGACCGATTATACCGCCGACTGTCTAAAAAAGAAAAAAATCGCCAAAGTTTTTTCAATGGCTTCCTGCACCACTAATTGCGCTTCGCCGGTCATTCAGGTTCTTGAATCCAATTTCGGGGTCGCCAAGGCGCTTTTAACGACGATTCATTCTTATACCGCCAGTCAAAATTTAGTTGACGGAGCCCACAAAGATCCCCGTCGGGGTCGGGCGGCCGCCGAAAATATGGTTTTAACAACAACCGGAGCCGCAATCGCCACCACTAAAGCTCTGCCGGCGGTTTCGGGGCTTTTTGACGGTTTGGCGGTTAGGGTGCCGACTTCCTGCGGTTCTCTTTCCGATATCACTGTTTTATTAAAAGTTTCCGAGGCGAGTGTTGAGGGAATAAACAAAGTTTTTAAAAAAGCCGCTAAAAGCCGGAGATTTCGGGAAGTGCTGGCGGTTTCTGAAGAGCCTTTGGTTTCTTCTGATTTTATCGGCAATCCTTTTTCAGCGATTGTTGATTTGAATTTTACCAAAGTGGTTGGTGGAAATTTGGTTAAAATTATCGCTTGGTATGATAATGAATGGGGTTATTCTAAAAGATTAGCCGGGTTGGCTGAAAAAATTTAAAGATTTAATTAAAATAAGTAAGCAAATTAAAAATAAGCGGATTAAATAAAAAACCCAAACCATTATGGTTTGGGTTTTGCTGATTCCTAATCGTTTTTAGGATTTTCGGGAAAATCCTGACTATCCTTAAACATCTCGTCAATAACCACTCCCAGATTTTTAAGATCTTCGCCTTGCTCTTCAAAAAGTTCGTTTTCTTCCAGTTCATCTTCTTGAATTTCAAAAATGAAAGCAAAGATATTGTGAATCGCCCGGTGGATTCCAAAAAAATAGGTTTGGCAGACAAAGGAACAGTCATAAATTCCCCGGCGGCCGAGATTGGCAAAGCCGCTT
This sequence comes from uncultured Gammaproteobacteria bacterium, assembly GCA_964608895.1. Taxonomy (GTDB): domain Bacteria; phylum Patescibacteriota; class Patescibacteriia; order 2-01-FULL-39-33; family 2-01-FULL-39-33; genus CAZSPT01. Next base: position 10,882 of record CAZSPT010000002.1, on the reverse strand, counting down.
ATCTCCAGCCGAGTGCTTTTTTTAATCCGGTTAACGGCGACGATAATGTTAAGCGGATGATAGTCGGCGATCACCAGCTGGAGACGTTTCTTAAAATATTTTTCCAGAATTTCCAGCTTGAATCGGACCGGAATAATTCCCGGCGGAAGATAAATCAATACCTGTCCTTTTTTGCTGCTGAGAAAAATTTCCCAAAATTCATGCTCGTTTTCTTGGTCTGCTGTTTCTCCTTTCGGGTTGGGCTCCTCCTCTTTTTTTGGCTGATCTGGTCGGTTGATAAATGTCCTTATCATCATTTTCCTCCATTTTTCCGATTACCAAAAGAGCTTCTGGAGTTATTTTACCACAATTTTTATTTTTTTCAACCGGTTTTTAAGATCTTGCCTTTTTTTATTTTTTTTGATAAATTTAGGAGTATAAGTTTTATTTATGGCGGAAAATTCAATTATTAAAAGATTTTTTCTTCCCGGACCGCGGGGCAGGCTTCGCTGGATTATTTTGGCGATTATTGTTTTGTTTTTTGCCGCTCTAAAACTGGATCTCATTGGTTTTAAAAATCCAGCCGCTGCCAAAGCCGACCAGCTGCTAAGCCAAATTCCCGTTGTTCGGGACTGGCGGATTTTTCCAAATTTTGAACATAATCCTGAAGACAACAGCTGGCGGCTTAATTTTAAAAATATTCAGGAAATAGAGCTTGGAGAATATGGACCGCCTTTTCGACTCGGCCTTGATCTCCAAGGCGGAACCCATTTAGTTTATCAAGCTGATGTTTCTGAAATTGAGCCGGATCGCCGAGCTGATTCTTTAGCCGGGGTTCGGGATGTCATTGAGCGCCGGGTTAATGTTTTGGGAGTTTCCGAGCCGCTCGTTCAAACAAACAAGACTGGCCGGGATTGGCGGGTGATTGTTGAATTGGCCGGCGTATATGATGTTAATCAAGCGATTGAAAAAATCGGCGAAACCCCGCTTCTGGAGTTTAAAAAGGAAAATCCGGCCGCCAGCCAGCTGACCGCGGAGGAGCGGGAGCGGCTGGCCGAAGCTAATCAAGAAGTAAAAAGCCGGGCCGAAGAAATTCTCGGTCGGGCGAAACAGGGTGATGATTTTGCCGGGTTGGCCGAAGAATATTCCGAGGATCTCGGCAGTCGGGAGCGAGGCGGCCTTTATCCCAAAGTTGTTCGGGGCTCATTGGTTCCGGAATATGAAGAAGCTATTTTTAATTCGGATTTAAAAGCCGGCGAAGTTTACCCCGAGTTGGTTGAAAGCCAGTACGGTTATCATATTATCAAGAAAGAAGGGGAGTCTGAAACTCCGGATGGCCTGGCAGTTGACAGCCGCCATATTTTATTCAAGAAAAAGACTCCGACCGAGCTTGGAATCAAAGTTGAGCCGGAATGGGAAAAGACTTTTTTGACCGGCGAACATCTTGAGAAAGCGGTTTTTGAGCTCGGCGGTCGGACCAATACCCCTGAAGTGAGGTTGAAATTCAACCGGGAAGGAGCTGATTTATTCGCTGAAATCACCAAGGAAAATCAAGGAAAACTGGTGGCGATATTTTTGGATGGTTATCCAATCAGTATTCCCCGAGTTAATGAGCCAATTCTTTCCGGCGAAGCGGTTATTACCGGAAATTTCACTCCTGAAGAGGCCAAGTTGCTTGCTCGACGGCTGAACGCCGGTGCTTTGCCGGTGCCGATAAATTTAATTTCCCAAACAACCGTTGGAGCGACTCTTGGCGGTCAGTCGGTTAAAAAAAGTTTGGAAGCCGCTTTTTGGGGATTACTGTTAGTCGCTTTATTTATGATTTTCTACTACCGACTGCCGGGGGTTTTGTCGGTTTTTGCCTTGATAATCTATACTGCGGTTGTTTTGGCTGTTTTTAAGCTGGTGCCGGTCACTTTGACTTTAGCCGGAATTTCCGGATTTATTCTGTCAATCGGAATGGCGGTTGACGCCAATGTTTTAATTTTTGAAAGATTCAAAGAAGAGCGCCGTCAGGGGCGGAATCCTGATTCAGCGGTTGAGGAAGGTTTTCGTCGGGCTTGGAGTTCAATTCGGGATTCCAACATTTCTTCGTTGATAACCTGCGGGATTTTATTTTGGTTTGGTTTTGGAATTATTAAAGGATTCGCAGTTACTCTGGCGATTGGAATTGTTATTTCAATGTTTTCGGCTATTATCATCACCAAACAATTTTTACGGCTAGTAATAAGATGGCGGTTAAGCCGTTGGAACTGGCTGTTCGGAGCCGGTTTAAAAATCAAAGATTAATTTATGAAGTTTAAGATAATTCAAAATAGAAAATTTTTTTACGGCTTTTCCGGAGTTATTTTGGCTCTTTCTTTGGTAAGTATTGTCTGCTGGGGCTTGAATCTCGGTATTGATTTTACCGGTGGCAGTCTTTTGGAAGTTGAGTTTTTTGAGGCTCGGCCGTCGACTGGAGCGATTAACGAGGCCCTGGAGGAATTTCAGTTAGGGGAAGTCAAGGTACAGCCGGCCGGAGAGGCCGGGTTAATTCTCCGGTTTCGGAATGTTTCCGAACAGACTCATCAAAAAATCGTTGTCAAGCTTCAGGAATTTTTTGGTTCGGAAGATTCTTCCCAAGCGATTTTAGAGGAAAAACGGTTTGAATCAGTCGGTCCGGTCATTGGCCGGGAAATCAAGAAAAAAGCCTGGTTAGCGATTATTTTGGCGGTCGTAATGATTATTGCTTATATTGCTTATGCCTTTCGAAAAATTTCCAAGCCAGTCTCTTCTTGGAAATACGGAGTGGCGGCGATTCTCGCTTTAATCCACGACATTGTCGTGATTCTTGGGCTGTTTTCGGTTCTGGGATATTTTTTCGGGACTGAAATTGACAGTCTTTTTATCACCGCTCTGCTGACGATTTTGGGATTTTCAGTTCATGATACTATTGTTGTTTTTGACCGAACCCGGGAAAATCTCGCCCGCCATTATCAGGATGATTTTGAGCAGGTCGTCAATGATAGCGTTAATCAAACAATTACCCGGTCAATAAACACTTCAGTAACCACTTTGCTGGTTTTAGTCACTCTTTTCTTATTCGGCGGCCGGACGATTTCCGATTTTGTCCTTGCTCTAATTGCCGGAGTGGTCGTCGGAACTTATTCTTCAATTTTTGTCGCCAGCCCGATTCTGGTTAGCTGGCAAAAAACCTTCCGAAAAGTGAAATTTTAATCAAGGCGATTTTTTTGGTATAATACCGCCATGAACACTGATTCCTCCAACAATTTAACCAGTTGGCAGCTTAGATTAAGCTATTGGTATCTTAGTCGCAAGATTCTGCTAAAAAGGATTTTAATCGTGATTTTAGCGGTTTTTTCCGCGGTTGTTTTTAGTTTGGTTGGCTGGCGATTTTTTTACTTGATTAACGGCTATCCTGAAAAAAAAGCCGCTGATTTCCGTTTGGTTTCCGGATTTAGTCAAATAACCGAAAGAATTGGAAAACTGGCTCCAAAAAATTTAGCTTTTTCTCCGGTTAGGCGGATTGCTTCTCGGGATGGCCGTTATGATTTTTTAAGTCAGGCGAGTAATCCCAACGGTGATTGGCTGGCGGTTTTTGACTATTGTTTTTCAGCTGATCAGAAAAGCTGTTCAAGCCGAAGCGGTTTTGTTTTTCCCGGTCAAAAAAGACATCTGCTCGGGCTTGGTCAGGAGGATTCCAACGCTGATTTGAATATTTTTAACCTTCGCTGGGAGCGAATTGCGAATTTTTCCAAAAATTATCAAGAACAGTTTGATTTTCAAACAGCTGACGAAGAATTTATTCCCGGGCGCCAGCCGGGTGATCCCAACCAGCTGGCTTTTCAGCTGACAAACAATTCCGGATTCAGTTATTGGGAAGTTGGGATTCAAGTTTTTTTATTCAGTGGAGGAGAGATTGTCTCTGTCAATTCAATCACTTTGGAAGAATTAAAAGCCGGCCAGTCTCAACCGGTCAGATTATATTGGCATAATCAGCTTCCAAGGATAGATGGATTTGAAATTATTCCGGTTGTGAATATCTTTAATCAAAACAACATTATGTCTCCGGAAAAAGGGGTGGGAGACTATTCTTAGACGAAATTCGGAATTTTATCGCCTTATCGCGCCGTTGAAAATATTTTTTTCAACGGTTCTTCTTGACAAATTTTTTTTAAGGTTATATATTAGAATTAGCACCTTCAATGGGAGAGTGCTAATTAAAAAAATACCTAAAATAACCAAAATTTCGCCAAAATGCCAGAACGCAGAGAAAAAATTCTTAAGGCGATTGTTGAAGAATATCTTGAATCTGCGGCTCCAGTCGGTTCTCATTTAATTGGTGAGAAGCATTTCAACGATATCAGTTTTGCCACTGTCAGAAATGATATGGCTGAATTGGAGAAGCGCGGATTAATTTACCAGCCTTATACTTCTGCCGGTCGGATTCCGACTGTTGAGGGTTATCGCTACTATCTTGATAATTTTGTCGGTCGGAAGGAGCTTGATTTGGAGACTAAGGAGATTTTAGACAAAATCCCCTTAACTGGAGATTTTCAAAGCGCCAAAGAGTTGGCTAAGGCACTGGCCGAGCTTTCTTCAGAAGCGATTTTGGTTGGCTTTGGCCCCCGGAATGTTTATTATACCGGACTAGCTAATCTTTTTTCTCAACCGGAATTTATTCAGCCGGACTTGGTCTGCTCGATGTCTTTAATAATTGATCATTTAGATGAAGCAATTGCCGAAATTTTTGAGAGGATTGGTCGGCAGGTGGAAGTAATGCTCGGGCCGGATAATGTTTTTGGCGAAGCTTCAGCGGCTATTGTTGCTAAATGTTGGTTGGCCGATCAAGAAAGTCTTTTGGGGATTCTCGGCCCTCGGAGAATGGATTATCGTCTAAATATCCCTTTGCTCCGCTACGCCGCTGAATTATGTGATCAGCAGGAAAAAAAATAAAATACAGTTAAATCAATGGCTAAAAAAGATAATTCCGTAAAAACAGACGAATTTAACCCCCGGGAGCTTAAAAAAAAGTTGGCCGCGGCTGAAAAACAGGCCACTGAACACCTTGACGGCTGGAAGCGGGCTCGGGCCGATTACCTTAATTTAAAAAAAGATTTTGATCGCCAGAGCCGGGAGCTTTTTGAAACCGCTCGAGCCGGGGTGATCGCCGAGATCCTTCCAATCTACAATCATTTCAAACTGGCTTTAAAACATCTTCCCGAAGACCAAAAAAATTGCGATTGGCTGAAAGGAATTTTTCAAATCCAAAAGGAATTTCGGAAATTTCTTGAAAGCCACCAAATTGAAGAAATTAAGACTGAAGGGGAAAAATTTAATCCTGAAATTCATGAAGCGATTACTTCGGAGCCTCGGCCGGGAATTGCCAGCGAAATAATTTTTGAAGAGGTTCAGCCTGGTTATCGGCTGGCCGGTCAAGTGCTTGTCCCGGCCAAAGTGAAAGTAGCTGAATAAAATAATTTAAATATAGATAATTTTGATTTTAATAAATAATTTTCAGCCGATTTTAAGCGGCTGGAAGAAAAGGAGACAAATTTTATGGCTTTAGTAAAATGGACTCCGTTTATTGAACCTGCCGGAGACGATTTTGACAATTTTTTTGATCGGCTGGCCGGACGTTCCTCGGCTCTTTCTCAGGGCTTTACTCCCGCTTTGGATGTTTATGAGGACAAAAACAATGTTATTGTTGAGACTCCTCTAGCCGGAGTTGAACCGGAAAAAGTTGATATTTCGGTTGAGAATGATGTTTTGACGATTTCCGGAAACACCGAAAAAAAGTCTGAAGTTGAAGAGAAAAACTATTACCGGAAAGAAGTTCGCTCAGGCGGTTTTTATCGAGCGGTCCAGCTGCCGGCCAAAGTTCTCGGCGAAAAGGCTGAGGCGACTTATGACAAAGGGGTATTGACTATTTCAATTCCAAAGGCGCCGGAAGCCAGGCCGAAGAGTATTAAAATCAAGCCGGTTAAAAAGAAATAGTCGGAAGCGAGAGATCCCGAAAGGGGTCCCTCCCGAAGAGGACGGCGCCGTCGGCGTCTTCTTCGGGAGAAAAAAATCCCAAGAAGTTTATTCTTGGGAAGACCGAAGACCGGGTTAGCAATCCGGAAGTTTCCGGCCGGCGAATATTTCAACAAGTTCGCCGACATTGGTGATTTGAGCATCTTCGTTGATTTCTGTTTCAAACTCTTCTTCAAGAGCCATGATGACTTCAAAAATATCCAAGGAATCTCCTCCAAGGTCATCCAGACTTGATTGAAGAGTGATTGTTTCCGGAGTTATTTCTAGTCTTTCGGCGATAATGGTTCTGATTCTCGGAAAAATTTCTTCAACCGATGATTTAGCCATTATTTTCCTCCTTTTTTTAAACCAAAATACTTGAAAAACTGTTTTTTTAATTATACCCTTGACCATTAAGATAGTCAATTAAAAGAAAGAATGGTTTAATCTTTGGGGTTAAATTTAAATTTAATAATAAATAAAACAAAAAATATGGCAAAAGTTTTAGGAATTGATTTGGGCACCACCAACAGCGCCATGGCGGTGATTGAGGGCGGTCAGCCCAAAATTTTAGAAAACAACGAGGGCAGCCGGACGACTCCTTCAATGGTTGCGACAACCAAAAAAGGCGACCGGCTGGTTGGAGTCGCCGCCAAAAGGCAAGCGGTTACCAATCCCGAGAACACTTTGTTCTCAATTAAAAGGTTAATCGGCCGGCGCTGGGAAGATCAGGAAATCCAGCGGGATTTAAAGTTAATGTCCTATAAAATTAAAGAATCCGGTTCGGGAGTAAAAGTTGAAATGTCCGGTAAAGATTATACTCCTCAGGAAGTTTCAGCGATGATTCTTCAGAAGCTTAAAAACGACGCTGAAGCCAAGCTCGGTGAAAAAATCAGCGAAGCGGTTATTACTGTTCCCGCTTATTTTGACGATTCTCAGCGTCAGGCAACTAAAGACGCCGGAGAAATCGCCGGTTTGATCGTTAAGCGGATTGTCAACGAGCCGACTGCCGCCGCCCTGGCCTATGGCTTTGAAAAGAAAAAAGGTCAGCAGATCGCGGTCTATGATCTTGGAGGCGGTACTTTTGATATTTCAATTTTGGACGTTTCCGAAGACACTGTTGAAGTTAAATCAACCAACGGCGATACTCATTTGGGCGGAGATGATTTTGATCGGGAGATTATGGATTGGATTCTCGCTGAATTTAAGAAGCAAGAGGGGATTGATCTTTCTCAGGACCAAACCGCCCTCCAGCGAATTAAAGAATCCGCCGAAAAAGCCAAAATTGAACTTTCAACTCAAATGGAGACGGAAGTTAATCAGCCGTTTATCACCCAAGGCTCCGACGGCAGTCCAAAACATCTTAGTCTGACTTTAACTCGGGCTCAGCTGGAAGATTTGGTTGGCGATTTGGTTGAGAAGACTTTTGAGCCGGTTAAACAGGCTCTAAACGACGCCGGCTTTAAATCAGGAGATATTGAAGAAATCATTTTGGTTGGCGGAATGACCAGAATGCCTTTAATCCAAAAAAAGGTTAAGGAATTTTTCGGTCAAGAGCCGAATATCAGCGTCAATCCCGACGAAGTTGTCGCGATGGGAGCGGCTGTTCAGGCCGGAGTGATTCAGGGCGATGTTAAGGATGTTCTTTTGCTTGACGTTGCTCCGCTTACTTTGGGAATTGAAACTCTTGGCGGAGTAATGACGCCGCTGATTGAAAAAAATACCACTATTCCGGCTTCAAAATCTCAAGTTTTCTCAACTGCCGCCGACAATCAGCCGGCTGTTGAGATTCACGTTCTTCAAGGGGAACGGCCGATGGCCGCCGATAATAAAACTTTAGGTAAATTTATTCTTGATGGTATTCCGCCGGCTCCCCGGGGAATTCCCCAGATTGAAGTGAGTTTTGATATTGACGCCAACGGAATTTTGAATGTTAAGGCTCAAGACAAGGCGACTAACAAAGAGCAGCACATCACTATTACCGCTTCTTCCGGACTGTCTAAAGAAGAGGTTGAAAAAATGAAGCAGGATGCCCAAACTCACGCCGAAGAAGATGAAAAAAAGCGGGAACTGATTGATTTAAAAAATCAAGCTGAAAGTTTGGTTTTAACTACTGAAAAAACTCTGAAAGAGGCTGGAGATAAAGTTGATTCTGAAACCCGAAAAAGTATTATGGACAAGGTGGAAGACTTGAAGAAAGCCAAAGAAGGCGAAGACAAAGACTTGATTCAAAAAAATTACGATTCTTTGAGCGCTGAGGTTCAGAAAGTTGGCTCTTCTCTTTATGGCCAGCAGCAGCAGCAAGCTCAAGCCGGTCAGGAAAGTCAACAAGCCGAGGCCGGTCAGCAACAGCAAGCTCAAGCCGGTCAGCAACAGCAAGCTCAAGCCGGTCAGGAAAGTCAGCAAGCTGAGGCTGGTCAGGATTCCGGCCAGCAACCGGTTGAAGGAGAGTATGAAGAGGTTAAGAAATAAGGTATAATAAGACTGTCGGTTGGTCCGCTGATTGGTTTTAATCAGCGGACTGTTCGGACAGTTTTATCAGTATTAGATAAAGCAGGAAGGAGGGAAAAATGTTTTTTAAATTGGAACCGGCGAAAGTGTTTGGCCAGGGAGCGACTGCTTCAATTGAAGCGACGATGGCCTTGCTCAATGTTTCTTTGAAGGATGTTTCAGAGAGTCAAGGTAGTTGGCTAAATCAAATCCAAGTTGTCCAAGGAGAAGAGTGTTCGGCAATGCCCTGGCAGTGCCCTCAAATTGGAACGATTTTTTTAATAATCTATTCCAATGGAAAGATTGACCGGATGAAAGTGGTTAAGAAAGGTGTTTTACGCTGTTATCTTAGACCCGCTTCCAACGGCCACCAAAGGAGAAAACCTCCTTGGGAAGATTATTACTATCAGGCTTTTAGAATTGGCCAACGGGCGATTTTGACGCTGTTTTCTGATAAAAAATGGACAGCCGGCCGAAGGAACAGAGCCAGAATCTACAGAATTATCATGATTAAGTAATTTAGAAAAGGCTGTCGGGGCGCAGCCTTTCTTTTACTTCAAATTTATTATGGCAAAAGATTATTACAAAATTTTGGGAGTTAATAAGAATGCCAGCCAAGAAGAAATTAAAAAAGCGTTTCGCAAGCTGGCTCATAAATATCATCCCGATAAAAAAGACGGCAATGCCGAAAAGTTTAAAGAGGTTAATGAGGCTTATCAAACTTTAAATAGTCCTGAAAAAAGGCGGCATTATGATCAGTTTGGCTCAAGTTTCAGCCAACAGCAGGCCGGCGGTGGGTTTAATCAAGGTAATTTTTCCGGCCGGGCTAATCCTTTTGGTGGAGGATTTTCTCAAAGCCGGGAAAATGTTCGGTTTGATTTTGATGACCTTGGAGATCTTGGTGATATTTTCGGGGCTTTTTTCGGCGGCGAAAACAGCCAAAAAACCAGAACCGCCCGGGGCCGGGACATTGAAACCGAAGTCAGAATAGAGTTTAATGAAATGGTTTCCGGAATTGAAAAAACGGTTCAACTAAAGAAACAGACTGTTTGCGGCCGCTGTGGCGGCCAGGGAGCTGAACCAGGCTCAAAAACTTCAGCCTGCCAAACTTGCGGCGGCACTGGCCGAATTCGTCAAGTTCAGCGAACTTTTTTGGGAGCTTTTGAAACCCGGGCAGTCTGTCCGGACTGCCAGGGAGAAGGCAGACAGTTTGAAAAAAAATGCCGCCAGTGCGGCGGTCGGGGAGTGATTTCCGGCCAAGAAGAGTTAAAAATAAAAATTCCGGCTGGAATTGAAGATGGACAAATTTTGAAATTCGCCGGCCGGGGCGAGCCGGTTCCGAATAATCCGGCTGCTGCCGGAGATCTTTATCTGATTATTAGAATAAATCCAAGTCCGAAATTTCAACGAAAAGGAGATGATATTATTTCCCGGGAGCATATTTCTTTGAACCAAGCGGTTTTAGGTGATAGAATAGAAGCGGCGACTGTCAACGGCTCGGTTAAATTGAAAATTCCGGCCGGTACTCAGAGTTATTCTC
>CAZSPT010000002.1:0-848 GCA_964608895.1 uncultured Gammaproteobacteria bacterium | reverse complement strand
TTCAGGCTAAAAGAAAAGGGGATTCCTCATTTTCGGAGTCGAGGCCGGGGCGACCAGTTGGTAATAGTGATTGTTGATATTCCTAAAAAATTAACCCGCCGCCAAAAAGAAATTTTTAAGGAGCTGAATTTTTAGCGGTTTGGCTTGTTTTATTAAGCCGCGTTCGTCTAGGGGTTTAGGACACCGCCCTCTCACGGCGGGAACACGGGTTCGAATCCCGTACGCGGTACCAGAACCAGACATTCGGATTTTTCAGAAACCATTTTTTGGGCGGCACAAAGTGCCGCTCATTGATTTTGCAGCTCGCCACACACGGCGTGGCTCGCTAAAAAGAGGTTCGAGTCAAAGATTTCTTTGACAGCAACTTCTTTTTCTGAAAGGTTCTATCTTTTGCGATTTTCTCCATTTTTTAAGCGTAATTTATCCAGATTTCCATTGGTTCGAGCTTATTTTATTAAAAACTCCTAAAAATTGAAAAAGTGAAGGTATTTTTTTTGTTCAAAACACGTTTTTTGTGATAAGCTGGAAATATAAACAGAATTAAAACAATGCCTTCTCAATGTGAAAAAATAAGAAAGGAATATAAAAGTCTCAAAACTCTGAAACAAGAGTTTGATTTGGAATACCAAAAAGCAGTGGAAACAGGCGACCTTTCCAGAGCCAAGGAGTTAAAAGCTAAATTAGAGCAAGGACGAGACGCATTATCAGAAAAGATATTAAATCCGGAGGAACTTTTGAAAAGATTTGAAGAAAAGTCATTGGAATATATTGACTATCTTTGGGATCAAGGGGCGGACAAAGGCTGGGTCGCACTAGGTCTGGCCGGTCTTGACTCTGAAAGAGCCTGG
>CAZSPT010000001.1:16625-54449 GCA_964608895.1 uncultured Gammaproteobacteria bacterium | reverse complement strand
GTTCCGGTCGGTGACGATTTGAAAGTGGACCAGACCGAAGACTTCCGGCTTGTCCGGGTTTTGCCGACGATCAAGTATCTTCAAAAAAAAGGAGCTAAAATAATTATTCTTTGTCATCTTAACCGGCCCGGCGGTAAAACAGTTGAAAAATTTCGGCTTGATCCGGTTGCAATTCGGCTGGCCCAGCTACTCCGCCGGGAAGTCTATAAAAGCGACCAAGTGATTGGTCGGAAAGTTTCAGCTAAAGTGGCTGAATTGAAAAACGGAGAAATTCTTTTTTTGGAAAATCTTCGGTTCCATCCCGGCGAAGAGAAAAATTCCAAAGAATTCGCCCGGCGGCTCGCTCAGCTCGGCGATCTCTATATTAATGACGCTTTTGCTGTCTGCCATCGGCGGCACGCCTCAATTGCCGCTCTTCCCGCTCTGCGGCCGAGTTTTGCCGGATTTCTTCTTGAGGAAGAAATCGCCAATCTTGGAAAAGTTTTTCAAAATCCGCCCCGGCCGTTGGTGGCGATTATCGGCGGAGCGAAAATTTCAACCAAAATGATGGTTATTAAAAAATTTTTAAAAAAAGCTGATCAGTTGTTGCTTGGCGGTGCTTTGGCTAATTCAGTTCTTAAAGTAATGGGCATTGGAATCGGCCAGTCGGTTGTTGAGCCCGGAATGTTTAAAGAAATCAGAAAAATAAAACTAACTGACAATAAGCTCCGGGTGCCTTTGGATGGTTTAATGGCTAAAAGTTTTAAGGCAAAAAGGGGTCGGAAGGACGCCTTGGGGGATATACGGAAAGACGAGATGATTCTGGATATTGGTGAAGATACTGTCAAATTTTACAAAAAAATCATTGACGGTGCTAAAATGGTTGTTTGGAACGGTCCGATGGGATTGGTTGAAAATTCGGTTTTTGCCGGCGGAACCGAATCGCTGGTAAAAATTCTCGCCGCCAGCCGGGCTGAAACGATTGTTGGAGGCGGGGAGACAGTTGCTTCAATTAAAGAGCTTGGTCTGCTTAAAAAATTTAATTTTGTTTCAACCGGCGGCGGGGCGATGCTGAAATTTTTAGAAGGCCGGTCTTTACCCGGTCTTGAGGCGATTAAAATTAAGAAATAATCCAATAATATGGCAAAAATCAAAAAAATTTCAGCTCGGGAAATTCTTGATTCACGAGGTAATCCCACGGTTGAGGTTGAAGCGCTTTTATCAGATGAAAAAAAAGTCTGGGCCGCTGTTCCAAGCGGCTCTTCAACCGGTCGGCACGAGGCTCATGAGCTTCGGGACGGAGACTGCCGCCGCTACGGGGGCCGGGGCGTTCTCCAGGCAGTTAAAAACATTAATAAAAAAATCGCCCCGCGGCTGAAAGGATGGCATCCTAATCGCCAACGGGAAGCCGACCAGTTAATGATTAAGCTTGACGGCAGTCCTGATAAATCAAAAATCGGGGCAAACGCGATTCTTGGAGTTTCTTTAGCTCTGGCTCGGGCGGCCGCTCTTGACTCTGGCCAGCCGCTTTATCGTTATCTTAGAAAAAAATTCTGGCCGGGAGAAAAGAGCTGGGTTTTCCCCAAACCGACAATGAATATTTTGAACGGCGGCGCCCACAGTGGCTGGTCAATTGATATCCAGGAATTTATGATTGTTCCCCAGCAAAAAAATATTATTGAAGCGGTTCGGGTTGGCGCTGAAGTTTTCCAAACTTTGAAGGAGATTTTAAAAAAACAAGGCCATTCAATTACTGTTGGCGACGAGGGCGGCTACGCCCCGAAGCTTGGTGGTAATCTTGAGGCGCTTAAGTTGATTTCTCGGGCAGTCAAGAAAGCCGGCTATCGGCCGGGAGCCGAGGTAAAATTCGCTGTTGACGTTGCTGCTTCGGAATTTTTCAAAAAAGAGATCTATCAGATGAAGGCTGACAAAAAAAATCGGACTGTTAAGGAAATGATTAAAATGCTCGCCAGCTGGTTGAAAAAATATCCTTTGGAGTCAATTGAAGATGGTTTGGCCGAAGATGATTGGGATGGTTGGCGGGAGTTGACCGCTCAACTCGGCCGTCGGACCGTTTTAATCGGCGATGATCTTTTTGTCACTAACACTGCTCGGCTAAAGCGGGGAATTAAAGAAAAAGTTGCCAATGGCATCCTAATAAAACTCAATCAAATCGGCAGTCTTTCAGAAACGGTTGACTGTATCAAGCTCGCTCAAAAAAATCGTTATAAAGTTTCGGTCTCCCATCGGAGCGGTGAGACTTCGGATGATTTTATCGCTGATCTCGCGTTGGCCGCCAGAGCCGACTATCTTAAAGCCGGCTCGCTTTCCCGAGGTGAACGGGTCGCTAAATACAATCGGCTGACTGAAATTTGGCAGGAGTTAAAATAAGACAAATATTGGATTTTTTGCTATAATAAAACGAAGTTTTATGACTGAAAAAAAAGACAATTTTCCCAAATTTAATCAGGTAGTTTTGCTGATTTTGGACGGCTGGGGGCTTGGCCGGCCGAACCGCGGTAATCCGATTCATTTAGCCAAAACTCCTTTTCTTGATTCTTTTTATCGGAAATATCCTTGGGTCAAACTTAGAGCGAGTGGCCGCTCGGTCGGTTTGCCGGAAAATCAGGTCGGCAATTCCGAGGCCGGCCATGAAAATCTTGGCGGCGGGCGGATTGTTAATCAAGATGTCGTTAAAATTTCTCAAGAGATAACTAATGGACGTTTTTTTAAGAATTCCGCTTTTTTGGCGGCGATTAAACGGGTCAAAAAAAATAATTCAGCTCTTCATTTAATCGGGATGCTTTCCAACGGCCAGAGTCCCCACAGCGACCCTGATCATCTTTTGGCTTTGTTGAGTCTGGCTCGGAAAAAGAAAGTGAAAAAGGTTTTTCTCCATCTTTTTAGCGATGGCCGCGATTCCCCGCCGCGCTCGTCTCTTAAGTCGGTAATGGCTTTGGAGCGTTCTTTAAAGCCGAATGAGTTGATTGCCACGGTAATTGGCCGGTTTTACGCCATGGATCGAAAAAAAGAGTGGTCCCGAACGATTCGGGCTTATAACGCGATGGTCGGCGACGGAATTGAGCACCGGGCGAAGAGTCCCCAGGAGGCGATTATGCGAGCCTACAACGCCAATATCACTGATGAATTCATTGAGCCGGTAGTTATTTATCATCAAGGCAAGATGATTTCCAGGATCGCCGACCGCGACGCAGTCATTTTTTTCAATCTCCGATCTGATCGGGCCCGTCAGCTGGCCAAGCCTTTTGTCCAGAAGAAATTTGAGGTTATGAATCCCAAAGCGCCTAAACGGAAGAAGAAATATTCTCAGTTGGTTTTTGTCGCCATGACTGATTTTGGTCCTGACTTAGACAGCATATTAACCGCTTATCCCTCCCGGGATTTAAAAGGAACTTTACCGGCCGTTCTGGAGGACTGCCGTCAGATCTACATTTCTGAAGAGGAAAAATATGCCCATATCACTTATTTCTTTAACGGCGGTTACGCTGATCCGATCGCCGGCGAAGACCGCGTAAATGTTCCTTCGCCAAAAGTTAAGTCCTATGCCGAAACTCCGGCAATGGCGACTGCCAAAATTGTTTCTCAAGGAAAAAAAGCGCTCCGAAGCCGTTATAATTTTATCTGTCTTAATTTCGCCGGTCCGGATATGGTCGGCCATACCGGCGATTTGGCGGCCGGAATTAAGGCGGCTGAAGCGGTTGACAAAAATTTAAAAAAATTAGCCAAAGCGATTTTTTGGAAGAAGGCGGGTCTGATAATCACCGCTGACCATGGCAATTTAGAGTCAATGCTTAATTTAAAAACCAAAGAGATTATTACTGAACATACCACTAATCCAGTTCCATTGATTGTTGCCGGGAAGGGAATTTCAAAAAAAAATAAGCTGGCCGGCCGGGCCGGAGTTCTCGGCGGCGTCGCTCCAACCGTACTTAATCTCCTTGGAATTGCTTCGGCTCCGGAAATAACCGAAAAAAGTTTGATTAAATAATCGGGTTTTGGTTGGCTGGGTAGTGGAAATAAAATAAGCTTAAATTCAAATTAATTGGCAAAAAACGCTTGAAATTTTAATAATAATCTAATTGAAATAAGAAATTATGTTGAAACGAAGACCAAAACCAGTCGCGCTGTTGATTTTGGACGGCTGGGGAGTCGCTCCTCCATCCAAAGGTAACGCGGTTGCTTTGGCTAAAACCCCGACTTTTGACGATTTGGTTAAAAAATATCCGACTTTAACTCTTCAGGCTTCCGGCGAGTCAGTTGGGCTGTCTTGGGGAGAGATGGGCAATTCCGAAGTCGGCCATCTTAATCTTGGTTCGGGAAAGTTGATTTATCAAAATCTTCCCCGGATTGACAAAGCGATTACTGAAGGAAGCTTTTTTGAAAATCCCAAGCTGGTTAAGGCGGTTGAACAGGCGAAAAATCGGAAAAGCGCTCTTCATTTGATGGGTTTGGCCTCTTCCGGCAATGTCCACAGTTCAATTGAACATCTTTACGCTTTGTTGAGACTTTGCGCCAAAAAAAAGATGAAAAAAGTTTTTCTTCATCTTTTTCTGGATGGCCGAGATATGCCTTATAATTCTGGAATTGATTTTATCCAAAAAGTTCAGAAAAAGCTGGCTGACCAGAAATTCGGAAAAATCGCCAGTTTGTCCGGGCGGTTTTATGCCATGGATCGGGATAATCATTGGGAGCGGATCGCTTTGGTTTATCGGGCGATGGTCAAAGGGGAGTCTGAAGAAAAATTTTCCGACCCTGAAGAGGCGGTTAAGGCTTCCTACAATAAAAAGGTTTATGACGAGGAATTTGTTCCGGTGGTTATTACTGAAAAAAATAAGCCGGTGGCGACGGTTGAAAACGGCGATTCTTTGATATTTTTCAACTATCGGGCCGACCGAGCTCGCCAAATCACCAAAGCTTTTGTCTTACCCGGATTTGAGAAATTTCCCCGCGATGAATATCTTAAGGATTTGTTTTTTGTCGCTATGACTAAATATGAAAGAGATTTGCCGGTTGAAATTGCTTTTAAGCCTCAGGAAATCAACCAACCGCTTGGAAAAGTTGTCGCTGGCGCCGGGTTGAAACAGCTTCGAATCGCCGAAACCGAAAAATACGCCCATGTCACTTTCTTTTTTAACGGCGGTCAAGAGGTTCAATTTGAAAACGAGGACCGAGTTCTGGTTCCTTCCCCTCGGGCGTCTTCCTACGCCGAAAAGCCGGAAATGTCGGCCAAGCAGATTACTAAAAAGACTTTTAAGGCGATTATGGATGAAAAATACGATTTAATCGTTCTAAATTTTGCCAATCCCGATATGGTCGGCCACACCGGCGACCTTAAAGCGACAATTAAGGCGGTTGAGACGGTTGACGGTTACTTAAAACAGCTGGTTGAAGCGATTCTCGGTAAAGAAGGAATCGCTTTGGTAACCGCCGACCATGGCAATGCTGAAGAGTTGATTAATCTTCAGTCCGGCAAGATGGTTAAGGAGCACAGCACTTATCCGGTTCCGTTTATTGTTGTCGGAAAGGAATGGGAAGGCAAGACCGCCGGTTTGTCTGAAGGGCTAAGTTCTGATTTAAGTTTGATTCAGCCGGTTGGCCTGCTTTCCGACGTCGCTCCAACTATTCTAAAAGTGATGAATCTAAAGCAGGCGGACGAGATGACCGGCAAAAGCTTGATTTAAGTAGGTTTAACTGCTAAAAATATCCGGTTAACCGGATATTTTTAAATTTGATTTTTTCCTTTAAAAATGTTATTTTTTAAGCAACTATGACTAATGCTAATCAGGAAAAAAATCGTCCGGCTGAAATTTTTCCAGCCCTGCTGGTTTGGGTGACTTTTGGAATTGTCGTTGTTTTATCTCTGATTCGGCCGCTTTGGGCGATTTATTTTATTATTATTTTCGCCGTTTATTGGATTGTCCGGATTTTTTATATGATGGTCTGGCTGATTTTTTCCTGGATTCGCTACCGCCGAACTTTAAAAGTTAACTGGTTGGAAAAACTTGAAAATTTTAAACAAGATTATCGTCAGTATTACCACATTGTCACTTATCCGACCTATCAAGAATCTTATCAAATAATTGAGCGTTCTTTTGAGAAGCTCTTAAAAACCGATTATCCTAAAGACCGGATGATTGTCGCTCTCGGAGGGGAACAGCGCGACGAGAAAAATTTTCGGGAGATTGCCCGGAGAATTGAGGAAAAATATGGTGATAAATTTTTTAAATTAGTGATTACCGTCCACCCTCCGGCGCCGGGCGAGCTTCCCGGAAAAGGTTCCAATGTCCATCATATGGAAAAAAATCTCAAGCAGCTGGTTGATCAATGGAAAATTCCTTATGACAAAATAATCGTTTCCTGCTTTGATATTGAAACTCTGCCCGATCCCCAGTATTTTTCTTACCTGACTTATAAATATTTAACCAATTCTAAGCCGACTCGAGCGAGTTATCAACCGTTGATTTTATACAATAATAACATTTGGCAGTCCAACCCAATTATTCGAGTCGTTGCTTCGGCGACTACTTTTTGGCTTTTAACCGACTTGTCTCGGCCGGAACGGCTGCTTACCTTTTCTTCCCACAGTATGAGTTTTCAGATGCTTGTTGACGTCGGCTTCCACGACAAGATGATTGTCACTGAAGATTCCCGAATTTGCCTTCAAGGAATTGACCGCTATGATGGAGATTATCAAGTGGTTCCGATGTTTATCACTCTGTCAATGGACACCGTGCAAGTCGGCTCTTTTTGGAAAAGTTTCAAAAATCAATATAAGCAGATGAGGCGCTGGGCTTGGGGGGTGGAACATTTCCCCTGGATGTGGAATCATTTTTTCGGCCGCTGGAAAAATTCTCGGATTCCCTTGAAAAAGCGGCTTGGTTATCTTTGGAATCAGTTTGAAGGAATGTATTCCTGGGCGACTGCTCCGGTTTTGATTCTGGTCGTTGGCCGGCTGCCGCTTTGGTTGGCTTCTGATCAGATAAAAGCGACCGCTTTTTTTCAAAATGCCCCTTATACTTTGGAAAGATTGATGATAATCGGAATGTTCGGACTGGTTGTCAACGCGATTTTTTATACTTTTATGCTCCCAAACCGTCCAGCCGGATATTATTGGTATAATTATTTAATTATGATTGCTCAATGGGCGGTTTTCCCGGTCACTATGATAATTTTTGGTTCAATTCCGGCAATTGACGCTCAAACCAGATTAATGCTCGGCGGCCGCTGGCGGCTCGGCTTCTGGGTGACCGAGAAACGGCTTAATCGCTGATTTATGGATTATCCCAAAGTAATTTTTCAAATTGTCAGCTATAATAACCGGCGCTGTCTGCCAGAATGCCTTAAGTCTATTTTTAATCAGACTTACAAGGATTTTCAGGTTTTAATCATTGACAATAATTCCCAGGACGGAACAGTTGAATTTGTTAAAAAAAATTATCCTGAAGTAACTGTTTTTCAAAATAAGAAAAATTTTGGTTTTGCTAAGGCGAATAATCAAGGTTTGAGGCTTTTGAAATCCCGTTACACTGTTTTTTGCAATCCTGACATTATTTTAAATTCTGACTGGCTGGAAAAAATGGTCAGCCGGGCCGAATCACCGGAATTTGCCGGGTTTGCTGGTTTTAGCGGCAAACTTTTGAAACTTGAGCTGGCGGCCGGGGATTTTGATGAATTTAAAAAAACTGAAATTATTGACTCCTGCGGTCTCCGGCCTTTGGCCAGCCGGCGGGTAGTAGAGCTTGGAGCCGGCCGGGACGGCGGACGGAATTTTTTAAAAACCCAAGAGATTTTTGGCCCTTCGGGCGCTTTGGCGCTTTATCGCCGAACCGCTCTTGAGGATTGCTTGGTAAAAACCGATTTCCAGCCGGCCGGAGAATACTTTGACGAAGATTTTTTTATTTATAAAGAAGATGTTGATTTGGCCTGGCGGGTCCGGCGGCTCGGCTGGCGGTCGCTTTTGGTGTCTGAGGCGGTTGCTTATCATCGCCGGGCGGTCGGCGCTCCGGCCGGCGGAAAATTTCGGGAGCTTCGGGCGGCTCGGAAAAAACAGTCGGCTTTAGCCCGATATTTTTCTTATCGAAATCATTTTTTTCTCTTGCTTAAAAATGAATTTTCGGCTAATATTCTAAAATCGTTTTTCCCGATTTTCGGTTATGAACTGAAAAAATTTGGCTATTCCTTGATTTTTGAGCCTGGAAATTTTAAAGCCGCCGCTGACTGGGCTCGGCTGGCCGGCCGGATGCTTGAGAAACGCCGAGTGATTTCCGCCAAATCTCGGATTAAGCCGGAAGAAATTGAAAAATGGTTTTCCTAATTTATGGAGCTTTCAATTATTATCAACAATTATAAAACCCGGGGATTGCTTAAACAATGCCTTAAAGGAATTTACCTTTATCCTCCTTCGGTTGATTTTGAAGTGATTGTTGTTGACAATGATTCCCGGGATGGTTCGGTTGAGTTGGTTAAAGAACAGTTTCCTGAAGTTAAACTGATTGCTTCTTCAAAAAATCTCGGCCATCACAAAGGAAACAATTTGGGCATTAAGAATTCCCAAGGGAAGTATTTAGTGATTCTTAACACTGATATTGCCGTTTTGGACAATTCTTTTGACAAGCTTTATTGGTTTATGGAAAGTCGGCCGGAAGTCGCTCTGGTTGGCCCCCGGCTGAAAAATCCCGACGGAACGATTCAATCTTCCTGTCTGCGGTTTCCGGATCGGTTGGTTCCAATCTACCGCCGGACTTTTCTCGGCCGGCTGCCGTTCGCTAAGCGAAAGCTTGACCGTTATTTAATGAAAGATTTTGACCATCAATCAACCAGAAAAGTTGATTGGATTCTCGGAGCGTTCGCGATGGTTCGCCGGAGCGTCATTAGAGAGGCCGGTTCAATGGACGAAGATTTGTTTTTATATTTTGGAGATATTGCTTGGTGCCAAAAATTTTGGCGGCTTGGTTGCCAGGTCTATTACTTTGTTGACGCTGAAATTGTCCACTATCACCAGCGGCAATCGGCTCAGAGCGGAATTTTTTCCAAAATTTTCTGGATTCATATTTCTGATTGGTTAAAATATCTTAAAAAATATTCCAAAAAAAATGATTTCAAAGTTACTTCCTTTAAAAAGGTTGTTTGAGCGCTTCTTAGTCTGTTGTCGGTTAAAAAAACCCGGTCGGCCGGTTGGCAGGATAATTTTGGCCGCCGGGATAATTTTTTTGGCGGTGATTATTCTGCCGGCGGTTTTTGCCGGTTTGGGAATAGCGGCCGGTTTTTTTAAAATGACCGGGAAGGCCGAAATAGTCGTTGAAGCCGGCCGCCGGGGAGACTGGCCGACCGCTCGGCAAGAGCTTGAAGGGTTGAACGGCCAGCTTGGTAAAATCAGGCGCCGGTTGGATTGGCTTGGTCCGCTCGGCTATCTTCCTCCAATTAAGCGGAATTTAACCGGCCTTGACCAGCTGTTGCTTGTTTCTCAAGACATTGTTACCGGTTATCAGGAAGTTTTTTTGATTATTGAAGGGCTTCAGGGGCATTTTCAGGCAAAGGAAATGGCCTTGAGTTTTGAAAGTCCCGAGCATCGGCTGGAGTTTTTAAAAGCTCTTCAAGAAGAAAAAGAATCTTTTCAAAAGGTTTCCGGAGAAATCAACCGGGCAAAAGAGGATTTTATTGAAATTAAAACAAGCGATTTTTCCGGAATTTTTCAGTCTAAGCTGGTTTTTCTTTATCAGTTTTTGGATGAAACGATTACCGGAACCGAAACCGCCATCCCAATTCTCGCCAATCTGCCGGAGCTCGGAGCGGTTGGCGGAGAAAAAAAATATCTTTTGATTTTTCAGAATAATATGGAGCTTCGGCCGACCGGCGGTTTTATTGGCAGCTATGGGATTATCACCGTTAGAAATGGTAAGATTGTTAAAATTAAAACTAATGATGTTTACAACCTTGACCGTTTGGCCGAGGGTAAGCTGGCGATAACCGCTCCTGAACCGTTTTGGCGCTACAACAACCAGCGAAACTGGTATCTTCGGGACGCCAATTGGTCACCGGATTGGCCGACGGCGGCCGAAAAAATCCTCTGGTTTTTTAATCAAGAGCGGGAAGCGGCCGGACTGACTAAAATTGATTTTGACGGAGTAATTGCTTTGACTCCCGATTTTATCGCCAATCTTTTGGAAGTAGTCGGACCGCTGGAAGCCCGGGGAGTTGTTTTTCAGGCTGATAATTTTGCGATGGATTTGGAGCAATTTGTTGAGTTTGATTATGCTGATTATGGAATTCCGGTTCATCAGCGAAAGGCGATTATCGGAGAGCTGACCGAAAAATTAATGAAAAAAGTTTATCATCTGCCGCCGGAAAAAATTCTTTCGTTTTGGCTGGCTTTCAAAAATAATATTGACCAGAAGCAGATTCTTGTTTATTTGACCGCTCCCGAGCTTCAGCGTTATTTCAGTCAGAAAAATTGGTCGGGCGAGCTTCAGACGGCTGTTGGTGATTATTTTTTGGCGGTTGACAGCAACTTTGCCTCCTTAAAAACCAATTCAGTAATGGAGAAGTCTTTCAGTTATCAGTTAACCGCCGATGACAGCGGTCGGCTGACGGCCCGGCTGGAGATAAATTATCTTCATCAAGGCGAGTATTTGAAAGATTTAATCACTGAATACCGCAATTATCTTCGGGTTTATGTTCCTAAAGAAAGTTGGTTTTTGAAAGCGGGTCTCCGTCAGAACGACCATTTGGTTGAGCTGGGAATTCCTGAAGAAGTTGATATTAAAGAAGAGTTTGGAAAGAAATATCTTGGGTTTTTCTTTACCGTTAAGCCGGGTCGGGAAAAGACGGTTGTTTTGGAATATCGGTTGCCGGAAAGAATTGCCGAACAGTACCGCCGGGGGGTGTATAATTTTTGTGTTCAAAAACAGCCGGGTTCCGCTGGACATAATCTCAAGATAGTCTTAAAATTCAACCAGCGGGTAAAATCCTATTCCAGCTACCGGCCGCCGATTACGGCAGAAAATAAAATTCTTGGTTGGCAGTCCGACCTTAAAGAAGACCGTTGTTATTTAGTCAATTTTTAGCCGCTGTTTTTGGAGGTTTTTCCGAAATAGTTTTTAAACCCGGCAAATTATGTTTTTGATAAAAAAAATCGGAATTGATTTGGGAACAACCAATATTTTAGTTCATGTTCCCAAGAAAGGAATCGTCATCAACGAGCCTTCGGTGGTGGCGATTTCCGATATTGACAAAAAAATCATTGCCGTTGGCATGGAGGCCAAGGAGATGCTTGGCCGGACTCCGGATACCATTGTCGCCCGAAAACCCTTAAAAGACGGAGTGATTGCCGACTATAAAACAACCGAGGCGATGCTTCGTTATTTTGTAAACAAGGCTCTTGGTGGAGTTCGGCTGTTCCGGCCGGAAGTGATGGTTGCGGTTCCGGCCGGAATCACTTCTACTGAGCGCCGGGCGGTCATTGACGCGACAATCGCCGCCGGAGCAAAAGCCGCTTATATTATCAAAGAGCCGGTTGTCGCCGCCATTGGAGCAAATATTCCGATTGGCTCGGCCGCCGGCCATATGATTATTGATATCGGCGGCGGTACCGCCGAAGTCGCGGTTATTTCCCTCGGCGGAATTGTCGCTTCAACTTCCATCAGAATTGGCGGGAGTAAGTTTGATTATTCAATCTCTGAGCATATTCGCAAAAAGTATGGTTTGGCGATTGGCGAACGGACCGCCGAAGACGTTAAGATAAATATTGGTTCGGCTCTTTATCTTCAAGAAAAAATGACTATAGATATTCGGGGCCGGGATATTGTCAGCGGTCTGCCAAAAACAATTACTGTTTCTTCTGACGACGTTACCGAGGCGATTTCTAAAGAATTGGAAGGAATAACCGCTGCGGTTAAAAATGTTCTTCAAAAAACCCCGCCGGAGCTTTCGGCTGATGTTATTGATCAGGGAGTGGTGATGTCCGGCGGTTCAAGCCTGCTTCGGAATATTGATAAACTGATTACTCAAGCGACCGGAGTGGTCGCTTATGTCGCCGATGATCCGCTTTTTTGCGTTGCCAAAGGAACGGGCATTGCTTTGGATAATTTGGAAAATTACAAGCGGAGTATTTTGGCGACTAAATAACCGGCGTTTTAGCGGTTAATCGGCGGAAATAATTTTTAATATGAAAATCGGGATTGACGCTTCCCGGGCTAATCGGGAATTAAAAACCGGAACCGAATGGTATTCTTATCGGCTGATTGAGGAGCTGAAGAAAATCATTCCCGAAGTTGACCGGCCAATTTTATACAGCGGCCGCAAACTTCAAGGAGCTCTGGGAAAGTTGCCTGGCCATTGGCGGGAAAAGCGGCTTGGTTGGCCGCCGAAATATCTTTGGACCCAGCTCCGGCTTTGGTTTGAGCTGATTGTTAGTCCGCCGGACGTTTTATTGGTTCCGGCTCACACTATTCCTTTCTTACCTTTTCCTCGGAAGGTTAAAATAATTGTCGCCGTTCACGATGTTGGCTGGCGGCGGTTTCCCGAGCTTTATCGTCCGATTACCCGCTGGTATCATGATTTGACTTTAAAGAGAATCAAGTGCCGAGCCGATATTGTCTTGACAATTTCTGAATTTTCCCGGCGGGAAATTATTGATTTGGCCGGAGTGCCTGAAGAAAAAATCAAAGTAGTTTTCCCCGGCTATGACCGGCGGAAGTTTCAGCCGGCGGCCGGTCGAGACCGGCCGGATATTCTTAAGCGGCTGCGAGTTCGCCAACCGTTTCTGTTCTATCTCGGCCGGCTGGAGAAAAAAAAGAATATCCTTAACTTAATCAGAACCTTCTCTTTGCTAGCCGGAGATTTTTCCGAGCTTCAGTTGGTTTTAGCCGGAGGTTCGGGAAACGTCGCCGCCGAAGCCAAGCGGCTGGCCGGTGGACTCGGTCCGGTCGGGAAGAGAATAATTTTTCCCGGTTATCTTAATCAAGCGGTTGTGCCGGTTTTTTTCAGCCAAGCTGAAATTTTTTTGTTTCTGACCCGCTATGAGGGTTTTGGTCTGCCAATTATTCAGGCATTTGGCTCGGGAACGCCGGTAGTCGCTTCTCAGCGGCCGGTCCATCAGGAAGTTGCCGGAGCGGCGGCGGTTTTCGCCGACCCGGAAAATCCTCGGGAAATATCCGAGGCGGTTAGAAAGCTTCTCGTTGACCAGCGGTTTTATCAGGAAAAGGTTTCTCAAGGTTTGGTCCGGGCTGAAAAATTTTCTTGGCGGAAAACCGCCGAAGGAGTCTGGCGGCTGGCGGCTGGTTTGGTTGATTAAAAAGTCTTTTTTATGATACAATTGTCAATGTATGCCGGAAAAAAACAAAGCCGAATCTCGGGAATTTTTAAATTTTGATTGGGATTTCTGCGGCCAGGAAAAAATCGTTAATTTTCTTGAAACCGCTTTAACTAGCGATAATTTAGCCCAGAGCTATCTTTTTCTCGGCCCTCGGGAATTGGGAAAATATACTTTAGCGGAGAGATTTCTTAAAATTCTTTTCTGCCGGGCCGATCAGGGAGCGGTTCCTTGCGGCCAGTGCTCTGATTGTCGCCAGCTGACGGCTGGCGTCCATCCCGATGTTTCCATTATCCGCCGAGAATTGGATGATAAAAAAAAACGGGAGAAAAAAGAAATTGCTGTTGATCAGATAAGGAATTTAAAGGTTCGGCTCAGCCAAACCAGTTTATTGAGCGGCTATAAGGCGGCGATAATTGACGAAGCTGAAGAGCTCAGTCTGGCCGCCGCCAACGCTTTACTGAAATTTTTTGAAGAGCCGACTCCCAAAACGGTAATTATTTTAGTCGCCGCCAGTTCTGATTGGTTACCGGAAACTATTATTTCTCGAAGTCAGGTTTTTCGGTTTTTGCCGGTTGGCCGACGGGAAATTGAAAAATATCTCCATAAGCATCAAATCGCCGAAAATGGCCAGTTGGCTCGGCTGGCGCGGGGCCGGCCGGGGCTGGCCTGGAAATTCGCCAAAGATTCCGAGTTTCAAGAAGGTTATTTTCAGGAAGTTTCCGGTTTTTTTAATCTTTTGGAAGCCGATCTTAATCGTCGGTTTGAGCTTTTGAAGACGGCAGTTAACTGGAGTTCGGACTTAATTGAAAATGAGTTTCGGCTAGATCGGCTTTTTGATATTTGGCAAGGAGTGATTCGGGACCTTTTGTTGGCTAAGAACGGCAATCAGCCTTTAATTATCAATTTTGACCACCAAAAAGATATTGAAAAATTCAGTCGGCTCTTTTCTTTTGCTAAGTTAACCGGTTTTTTGGCCGGCTTAGCCGCCGCTCGGA
Organism: uncultured Gammaproteobacteria bacterium; assembly: GCA_964608895.1. Taxonomy (GTDB): domain Bacteria; phylum Patescibacteriota; class Patescibacteriia; order 2-01-FULL-39-33; family 2-01-FULL-39-33; genus CAZSPT01. Next base: position 40,142 of record CAZSPT010000001.1, on the reverse strand, counting down.
GTCAGCTTCGGCAGAATCTTAACCCTCAATTGGTTTTAGAAAATTTAATGATAACCTTATGAAAAGTTTTTTAAAATTTTTCGGATTAATTCTAGTGGTCGGGATAATTTTTTCCGGTTGCACCGTCCGGTTCGGCAGCGGGCCGAGCGGCGGCCAAAAAGGAGTTTGGAAATCCTTGGACGCCGGCAAAACTTGGGAGCAGAAGGCGGCTATTCCAACGGTTGGAGAAAAAAAGGCAAATATCGGAGGAGTGGACGTCCGGCGGATTGTTTTTGACCCTCAGGATTTTGAAACGCTTTATCTGGCGACTGAAAGCAATGGAATTTTCTACAGCTATGACGGGGGAGAAAGTTGGCGGCAGTTTTCTGAATTTGCCGGCCAGCGGGTTCGGTCAATCGCCGTTCATCCTAATTCAAAATGTATTCTTTACGCCATTAGCCAAAATAAGATTTTTCGGTCAAATGACTGCGGGCGATCCTGGGAAACCATTTATTATCATCAGGACCACCAAGTGGTTTTAACCGATATTTTGATTGATTTTTACGCTCCCGGAATGATTTATCTTTCTTCAAGCGCCGGTGAAGTTCTTAAAAGTTTTGACGGCGGCTACAGCTGGACGACTATTCACCGGGTTGATCGGGGAGTAGTGGTTGATTTGGTCGGCGACCCTGATGACAGCCGGATTATTTACGCCGCCACCGTTAAAAACGGTATTTATCGGACTAAGAACGGCGGCCGTGATTGGCAGTCGCTCGGCGAAGGACTTCGGCAGTATAGCGGCAGTCATAATTACCGCCAATTGGCGGTTGCTCCGGCGACTCCCGGGAGTTTATTTTTGGTTAGCCAATACGGAATGCTTAAAAGTCTTGACCGGGGCGATAATTGGGAGCTGGTTGAACTCTTGCCGGCTTCAAAAGAAGCCGATATTCAGGCGCTTGCCGTCAATCCCAAAGACAGTAATGAAATTTACTACAGCGCCCAGAATTCTCTGGTTAAATCAGTTGACGGAGGGAAAAGCTGGTCTTCCCGGAAGTTTCCTTTTAATGGCGGTTTAATCGCCAATGAAATTGCGATTAATCCGGAAAATTCCGAAACTGTTTATCTCGGGGTTTTTAAAGCTAAGTAATAATTTAAATTATGTCAATAATTGAAGACAATTTGGAAAAATTTCAGAAAATCATTGAGCATTTTCAGGAGGAAATCGGCAGTTTAAACATCGGCCGGGCGACTCCGGCCATTTTAGACGGAGTAACGGTTGAATCTTACGGAGTAAAAACTCCGATCAATCAACTCGCTTCGGTTTCAGTACCTCAGCCGGGCAGTTTAATTATTACTCCTTGGGACAAAAATATTATTAAAGAAATTGAAAAAGCTTTGGTAGCGGCTGATTTAGGGTTGGATATAATCAACGAGTCTGATAAAATTCGGGCGGTTTTTCCAAAAATGACTGAAGAAACCCGGAAGAAAACAGCCGCCAGCCTCCATCAAAAAATGGAACAAGCCCGGATTGCTCTCCGGACCGCCAGAGATCAAATAAAGGAAGAAATTTTGGAGGCCGAAAAAAATAAGGAATTCGGCGAAGATGAAAGATATCAGTTGATTGAAGAGCTTGACCAGAAGACCGGAGAGTTCAATAAAAAAATCAAGGAGCTTGGAGAAAAAAAAGAAACTGAAATAATGGAAGTTTAGTATGGCGGTGACTATTTTAATTCTTATTGTTGTTCTTTCAATTTTGGTTTTTGTCCATGAGTTTGGACATTTTATCACCGCCAGAATTTTTGGAGCGAAAGTGGAAGAGTTTGGTTTTGGTTTGCCGCCGAGAATTTTCGGCCTAGCCCGATTTCAGGGCTGGCGACTAAAAAAGACCGGCCAAAAAAAGGAAATAGAGTTGGTGGCGGTCTGGAAGAAGTTTCAAGACGGTCGTCAGGCGGTTCAAAAAATTATCACTGAAAAAGTTTCTGAAATTGAAAAAATTATTCCGTTTAAGAGTTGGCGCTGGTTTTGGGGTCGGACGGCCGGTTATTCAGAGTCTGGCAAAATTTCGGAATCTGGCGCTGATTCAGCCGAAACCCGGGAGCAGATTGTCCAGGAGCGGCCGACAATTTATTCTCTTAACTGGATTCCGATCGGCGGATTTGTCAAGATAAAAGGAGAAGACGGCCAGGCAAAAACTGAATCCGACAGTTTTGCCAGTCGGCCGATTTGGCAGCGGGCGGTTATTTTGACGGCCGGAGTAGCGATGAATGTTGTTTTAGCCGCTGTTCTTCTGACGATTGGATTTGGTTCGGGAATTCCGGCAGTTCTGGACGAAACAACCGCCAAACTGGCGGTTTCACCGCCAGAGGTTCAAGTGGTTGAAGTAATCAGCGAAACTTCGGCTGATCAGGCTGACTTTCGGCCCGGCGACGTTATTTTGAAAGTTGACGATCGGAAGGTTTCCGGCTGGGACGATTTTCACGACTACCTTGTTTCCCGCCAAGGACGGGAAGTTGCTGTGGCAGTCAGGCGCCATGACCGGGATCTTATTAAAACGGTTGAAGTGATAGAATATCAAGGGGTTGTCGGAATCGGAGTGAGTTTGGTGGAAACAGCGATTGTTCGCTATCCTTGGCATTTGGCGATCTGGCAGGGGATTAAGATGACTTTTATTTGGCTAGCGACGATTGTTGTCGCTCTGGCGGTTTTGGTTAAGAATTTGATTACTGGAGCGCCGGCCGGAATTGAAGTGGCCGGACCGGTCGGCATTGCCGTTTTGACCGGTCAAATGGCGAGACTCGGTTTTGGCTATTTGCTTCAATTCACGGCGATTCTTTCTTTAAATTTGGCGATTTTAAATATTTTGCCTTTTCCGGCTTTGGACGGTGGTCGGCTCTTTTTTCTTGGAATTGAAAAAATTAGAGGCCGGGCTTTAAAGTCAAAATGGGAGAATCTTGCCAATAATATCGGTTTTATTTTATTAATGGCTTTAATCGCGGTGGTTACTTTCCAGGATATCTTAAAATACGGCAGTGGTTTTTTAGATAATTTAAAAAGTTGGTTTTAAGCCGTTTTTTAATTTTTAAATATCGGTTGAATTATGAAAATTTCTATTCCGGAAAATTTAAATCCGGTTGAAGTCGTTCGCCGAGCCGGTTACGGTCGGCTTGGTCGGGAAAATTACACCCGACGACTCGGCCAAGGAAGATATCCCCGGTTCCATATCTATCTTCAAGGACGCCGGTTAAATATCCATCTTGACCAAAAGGCTCCAAGCTATCAGGGTCAGCGGGCTCACAACGCCGAATACGGTCAAAGCGGGGTTTTAAACCAAGAGAAAGAACGGCTTTGGAGAGTAATTGCCGGCTTGGCGACCGAGAAAAATAAGCCGGCCGGGGGTCAGGAGTCCCGGCAATCGGGCTGGCGGCGGTTTTTTGGGCCGTTTTTGACAAAAAAAAATAAAAATGACAAGATTTACCAATAATGATTAATCAACCATATGCGCCAATCTCAGTTGTTTGCCCGGACTAAAAAAGAAGCTCCCCGAGAAGCGGTTTCTGTTTCTCATAAACTGCTGGCTAGAGGAGATTTTATTGATCAATTGGCGGCCGGCATTTATACCTTACTGCCGCTTGGCTGGCGGGTATTTAAAAAAATAGAAGAAATTATTCGGGAAGAAATGAATGCCGCCGGCGGTCAGGAATTTTTTATGCCGACTTTAATCCCCAAGAATCTTTGGCAGGAAACCGGCCGCTGGGAGACGATTGACCCGCCGCTTTTTGTCGTCAAAGACCGCCACGGCAAAGAACTCGCACTCGGCCCGACTCATGAAGAGGTGATTACTGATTTGGTCCGGCGACGGATTAATTCTTATAAGGATTTGCCTTTTTTCCTTTATCAAATTCAGAATAAATTTCGGAACGAGCTTCGGGCGACCGGCGGTTTGCTTCGGGTGAGAGAATTTATTATGAAAGATCTTTACAGCTTTCATTCAGACCCTGAAGATTTGGCGAAGTTTTATTCCAAAATGGCTGAGGTTTATCTCCGAATTTACCGGCGCTGCGGACTGGAGGCAGTAATGGTTGAAGCGACTTCCGGCTCAATCGGCGGTAATCAATGCCATGAATTTATGGTGTTTGCTTCTTCTGGCGAAGACAAAGTGGCTGTTTGTTCTAATTGTAATTGGGCGGCCAACCAAGAAGCAGTCGGTGATTCTGAAAATTGTTCAAAATGCGGAGCTAAGATTAAAGTTAGGCAGGGAATTGAAGCCGGCCATATTTTTAAACTGGATGAAAATTACAGCCAGAAGATGAAGGCGGAGTTTGTCGCTGAGGATGGCCGGACTAAGCCGATTATCATGGGTTGTTACGGTATTGGTCTTGGGCGGCTTTTGGCGGCGGCTGTTGAAGTTAACCATGATTCTCGGGGAATTGTTTGGCCGGAATCTTTGGCGCCGTTTATGGTTCAGTTGATTTCTTTGAATCAGCCGGAAGCGGCTGAGAAAGTTTTTCAAGCCTTAAAAGAAGCGGGATTAGAAGTTCTTTATGATGACCGGGACGAGCTTTCCCCCGGGGAAAAATTCGCTGATGCCGATCTTATCGGTCTTCCTTGGCGGCTGGTTGTTAGCGCCAAGACCGGTATTCAAGTGGAAGTTAAAAAACGGACTGCCGAAAAAGCCGAGTTAATGACTCTTGATCGGGCTTTGGAGATGATAAAAAAATCTGTTTTCCGGCCAGTCGGAAAAGAATAAGCGGTTTGATTTTTTATGCTGAAAAAGATTCTTGGGAAATTGAGTCGGGATTTAGGAGTTGATTTGGGAACGACTAAAACAATGATTTATCAGCAGGACCGCGGGATAGTCCTGAATGAGTCTTCGGTAGTGGCGATAAATAACCGAACCGATCAGATTTTGGCGGTCGGCGACCAAGCTCGTCGGATGCTTGGAAAAACTCCGCCCCATATTGCGGCCAGCGCCCCTTTGGAGGGTGGAATTATTTCCGATTTTGAAGTTGCCGAAAAAATGCTCCGTTATTTTTTTGGCCAGGTTCAGGCCGGGCGGTTTGCTTTTTCAATCAAGCCTCGAGCGGTTGTCGGCATTCCTTTAGATGTTACTGAAGTTGAAAAAAAGGCAGTGGAAGACGTAGTTGCTTCAGCCGGGGCCTCTGAGGTTTTTTTGGTTGAAAAAATCGTTGCCGCCGCCATCGGAGCGCGAATTCCGATTCAAGACCCGAGCGGCAATATGATTGTTAATATTGGCGGCGGCTTAACTGAAACCGCGGTTATTTCTCTTGACGGAGTGGTTAACTGGCGGGTTTCCAAGATAGCCGGACTTTCCTTGGATCGGGATATTATTAAGTTTGCTCGGAATGAGTTTAATTTGGTGCTCGGCGAAATGGTTGCCGAGGAAATTAAAACTAAAGTCGGTTCGGCGGTTGAATTGAAAGAGCCTTTGGAAATTGAAATGCGCGGCCGGGAGGCGGTTTCTGGACTGCCCCGAGAGGTAATAGTGACCAGCGGCCAGGTTCAAGAAGCGATTGCTGACTCGGTTCGGAATATTCTTGAAGTGATTAAGACAACTTTGGAGACCACTCCGCCGGAGCTGGTCGCCGATATTTATCAAAAGGGAATTATTTTGACCGGCGGCGGCGCCCTTTTAAAAGGATTGGACAAATATATTGCTGAAAATGTGGAAGTCGCCGTTCAGGTGGCTGATGATCCCCAAACTTGCGCCGCCCGAGGAATGGGAGTGATTTTGGACGACCAGCGTCTTTTGGACGACATTGCCGTCCCTTCTTCTTCAGAGTAATAATTTTCTCTGATTTATGGAGAAAATTTTTAGATTAACGGCTGTTGGATTCGGAGTGATTTTTTTAGTGATGTTAAGCCACTATCTCGGCTGGCTTGCTCCGGTTGAGGGCTTGGCGGTTCGTTGCCTCGCTCCAGTTCAGCAGGGAATCCGCCGGGTTTCCCTGGTTACTCAAAATTATCATCAGGACTGGCTTAGCCGGCGGAATTTGCTTGCCGAAAATCAGGAGCTCCGGGAAAATTTAAGTAGCTGTCAGTTTAACCGTTCCCAGTTTAACGAGCTGAAAGCTGAGAATGAAATTCTTAAACAAGAGCTTGATTTTGTTCGCCAACGCCGGCTGGAATTCGTTTCAGCCAGGATTATTACCGGAGTTTCTGATTCGCTTTCCCAGTCGGTAGTGATAAATCGAGGCCGTCGGGATGGTTTGGCCGAAGGTATGGCGGTCGTGGTTAATCAAGGGATTTTGGTTGGAAAAATTTATCAGCTCGGAGAATATTCCAGCAAAGTTCTTTTGTTGACCGATAATCGGAGTAAAGTGGCGGCGACGGTTGAAAACGCCCAGCGGACGGCCGGTTTGATTGAAGGTCGGTTCGGCCTCAGTTTTGAAATGACTAACATTCCAAAAAACCAAGAAATCGCTGAAGGAGATTTAGTCGTCACCTCCGGCCTGGAAGGGAAAATTCCCAAAGGGTTGTTGATTGCTGAAATTGAAACCATTAAGGAAGTTGAAAGCGAAGTTTTTAAGACCGCTTTGCTCTCACCGATTGTTTCTTTTGACGATTTAAGTTATCTTTTGGTGGTTATTCCTTAATTTTTTTGAGATGAAGCTAAAACTCGGATTATTTGTTTTGGGGATTATTTTTTTATTTTTAATCCAAACGGCTCTTTTGGATAGCTTTAATCCGGTTGGAAATTTTTTTACTAATTTGAATTTTTTGCTGATTGGGCTGATTTTAACGGTTTATTTTTTTGATTTTCGCTGGGTAATTGGTTTTGGGCTGACCGCCGGATTTTTACTTGATATTTATTCCAGTCTGCCTTTCGGAATTTTCGCCTTAAGTTTTTTTCTGACTGCGGTTATTTTGGAAGTTCTTTTTCTTAATTTTTTCACTAATCGTTCCTTTTATTCTTTGGTAATTATGGGAGCGTTCGGAGCCGCGGTTTACCAGTTATTGTTTCTTGGTTTGAACGCGCTTTTTTTTCTGGCCGGCTGGAGTGATTTTTTTATCCAGCGGTTTTACTGGACAGTGGCCGTTCAAGAGCTTGCCGGAACGATTGTTTTTTTGACGGTCGCTTTTTGGGTGATAAATATTTTATCTAAGAAATTCAAGCCGATTTTTTTAAGCTAATTATGAAAATTAAGCCCTTTTTTGAAGGAGAGAATATTTCCAGCGGTCGGAATAGTTCGCTGGATTGGATTGAACAAAGCGCTCCGGGCGCTTTAAACATCTCCGGACGAGAGTTTTTAGGTCTTTCCCTGCCAAAAAGAAAAATAAAAATTTTTCTATTTCTGGCTTTGGCCGGATTGTTTTTACTCGGAGCCAAGAGTTTTTATCTCCAGATTATCCAAGGGGATCATTATTTTGCCCTGGCTGAAGAAAATCGTCTCAAGACCCAGCGCCATCAAGCTCAGCGGGGAGTGATTTACGACCGAAATAATCGGCTTTTGGTTGAAAATGTTTCTGGATTTTCTCTTCGGATTATTCCGGCTGATTTGCCGGTAAATCAGGAGGAACGTCAAAAGATTTTCCAGTGGACGGCGGAAATCGCTGAAATTCCTTTGGAGGAAATTAGAAAAAAAGTTGAAGAAAACAAATATTATTTTCAACCGATTACCATTAAGACCGGAATCAGTTACCAGCAAGCGATTGCTTTGAAGATTGCCAGCGCCGATTTGCCGGGAGCGGTTTTGGCGGTTGATTCCTGGAGAAATTATATTGGCGGGTCGGCTTTTTCTCCGATTCTCGGCTATGTCGGAAAAATCAGTGCCGAAGAATTTCAGAGAAAAAAAGGCGATTATCTTTTGACCGACAACTTCGGCAAGACTGGTTTGGAAAAACATTATCAAGAAATTCTCCGGGGCGAGCCCGGCTGGAAAAAAATTGAAGTTGATTCTCTTGGTCGGGAGCGAAAAATTATTTCCGAAAAAGTTCCGGTCAGCGGCAGTGATTTGGTTTTGACCGTTGATTTTGGGTTGCAAAAGGAAGTTTATCGGATTTTGGAAGAACGGCTCGGCCGGGAAAAAGCCGGAGCGGTCGTTATTGTTAATCCCGAAAACGGCGAGGTCCTCGCTTTAGTTGATTATCCGAGTTATGATAACAATCTTTTCGGCTTGGGGATTAGTCAGGAAGATTATTATCAATTGATTTCCGACTCCCGAAATCCGCTTTTCCGCCGGGCGGTTTCTGGAGAATATCCTTCTGGCTCAATTATCAAGCCGGCAATTGCCGCCGCCGGTTTGGAAGAGGGAATTATCAGCCGCTGGACGACAATTGTCAGCCGGGGCGGTCTTTGGGTGGCTGATCGCTGGTTTTTTCCGGATTGGAAGGCCGGCGGCCACGGCCGAACCGATTTAATCAAAGCTTTGGCTGAGTCGGTCAACACTTATTTCTACTGCCTTGGCGGCGGTTGTCGCGATTTTTCAGGTCTTGGGGTGGTAAAAATCGCTTCATATTTTAAGGAATTCGGTTTAGGCGAGAAGACCGGAATTGATTTGCCCGGAGAGCATTCCGGCCTGGTGCCCAACCCCGATTGGAAAGAACAAATTAAAGGAGAAGAATGGTATATTGGCGATACTTACCATTTGGCTATTGGCCAGGGTGATTTGCTGGTTACTCCGATTCAAGCGGTTAATTTTACCGCGGCGATTGCTAACGGAGGCATTCTTTATCGTCCTCGGCTGGTTAAGGAAATTATTCATCCCGAAGACCGCCGGGAGCTTTTAGTCCCCAGTAAGCTTAACTATAATTTTATCAGCCCGGAAAATTTTGAATTAGTCAGGCAAGGAATGCGCCAAGCGGTTATTTCTGGTTCGGCGGTTTCTTTGGCGGGATTGCCGGTTGAAGCGGCCGCCAAGACCGGCACCGCTCAATGGCATTCAGAAAAAGAAAATCACGCTTGGCTGGCCGCTTTTGCCCCTTATCGCCAGCCCGAGTTTTGTCTGGTTGTTTTAGTTGAACAGGGCGGAGAAGGGAGCACCGGCGCCGCCCCGATCGCTCGGGATATTCTTGACTATTGGTTTAGCCGGTCGGAGCGTAATTAGTTTTGATATTTCCTTAGGTTGTTTTTCTATTGACACGGTTTAAAAAATATATTATCCTAATAATCACATCATTAAAATCTGTTGATAAATAAAAATTAACTTTAAATTTTTTTTATCTCCTAAATTTATCTTTTCACGCAGTATTTTTTACTGTGTTTTATTTCTATTTTTATTATTAACTGTCTTATTATGACTGAAAACTACATTTCTTTGGAAGGTCTAAAAAAGCTTAAAGACGAATTAGAACGGCTTAAAAATGTTGAACGCCCGGCGATTATTGAGCAGATTGCCGAAGCCCGGGAGCAAGGCGATTTGTCGGAAAACGCTGAATATCACGACGCCCGGGAAAAGCAAAGTTTTATTGAAGGCCGAATTGAAGAGTTGGAGTCTTTAATCAAAGACGCCATTGTTATTGAGAGTAATAAAAATTCAGATGTCGTCAATCTTGGCTCAACTGTTCAGGCAAGCTGTGATGACGGCCGAATTTTAAAATATACTATTGTCGGACACAGTGAAGCCGACCCGGCCAGTGGCAGAATTTCCAATGAATCTCCTTTAGGGAAAGCTTTTTTGGGCCGAACAGTCGGTGAAGAATTTGAAGTTCCGGTTCCGATCGGCACAATTCGCTGCCGAATTGACAAAATTGAATAAATTTGATAAAAAAATAACATTCCTGCCGATGTTGTTGGAGTTTTGAAAATTTTTTCCAATTTGGAAAGGAGGGAATTATGGCTTATTCAGCCGGATTTTCAAAGAATCGTTTTAATGTTGAGACCGGCAATAATTTAGCTGATCGGTTAGCCGGATTAACAATTCTGGCTTTTCAAGGAGTTAACGTTTTGGCGGAAAAGTTGATGATTGAAAAGTTGGCGCCGTCCCTTTCTCAAGAAGAAGTTCTTGGATTGGACGAAGAGACCCGAACTCGGGCCTTTTTCTTTGCTGTTCGTCTTTACGAGAAAGGGTTTAAACTCCCGGTTTTTGTCTGGCAGGCTTTAGTCAAGCCGCCAGAGCATTCTCAAACGGCGATGAGCTGGCACCAGCTGGCCAACCGAACGCTTGGCTTGAGCTGGGAGTTTGTTCCTCCGGAGTCCGGAGCTGATGGCGAAGAGTTTATCTATTGGAAGTTCGGCCGCGGAAAACATCCTCGGGACGGAGACTGGAAGGATATTTTTGTTTAATTTAAAAAGCCGCTGTTGTTAAGCGGCTTTTTCTTTTTTGTTTTAGTTAGACATCAAGATTTTGGACTTTTTTGGCGTGAGTTTGAATGAATTTTTTTCTCGGGGCGACTTCTTCGCCCATTAAAATATCAAAAGTTTCATCAGCTTCCTCAGCGTTTTTAATGGTGATTTTTTTCATTTTTCGGGTTTGAGGATCCATGGTTGTTTCCCAAAGTTGGTCAGGATTCATTTCGCCCAGGCCTTTATACCGCTGGATGGTGAATTTTCCCGCGGCTTCTTTTTCAGCTTGTTTGCCGTTGAGCATTTCCTGTTTGACTTTTTCTAATTCCGGTTCGGTGTAGACCCAGCGGCTTTCCTTGCCGAGCTGGACCCGGTAAAGCGGCGGTTGAGCGATATAGATGTGGCCCTGAGTGATTAATTCCGGGAACTGGCGATAGAATAAGGTTAAAAGAAGAGTCCGGATGTGGGAGCCGTCAATGTCGGCGTCGGTCATGATAATTATTTTGTGGTAGCGGAGGTCTTCAATTCTGAATTGTTCGCCGATATTTGTCCCCAGGGCGATAATCAGTGATTTAATTTCATTATTGGCGAGCATTTTATCAATCCGGGCTTTTTCAACATTAAGAATTTTTCCCCGGAGCGGCAGAATCGCTTGGAATTCCCGGTTTCGGCCTTGTTTAGCCGAGCCGCCGGCAGAATCGCCCTCAACAAGATAGAGTTCTGAAATTTCAGAGTTTTTACTTGAACAATCGGCCAGTTTGCCCGGCAGAGCAAAGCCCTCTAAAACTCCTTTCCGGAGAACGGTTTCTCGAGCGACCCGAGCCGCTTGGCGAGCTCGAGCGGCCAAAATGCATTTTCCGATAATTGCTTCAGCGTCTTTGGGGTTTTCCTCCAAAAAGGTGTCCAAAGAGGTTGAAACTGCTTTTTCAACGGCGGTTCTTGCTTCAACATTGCCGAGTTTCGCCTTAGTTTGGCCTTCAAATTGAGGGTCTTTTATTTTTATTGAAATAATCGTTGTTAAGCCTTCCCGGACGTCTTCGGCGTTAAGATTGCCGTCTTTTTCTTTGAGATAACCTTTCCGCTGACCAAAATTATTCAAAGTTCTGGTTAAAGCCGAGCGAAATCCCGAAACATGCATTCCGCCTTCAATGTTGTAAATATTATTAGCGAAGGGAAGGATTGTTTCGTCGTATTCATTGGTGTACTGGAGGGCGACTTCAACTTGGATTTCGTTGATTTCTTTTTCAAGATAGAAAATTCTGGGATGTTTTGGCTCGCTGTGTTCGTTGAGATGACGGATATATGATTTGATTCCGCCTTCAAAATAAAAGGAATAACAGAGCTGGTTTTCTTTTTCAGCCGGTCGCTCGTCGCAGACGGTAATTAAAACTCCTTTAGTAAGGTAGGCTTGCTGGCGGAGATGGTCTAAAATAGTTTTAAGATTAAATTCGGTAACGCTGAAAATTTCATTATCCGGCTGAAAGGTTATCTTGGTGCCGTTTCCTTTGGCTTTTCCGACCGCCTTGACGTTTTTGAACGGTTTGCCGGCCCGATATTCCTGGAGCCAGAGCTTACCGTCTCTTTTAACTTCGGCTTTGGCGTATTTTGATAAGGCGTTAACCACTGAAACTCCGACTCCGTGAAGGCCGCCGGCCACTTTGTAGCCGCCTTGGCCGAATTTTCCTCCGGCGTGGAGTTTAGTCATCACGGTTTCCAAAGCTGATTTTTTAGTGCTTTTGTGTTTTTCAACCGGAATGCCCCGGCCGTTGTCTTCAATTGAAATTATTCCTTTTGGCAGGAGTTTTACTTTTATTTTATCGCAAAAGCCAGCCATTGCTTCATCAATACTGTTGTCAACCGCCTCCCAGACCAAATGGTGAAGTCCGGCTTCGGCAGTGTTGCCGATATACATTCCCGGCCGTTTCCGAACCGGAGCCAGTCCTTCAAGAACCTGGATTTGCTCGGCGGAATACTGGGATGTTTTCGGTTTTTTTTGAGTGGTTTTTGTTTGAGAATTTTTTGGTGATTTTTTCGCCATATCAAGGGGTTATAGTTGTTTTTATTACCTTAATTTTAGCATATTTTCAGGCCGGAGGCAAGGAGATTGAAGCTTTAAAATTTATTTGACATTATTTTAAAAATATGATAAAAAGAAATTCTCTTGGAAATGGATAATTTTAGAAAGGAGGAAGAGAAAATGATAGTGGTAATCCCTAAAAGTCTTAAAAAACATTCTCAAACTCAAATGAGCTGGTTGTTCAGCACTGTTGGTCGGCCGGAGCTGAATAAATTTTTAAAAGAATCCAATTTAGCCGGTCAAAACGAAGTTCAGCCCGGACCGCTTCCCCATCTTGAACTCCGCTCTGACCGGCGGGACAGGGCTCTTAGGGCCGGAGCGGCGGCCGTTTCATTCGGAGAGGCCTCCTCTCAGTTGTCAAAAGGAGAAAACTTCCCGCGTTATCCCGGAATTTCTCCTGATATTTTAGCCCGGTTTTTCCAGGCAGTTGAAGCAGTGAGATTTATTTCTTCTTAAAACAAAAAACCGCTCTTGTTTGACAAGAGCGGTTCTTTTTTGCCCGAACAAACCTAATAAGCCGAATTCTGTTCTCGCTTTTGGCGAGTGATGGCTATCTATCTAGTTCCAGCGTTACCGCTGAAATCAAGCTCCCCACTATGTTTGGGATTGCACCCGGTAGAAGTTTACCGCGGCTTCTCTGTCACCAGAGGCCGAGTCGCCTAACTTTGTTTTGATGGGATATCCCGGACTCAAACAAAATTCGGCGACACTTTTCACCTTTAGCTCCGGCCAGCCGGCCGGAGTTAGTATTGTCTCTGTGGCACTGGTCCTCTTTGACCGTTGCCGGTCAAAGGGTGGACGTTATCCACTACCATGACATCCGAGAACGGATGAGTGTTCGGACTTTCCTCCCGGCTTTTCAGTTGAAAAGCCGGGCAGCCATCTTGGTTTGTTCAGACTTTTTTATATTATCAGATATTATCGGTTTTGTCAAATTTTATTTTTTTTTGAAAGAAAATATGATAAAATAAAAATATGAAAAAATCAGAAATAGCCGTTTCAATCAGTTTAATTTTTGTTGATTATTTAATGGTCGTTTTGGCTGGGATTTTTGCTTACTCTTTGCGTTATTTGAGTTTTGTTCAGCAGATTCGGCCGGTTGTCTTTGATTTGAGATTTGCGGAGTTTTTAAATTTTCTCTGGCCGGTCGCTTTGATCTGGCCGGCTGGTTTTGTTTTGGCCGGCTTGTATTCAATGAAAGGAACTCGGCGGGGGATTGACGAGATGGCGAAAATCGTTCTTGGATGCTCAACAGCGGTGATGATTCTAATGTTTGTTTTCTTTTTCAGCCGAAGTCTTTTTGATTCTCGGTTTATTGTTATCGCCGCCTGGGTTTTGAGCGTTGTCTTGGTAATTTTCGGCCGGGGGGTGGTCAGGTTTTTTCAGCGTTTTTGCTACCGGTTTGGTTTGGGGGTGCATCGGGTGATTATTATTGGCCGGGGCGAGCTCGCCCGGGAAGTCGGGGAAGTTTTTAAGAAGAATCGCCGGGCCGGCTACCGCTTGGTTAAAAATTTTGACGATTTTAGCCGGAAAGTTGAAGAAGAGCTGGTTAAGTTAAAGCAAAAAGACAAATTTGATGAAATTTTAGTGGTCACTCCGAATCTTTCGGCCTCCCAGGTTAATCGGTTGAATGATTTTTCCTATGTCAACCATGTTATTTTGAAATTTATTGCCGATATTTTTGATTTTCCAATTAATAATTTTAAAATCAACACTATTGACGGCCTGCCGATTGTTGAGCTTCAAAAAACTTCCCTGGATGGTTGGGGCCGGGTCTGTAAACGGATTTTTGATATTTTTTTCTCTTTGATTTTTATTATTTTGACCTCTCCGGTGATGATTTTAGCCGCTTTGGCGGTTAAACTTAGCTCCCCGGGGTCGCTTTTTTTCAGTTATCGCCGGATCGGTCAATTCGGCCGGCCGTTCCGGTATTTCAAATTTCGTTCAATGATTAAAGACGCTCATCAATATCGGTTTAACCAAGAATTTCTTAAAAAACATTCTAATTTAAGGAAAGACGGTCCAATGATGAAGTTTCAAAACGATCCCAGAGTGACTCCGGTCGGCCAATTACTCCGGCGTTTCAGCGTTGATGAGCTTCCCGAGCTTTTTAATGTTTTAATCGGGCGAATGAGTTTGGTCGGCCCTCGCCCCCATGAAATTGAAGAAGTTGAAAAATACCAAAGCCACCACCAGAAAGTTTTGACAATTAAGCCGGGGATGACCGGGATGGCTCAGGTTTCCGGCCGGGCTGATTTGGATTTTGAGGAGGAGATAAGACTTGATACTTGGTATATGGAAAACTGGAGTCCCAAGCTTGATTTAATGATACTGCTGAAGACTCCTTTGGCGATTTTTAAAAAAACTAAAGCTTGAAAAAATTTGTTTTTTAAGTTAGGGTTTGATAAGGTAATAACGAGTTTTTTTGAAGGTTGTTGAGAAAGGAGGATAAATGATGACAGGAAGGTTGTTCTTTTTAAAAATAGCCGTTTTAGCGGGGATTTTGACTGCCGGCTGTCAAACTGAAAGTGTTTTTAGCGAATCCTATCGACCGGAAGATTCCTTTTTTAGCAAGAAAAGGGATAATCGCGATTCTTCCTATCTCTTTGTCTCCCTTCGGGAGCCGAGATTGGATAAAATTACGCTCAAGGGCTTTCAGTCGGCCGGATCGGGACCGAATTGTTTTGTTTGCCAGAAATTTGAAGATGTTAATCTGGACGGCCTGATCAGCTTTGGAGAAGAGGTTTTCCAGGCCGGCCAGGAGTTTCAAATAGGCAAAGAATTTTTCTTTGTCCAGCCTGTTCCAGCCAAAACCGACAAACTGTTGATTAGGCTTTACAAGTTGGAAGGAGGAGAGGCCTCGTTGCTGCTGGCGACTACCAAAATAAGGTTTGGGAGAGGTTTTAACGCTGTGGCGGTGAGGTACTATATCTAAATGTCGGGATTTTTTTCAATTCGCTCCTATGATTTCAATACTGGCGAAGAATTGGACCGAATTATTTTCTCACTAAAGTAGCCAGAGATTTTTTAGAGCCGTTCTCAAAAGAGCGGCTTATTTATTTTCTGAAATTTCAGAATTTCTGTATTTTCCAAAATAAAAAAGGGCAGTTATTTCTAAACTGCCCTTTGGGAACCATTATTTTTCCGCAATTTCCCTGGCCTTTGCCAGGATTTCATCCACCTCGTCGGGGAATTTTTTCTTTAATTCCCCGATGCAGGCCACCAAAATGGCCATAATGTTCTCCATGTCATCTTTTTCCATAGCTCCTCTCCTTTTACTTTCTACCCTGAATTTTCAGCACATCAGATAAATATAGCACATAATTTTATTTTTGTCAAGGTTAAAAAAAGTTTATTATATTGTTATTGTTTTTTTAGCGGTGAATTTTTGTTTATTTTTGTAAAATTAGTCAATAATTAGTGTTTTTTGTTTTTTTATCAAATAAATTATTTTTGTCTTTTTGCCTTTATGGTATTATATTAACAACAGTTTTAGTTTAATTTGTTATGAAGGTTGCTTTAATTCATGACCATTTGGTTCAGGACGGCGGGGCGGAACGGGTTTTAAAAGCCTTGAAGGAAATTTTTCCAGAAGCTCCGATTTTTACTTTAGTTTTTGATCCAAAAAACACCAACAGGTTTTTTTATTCCCAGGATATCCGGACTTCTTTTCTTCAGAAGTTTCCTTTGGGGGTTCGCTGTTATCAATGGTGGTTGCCAATTATGCCGGCGGCGATTGAGAGTTATGATTTAACTGATTATGATTTGGTTATTTCAAGCGCTTCAGCCTTTGCCAAGGGTGTTATTACCAAGCCCGGCAGTCGTCATCTTTGCTATTGCTACACCCCGACTCGATTTCTTTGGATTGACACTCATTCTTATATCAAAGAGCTGAAAGTTAATCCGATTTTTAAGATTTTTCTTCCTTTAACTCTTCATCGGCTTCGGGGTTGGGATCGTTTGGCGGCCGATCGGGTTGATTTTTTTGCCACTAGTTCGGCGACCGTCCGGGAGCGGATTAAGAAATATTATCACCGTCCAAGCGAGGTTGTTTATCCGCCGGTTGATGTTGATAATTTTTGGATTTCTTCAGCACCGAAGAAATATTATTTGGCCGGTTCTCGGCTTGTTCCCTACAAAAAAATTGATTTGGTTATTCAGGCTTTTGGCCGGTTGGGGATTCCTTTGAAAGTTTTTGGAGTCGGTCCGGAAATGGCTCGGTTGAAAAAGTTGGCCGCCAACAGTTCCAAAATTGAATTTCTTGGAAAAGTTTCCGAGGAAGAGAAGTGTCGGCTTTACGCCGAAGCAATCGCTTATCTTCATCCTCAAGAAGAGGATTTCGGTATTACTGCTATTGAGGCGATGGCCGCCGGACGGCCGGTGATCGCTTATCAGGCCGGCGGCGCTTTGGAGACTGTTATCCCCGGCCGAACTGGAGAATTTTTTGAAAATCAGTGGTGGGAGGAGATTGCTGACAAAGTTATCAGATTTAGGCCGGAGGATTATTCTTCCGAAGAAATAAAGCGCTGGGCTGAAAATTTTCGGCCGGAAATTTTCAAAAACCAAATAATCAATTTAGTCAATAAGATTTTTCAAAATGAAAATAGCCGTTGATGTCCGTTGCCTGATGACCGCTCAATATTCAGGAGTCTCCCGCTATACTGCCGGTCTTTTGGAGGCTTTATTGAACCTTGACCGCGACAATCAATATTTTCTTTTTTATAATTCTTCAAAAAAAATTTCTTTGCCGCCGTTTGAGCGAAAAAACGCCCGCTATCTCGGCTACCATTGGCCGAACAAACTCTTTAACCTTGCTTTGAATTTTGGGAATTTTCCCAAACTTGATCGTTTGGCCGGTTCAGCCGACCTTTTTTTCGCTCCAAACCTCCATTTTGTTAGTTGGTCGGATAATTGCCGAAAAATTCTTGCTGTTCATGATTTATCATTTATCCTTTTTCCGGAATTTTTTTCTTGGAAAATGCGGCTTTGGCACAAGTTGATTATTCTAAAAAAAATAGTTTTCCAAGCTGATTTAGTGGTCGCTGATTCCAAAAATACCGCTAAAGATTTGGAGGCGGTTTTAGGGGTTGATCCAAATAAGATAAGAGTGATTTATCCGGCGGTTGACCATCAGCGGTTCCGGGTTATTCCAAAATCTGATACTCAACTGGAGGCGGTTCGGAAAAAATATCGTCTCCCTCCGAAGTTTATCCTTTATCTCGGCACTTTGGAGCCCCGAAAAAACATTGCCGGTGTTATCAGGGCGTTTCAGCGACTCGCTCCAGACGATTGTCGGCTGGTTCTGGCCGGCCCTCGGGGCTGGAAAACAGGTCCGCTTCTGGCCGAAGCTGAGAAAGATTCAAGAATTACTTTAACCGGTTATTTTCAGGAAGAAGACAAGCCGGCTCTTTATAATCTGGCGGAATTTTTAATTTACCCCTCGTTTTATGAAGGATTCGGTCTACCGTTGCTGGAAGCGCTGGCCTCGGGCTGTCCGGTAATCGCCGGAGCAAATTCTTCCCAGCCGGAAGTTGTCGGCCAAGCCGGCTTGCTGGTCAATCCCGATAATCTTGGAGAAATTACCAAAGCCGCCGAAGCCCTGTTAAAAGACGACCGGCTCCGCCGGCGGCTGGCTGAAGCTGGAATCATCCAGGCTCGGCGGTTTAGTTGGCCGGCGGCCGCCAAACAGTTTTTAGAAATTTTTAAAAAATATGAAAATCGGAATTGACGCCCGGCTTTACGGGACAAAAAACGCCGGTTTGGGCCGCTATTTGGAAAAGTTAATTAGCCGGCTTGAACAGCTTGACCAAAAAAACGATTATTTGATTTTTCTAACCAAGGAAAATTTCAACGACTACCGGCCGAATCAGCCGAATTTTCGGAAAATTCTCGCTGATTTTAAACCGTACAGCTGGCAGGAGCAGCTTATTTTTCCGGCAGTTCTTTGGAAATATCGTTTGGATTTGGTCCATTTCGGGCATTTTAATGTTCCGCTTGTCTATTGGGGAAAATTTTTGGTAACTATTCATGATTTGATTATTTCTCGGTTTCCGAGCAGCCGGGCGACCACTCGGCGGCTGTTCAGCTACCGGCTGAAGCTTTTCGGCTACCGACTGGTTATTTCCCGGGCCGCTCGCCGGGCCAAAAAAATTATCGCTGTTTCTGAAGCCACTAAAAAAGATATTGTTCGGCTGTTGAAAATTCCTTCGGAAAAAGTCGTTGTTGTCTATGAAGGGGTTGAGCTCGGCCGAGCCGCCGGAAACTGCCGGCTGACAGAGGAAGAATACGGCTTGAAGCCCGGCTATCTTTTTTATCTCGGTTCGGCTTATCCCCATAAAAATTTGGAAAATCTTGTCGCCGCTTTCAAAAAAGTAGTTGATAAATTTCCCGACCAGCGGCTGGTTTTAGCCGGAAAAGACAGTTATTTTTATCAGCGACTAAAACGGTTTCTGATTGAGAATTTTCCCGAGCTTCAAGGAAAAGTGTTTTTTCCGGGTTATCTTTCCGATTTTCAGATTAATTGCTTTTTCCGCCGGGCAAAAATTTATGTTTTTCCGAGTCTTTTTGAGGGTTTTGGCCTGCCGGCCTTGGAGGCTCAAGCCAGGGGAGTGCCGGTCGCTGCTTCTGACCGAGGATCGCTTCCGGAGATTCTCGGTTCAACCGCTCATTATTTTAATCCCGAAGATTCTGAAGCGATCGCCGCCGAGCTAATCAAGCTTTTGTCCCAGCCGGAGCTTTGCCGGGAACTGGCCGGCAAGGGGCTGGCCAATTCCCAAAAATATTCCTGGGAAAAAACCGCCCGGAAAACTCTGACGGTTTATCAATCTTTTTTTTAAAAATCGGTTTTTTTGATTTTTACGGGCTTGTTTCAGGATTGTTTTTTGTGTTATAATAATTTTAAGAAATATTCGGAAGTTAAGCCTGACTTAACTGTGATTTAGGCTTAATTTTGATAATTTATAATTTGATAATTTTATAAGGGAAGGTGACTAAAAAATCCCCAAAAAAAAGCAATTTAGGAGCCGGACGGCCAAAATCTCGGAAAAAACAGGTTATTCTATCGCGCCGAGTTAAGAATTCTTTTTATAAAAACAGGCCGGTCAAGCTGGTTGATTTAACAAAGAAAAATCAGGACTGGCCGGTTTTTTCGTCAAAAAAAGTTTCTTTGCCAAAAGACTCGGAGAAAAAGGTAAAAATAGAAGTCGCTGCCAATCCTTTAGACAATTATTTTTCACCTCATTGTTTGGATCTTTCCCAAGTTCGTTTTATTGAAAGAGTTAAACCGGCCGCCCGCCCGGCCGCGGCCGTTGGTGAGGAATTTTTGGCGAAACTTTATCTTTTTGAATTGTTTTCTCTGGTGGAGACGGAATTTTTGTCCGGAATTCAAAGAAAAATTCAAAAAAAGAGAGTTAGTCTAAAAAGTTTTTTCCGTCCGCTTGATCTTTCGCCAAAATTGCCGGCGCGGAAAAATTCTCGGCTGTTAACCGAAAAAAATCGTTCGCTTTGGGAGGAAGTTGTTTTGATTAATCTGATTTTTTTTCTTGGTTCCCTGGCTTTTCGGGCGGTTGAAGGAATAATTTGCTTAAAAAGGTATTTTTGGAATAGTCGGCGTTTTCGGCCCTGGCTGACCGATGAAGTGGTTGAGTTTAATCTTCGGAATTTTTCCGGATTCGGCGGAGCTTTTTCTTCGGCTTCTAAAAAGTCGGCCGTTCAGGCGATTCAGCGGTTCGGTTGGGATAGAATCAAGAATTTTTTTAAAAGTTTTACTCGGCCTCGGCCGCTTAAAAAGCCGGAATTTCATTGGGAATTAATTTCAATCCGTCAGTTGGTCGGATTCGCGATTATCGGCTTGTTGCTTATCGCCCCTTTGAAAGTTTTTACCTATTGGCAGGAAATTCAAGAAACCAAAGGAGCGGTTCTCGGTCAGGCTCGTCAAGGGCTGGCCAGTCTTGAATCAGCTAAAAGTGAATTAGCCGTTTTTGATTTGAAATCGGCTGAAAGCGATTTTTCCTCGGCTAATCAGAAGTTCACCTCGGCTCGGACTCAGCTCGGAGAAATTCAGTCGTTTTTAACGGCGGCCGTCGGAGCTTTGCCGATTGCCAACAGTTTCCGAAGCGGAAAAAACGTTCTGGAGCTTGGAGAAATTGTTTCGGCCGCCGGCCGCCGATTGGCTAAGGCGGCGGAACAACTTTCAAGAGACGGAAATTCTCCTCTAACCGTCCGATTGTCTGAATTTCAGAGAGAAATCAGAATCGCCGCCAAAGAACTCCGGCTGGCTGAAGAAAAAATCAAAAAAATAAAGATAAGTCATCTTCCCGAGGAAAATCGTTCTGGATTTCAAGAGCTTCAGGCTCAGCTGCCGGTTTTGGTCAGCGGCTTGGAAGAATTGGATGGCAATCTTGAGTTTACTCGGAAGTTTCTCGGAGAAAATCGGCTTAAGCGCTATCTTTTAGTTTTTCAGAACGACAACGAGCTTAGACCGTCTGGCGGTTTTTTGGGAAGTTTTGCTTTGGTTGACTTAGTTTCCGGGGATATTAAGGAAATTTCTTTGCCGGCCGGCGGCAGTTATGATGTTCGGGCCGGTATGACTGAAACAGTCGCCGCTCCCGAGCCGATTCGGCTGATTAATCCTCGTTGGGAGTTTCAGGACGCCAATTGGTGGGCTGATTGGCCGACTTCAGCGAAAAAAATAGCTTGGTTTTATAACAAGAGCGGCGGCCCGACTGTTGACGGAGTAATCGCTGTTAATTCCGACTGGCTAAGTGAGCTTCTTAAGATAACCGGACCGCTTGAATTGGAAAAATACGGCAAAATCGTCACCGCGGCCAACTTTGAAAGAGAAGTTCAGAAGACGGTTGAATTGGAACATCCCGACCGGACTAAGCCGAAGGAAATTCTCGGCGATTTGGCCGCTCGGCTGCTTAATGAGGTTTCGGCGATTGAGCCGCCGAAGTTTCTTGATTTTTTCGGCGCAATCAGCCGCGGATTAAAAGTTAAAGACATTATGATTTATTTAAGCGATTCTGAGCTTCAACAAACAGTTGTTGAAAATCGTTGGGGCGGCCGCCGGCTGGACACTTCAAAAGATTATTTTAAAGTAGTGGCCGCCAATGTCGGGGGTGGCAAGACTGACGAGGCGATTAATCAGAAGATATTCCATCGGGCCGAAATCGCTCCTGACGGAACAGTTATTGGCGAGCTTTTGATTCGCCGGCGCCATTTTGGGCCGATTGAAGAAAATTTCACCAATCAGCTTAACCGCAGTTATTTTCGGGTTTATCTCCCGGCTGGCAGCCGGTTGATTAAAGCAGTCGGCTTTGACCAGCCGCCGGTTGAACAATTTGCTCCAATTCCCGATTTTCTCCAGCCGGATCCTGATTTAGCGGCTGAAAATTTAGCGTCTCTTGATTATCGTTCTGGAACTAAAATTTATCTTGAAAACGGCCGAACGGTTTTTGGAAACTGGTTGATGGTTGGTCCGGGTGAAACCAAAGAAGTCCTTTTGACTTATCAGCTGCCGTTCAAAGTTCAACCGGTTCGCCGGTCCAAGCAAATTTCCTGGTCCGAGAAAATTCAAGCGGCTTTTTCTCCGGCCAAGGAGGAAAAATATGATTTCTACAGCTTAGTTATTGAAAAACAGCCGGGAAGCGGTTCAGATGAAATCGTCAGCCAATTAAATTTTCCTAAAGATTGGTTGGTCAAAGCCGGCCGACCTTCGGAAAATTTGGTTATCTCCGGACAGGAAACGGTTTTTAAGACTCGGCTTGATCAAGATCGTTTTTATTTCCTGGAGTTTAATAATTAATAGAAATTTTCATGGTAAAGTTCAGCTTTTTTAAAAAAAATAAAGATAACTCCGATAGTTCTAAAAAATCCAAAGAAAAAAAATCGGTTGTTAAACCGCTCAAGAAGAAACTTGGAGATTTTGGAATTTTTAAAAAAGAAGTTAAAACTATGCAGGATAATGTCGCTGAAACCGCGGTTTCATCCTCTAATAATAAAGCCGGAAAATCAGATTCGGCCGGAGGAAAATCAGATTCGGCCGGAGGAAAATCCACTAATTTTTTCAAAAAAGCCGGCAAAAAGAAGTCTAATCGGAAAATCAGCCGGGAAATTCAGCGAAATCTCGCTGAAATTTATACTGACGGAAACGGCCATATTCCCGATTTAACCAAGTTAAGCAAAAGCCGTCAGCCGCTTTGGAAGAAAATTGTTTATTTTTTAATTATTGTTTTTGCTGTTTTGTTGATTGCCGGTTTGGCCGGGTTTTTCCTATTTAACCGTTATTGGGGGGAAGAAAGTTTTACTAATGAAAAGATTGATTTAAAAATTTCTCCTCCGATTACTTTGATTTCCGGGCAGCCGGCGGAATATGTCGTTTCAATCACCAATCAAGAGGCGGTAAATCTCTACAACGCCCGGCTGGAGCTTGATTACCCGGAAAATTTTTCTTATCTCCAAGCCGAGCCAGCCGCTAAGGGAGATCGTCAAAATATCTGGGATTTCAGTGTTTTAAAAAGCGGCGAAACCAAGAAAATCACTTTGACCGGCAAGACAATCGCGGCGATTAATTCGGTTAAAACTTTCAAAGGAACCTTGGAATTCAAACCGGCCAACCTGAATGCTCGGTTTAAACAGGAGGCAATTGTTGATGTCGCGGTTGCCTCGTCGGTTTTGGATTTGGAAATCAGCGGTCCGGAAAAAACTCTGGCCAATCAAGAGTTAAGCTATCTCATCAGTTATCAAAATACCGGTCAGGAAGAATTAACTGATCTTCAATTGGTCGCGGAGCCGTCGGACGGTTTTGTTTTTAGCTCGGCTGAGCCGGAATTGGCCGCCGCCGGCGATTTTCTCTGGGAAATTAAAAGTATTGCTCCGGAAGAATCCGGTGAAGTTGAAATCACTGGCAGTTATTCGGCGGTTGACCAAGGAGGCAATCAGGAATTTAGAGTAAGGATTCAGCTTAACCAAGGCGGCGATTATTATCCCCAGAACGAAGAAATTTTAGTGACTAAAGTAATCAAAGACCAGCTCGGCTTAGATTTGATTGTTAACGGTTCGGCCGAGGACCAGCCAATCGCTTTTGATGAGCTTTTGGTTTATTCTCTCCATTATCAAAACACCGGCCAGGAGGAGTTGCGGAATATAAGAATCAAGGCCCATCTTAATTCTGAAATTATTGATTGGGATACTTTGACTGAAGAATACGGCGGGCAGG
>CAZSPT010000001.1:10056-16615 GCA_964608895.1 uncultured Gammaproteobacteria bacterium | reverse complement strand
TTAGGAATAACACAATTACCTGGACCGGCAGTGAAATTCCCCAGCTGTTGAAGCTTGCTCCGGAAGAATCCGGGGAAATTAATTGGCAGATTCGGGTTGAAGACGCTGCCATTGTCAATAATCCCGAAGTTGGGAAATTTAGCGTTGAAAGCTATATTGAAGCCGAGGCTGAACAGGCTGGAGAAATTTCCGGGACCTCCAGGGTGACGACCGAGACAATCGTCAATTCAGTTATTTCCGATTTAACTCTTAAACCTAAAATAAGATATTATAATCAAGATGATCTCGCTCTCGGCCTCGGGCCGATTGAGCCAAAAGTCGGAGAAGAATCCTGTTATAACGTTAAATTGGAGCTAATTAACAATCTTCACAATATTACCGATATTGAGGTGGTTGTTAAGCTTCCAAAAGGAAAAGTCAGCTGGAGTAACAAGGAAAGCCATGACACCGGAGACCTTTTCTACAATTCCGGCAGCAACACCGTTCGCTGGCGGATTTCCCGGCTGGCCAAAACTGCCCGAACCGCTGAAGCGAGCTTTAATATTTCAATCACTCCGGAAAAGGACGATCTCGGCCGGGTTTTGATACTTATTTCAGAAATCAATTTAGAGGCAGAAGATGCCGACACTGGTTCGGAAATTTCTAAAGAATATAAAGCTTTAACGACTTCATTTCAAGATCCGATTCTCGGCCAGACGGTCGGGGTGGTTGAATAACGTAAATTTTTCGGTTGATTTTTCAGCCGGCCGGTTTTTTCTATGTTAAAAATAATCAAGCAGTCAAGAATATCCCGAGCTCGTCGGGGTCGGTTGAATCTTGTCCGGGGGGCGGTCGCCACTCCGTTTTTTATGCCGATTGCCACCAAAGGGGCGGTTAAAAATCTTGAATCTCAAGATTTGCTTGGGCTTGGAGCTGAAATTATTCTAGCTAACAGCTATCATCTTTATCTCCGGCCCGGTTTGAAGGTTTTGAATCAAGCCGGCGGTTTAGGAAAATTTATTTCCTGGCCAAAGCCGATTCTCACCGACAGCGGCGGTTTTCAAGTTTTTTCGCTGGCGAAAATTAGGAAATTGACTCCGGCCGGAGTTGAGTTTCAGTCGCCCCGGGACGGTCAGAAGCATTTTTTTACTCCGGAAAAAGTTTTGAAAATTCAGGAAGTTATTGGTTCGGATATCGCCATGGCCCTGGATGTTTGTCCGGACGCCCGGGCTCCGGAGAAAGAAATTGCCCGGGCGGTTGAGCTGACCGGCCGCTGGGCGCGAAAAACCAAGGTAATTTCTGATCGCCGGAAAAACTCTTCTCAATTGATTTTTGGAATTGTTCAAGGGGGAATTTTTAAAAAATGGCGCCGTCAAAGCCTTGAAGAGCTGGTTAAATTGGATTTTGACGGTTATGCGGTCGGCGGTTTGGCGGTCGGCGAAACTAGCCGGGAAATGTATCGGGTTCTTGATTATCTTGTCCCAGGACTGCCGGCTAATCGCCCCCGATATTTAATGGGAGTCGGCCGGCCGGAGAATCTTGTCGCGGCGGTTAAGCGGGGGATTGATATGTTTGATTGCGTTATTCCGACTCGGGAAGCCCGCCACGGCCGGCTTTATCTCCGGACAAAATCCGCCCGGCTGGCCGCCCGGAGCTTCTATCGGACAATCAATATTGCCAAAAAAGAATATGCCGGGGATTTTTCTCCGATTAATTCCGGCAGTTTGAATCGTTTTTCCAAAGCATATCTCCATCATCTTTTTAGAATTGGCGAACCGCTGGCCGGCCGGCTGGCGACCTTGAATAATCTTGAATTTTATCTTAAACTAATGGAAGAGATAAGAGTTAAGATAACTCGGGATGAACTTTAAAGTTAAAAGGAGGGTGTAGCTGTGGATAAGCATCATCGGGTATTGCCTTTGACTAAGACGGGTTTGCTTCTGAAAAATCTTTTTCAAGTTAAGGAGTTGAGAAGAATAAGCGAGATGATTACTGAAAAAACGGCTGAAAATAGTCAAAATTCCCTAAGGCATCAGGTTGATTTATTGGCGATTACCCAATTTATTGACAGTGGCCAAGCCGAGGATATTGCCGAAATTGACGAAGATATTCATCGAGATTTGAATATTTGGGGAGCGAGTCAGGTGGTTGGTCAAGATATTAGGATTTTTCCTGAGCTTATTCAGGAAACCATTCTTTGGACGGTTTGGCAGTTTTGGCGGGATCTTTATCAAAAATATCCCCGAGAGTGCCAGCGGGTGATTAATGAAGATTGGCCTTATTAAGCGGATTAATCATCCGCTTTTTATCACCTGATTTTTAAAAATTCAGCTTAAATTTTTGACAATTAGCTTTGATTTTGATAGTTTTAACTTGTTTTTGAAACGTACTTTAAAGCCGGTTTTAGAATTTTAGATTAGAAAGGAGAAAAGAATTATGACGGTGAAAATAGAAGTTGAACCGGCCGCCGAGCGGGCTGAGATCCCCGCCGGAGAAAAAGCTCTGGCGGTTTTTGGCGGCAGTATGATAAGGGATCTCAATAGCTGGCGGCTAACTCGTTTTCAAGAAAAAGATAATTTCGGGATTGTCGGCGGCTATATTCGGACAATTGCCGCCGCTTTGCTTTTTAAAGAAGAACCCGAAGCGCTGGTAATCGCCTCCGGCGGTCGAGGCCAGTTTTCCAAAATTCCCGACGCTCCGACAATTGCTTCGTTGATTAAGAGGGATTTAATTAGTCGGGGAGTGCCGGAAAATCGGATTATTACCGAAGAGCGTTCCGGCAACACGTTCCAGCAGTTGATTAAACTTCAGGCTGTCGCTGCGATCAGAAATTTTCAAGAGTTTAAAATCATTTCCAACCGCTATCATCTTCCAAGAATCAAGGCGATGATTAAAACGGTTGAGAAATTGAGCTTTTTGAAGCGATTACTGGACAACCAACGGTTGTTTTTGGTTTCGGCTGAAGAAGTTTTGCTTGCTCGACAGCCGGAGCAATGGGAAAAAATAATCAACCAGGCTTATCAAAGCAAAGGAATGGCCGAGCGAATTCTTTTGGAGCAAGAGGGGGTTCGCCAGCTAGAGGCCGGTGAGTATCATTTGGTTAATTTTGACGATTGTCCGAACCTGAAGGGGCGGGGCGGATAATCCCGGCAGTTTGGTTGATGTTAAAAACGCAAGCAGTATAATTCCAAGGGAGTTTTTCGCGGTCGGCGACCCGGCGAATTGACCGGACTCTGGAAAAAGCAGGTGGAAACGCTTGCTTTTTAAATTGATAATTTTTGAGATTGCCACTTTTTTTTATTTTTGCTACAATATATTGCGGTTGGCTGTGGAAAAAATAAAACCGTAGATTAAAAGAGGTAAAAAAGGAGAAGTTGTTAGATGTCGTTTAAACCGGTTGAAGTGAAGCTTGAAAATGGTGTTTTGGTAATTGTCGCCAATATGAATTTGGAAATTTTGGAATACAATTGTTGGAGGTTTCCTGAAACTGAAATTGCGGTGACTGAAACAAGGAGCGGCCGTAAGTATTGCGTTTCAGCCAAGCGGATTAACCTTGAGACTGCCAAAGAGTTGAGCGCGGGAAAACAGTAGGATCGGATTGACTAATCAAGGTTGACGGCCTGGACAACCCGGCGGTATAATGGCAAAAGAAGCGTGGTTGGACAGTTAAAAAGTTAGGTGGCCGAAAGATTGAAGATTAGAAAAAAGGAGGGTGTTGATGCCAACCAGTCCAAATATAATAGTGGTTGGAGAAACAAAATCCGGCCAGCGGTTTGCCATTACCAATATGGGAAATTGTGAGTTTATTAAGGAAATCGTTTCCCGGTGTCCCGGCCAAATAATTAACGTGATTTGGAGGGATAATGGAAATCTTTTTGGAGTAATAACCGCTCAGGAGATTTCTCTCGCGACTCTTGGGGAGTTGCGGGGAGAGGGGAAGGAGTGATTAGGCTCCTTTTTGGCATCCCGGACTGATATTTTCGGTCCGGGATTTTTATTTTCCTTAAAAATTGCTATAATAACCGAAAATATGGAGATTTTTAATCCAAGTTATCCTCTCGCTCTGATTGGGGGATTTTTAGCGGCGGTTTTGCTGGTGCCTTTGTTTGCCAAATTAGCCGGCCGGCTGGGAATAGTTGATCGGCCTGATTCTCGGCGAAAATTTCATCGTCGGGCGGTTCCTTTACTCGGTGGGATTCCGGTATTTTTGGCCGTGGCTTTGGGAGTGGGATTGTTCCGTTGGCTTTGGTTGGCCAATTTTTCGGAAATTCCGGATAAATTTCTTTGGGCAGCCGGCCTGGCCGGCCTGGTGATTGTTATTGTTGGATTTTTTGAGGACAAATATCGGTTGAAGCCGGTCGGCCAATTGGCCGGGCCGGTTTTGGCGGCCGGAATTATTTTGGCCGCCGGTATTCGGATTGAATATATTACGAATTTTTTCGGCGGTTCGGAAAACGCCCTGATTTATCTCAGTCCGATTATCGGGGGAGTGATTACTTTCGGCTGGCTGCTCGGAATGATGTACACCACCAAACTTCTTGACGGCTTGGACGGCTTGGTGGCCGGAGTCGGAGCGGTCGGCGGCTTGATTATTTTTTTATTAAGTCTTCGCTGGGATGTTCCGCTTTCGGCGACCGGAGCGGCCGCTTTGGTTTTTAGCGGCGCCTTGCTCGGTTTTTTGATTTTTAATTGGCAGCCGGCTAAAATTTTTCTCGGCGAAGGGGGAAGCGTTTTAATCGGCTTTATTCTGGGAATTTTATCAATTATCAGCGGTTCAAAAATAGCCACTACTTTGCTGGTGGTCGGGATTCCCGCTCTTGATGTCGGCTGGGTAATGATTCAGCGTTTACTTCAAGGGCAGTCGCCGTTTTCTCATCCTGACCGAAAACATCTTCATTTCCAGCTTTTAGAGCTTGGATTTTCCGAACGGGAGACTGTTTTGTTTTTCTGCGCAGTCGCTTTATTGTTTGGTTCAATCGCGATTATCACCGGACCTTTTGGCAAATTGGCCGCCTTGGCGGTTTTGGTGGCAGTAATGGCGGCTTTGGCGGCTTTAACTTATTTCAAATGGTTAAAAAAATCATTTTAAAACTGAAGCGGCTTGACTGGCCGGGTTTGGGGAGTTCAATCGCTGTTTTTTCGGCTTTGTTTATTTTTTTGGCGGCGGTTTTTCAGCTGGCCGGCCTAACGATTAAACCGGAGATTGAAATCGCCGGCGAGCGGTTGAAAGTTGAAGTGGCCGACAGTCCTGAAGAAATTCGCCGGGGTTTGAGCGGTCGGGAAAAACTCGGTGACAATCAAGGGATGCTTTTTGTCTATGACGGCTATTATCTCCCGAGGTTTTGGATGGCGGAAATGCGTTTTCCTTTGGATATTATTTGGATTAAAGACGGAACAGTTGTCGGCTTTGAGGAAAATCTGCCGCCGCTTAAGGATAACCGGCCGATCTACTATCATCCGAAAACTTTCGTCAACTGCGTTTTAGAGGTTCCGGCCGGTTTTAGCGCCCGCACCGATCTAAAAATCGGCGATCGGGTAGATTTTGGAGAATTATTTGACTTTTTCTGATTTTTTCGTTAAACTTGGCAAAGTAGTAATAATTATCAGTTATGAATCTCGGAGTGATTGAAACCGGCGGGAAGCAATACCTAGTCCGGGAAAAGGATAGAATAAAAATAGAAAAAATTTCCGGTCAAGCCGGCGATTTGGTTGAATTTCCGCTTTTGTTGACGGCCGTTGGTGATAAAACCGAAATAGGGACCCCGGAAATCAAGCGCAAGGCCCAGGGAAAAATTATCCGCCAGATTCGGGCTAAAAAAGTTTCCGGCGTGAAATACAAACCAAAAACCCGCCAAGCCAAGAGAATCGGCCACCGCCAATCGTTGACTGAAGTGGAAATAACCAAAATTTAACTCAAACTGAATAATAGTTGGCTTAAAAAAATAAAAAACAGCTTTTCGGCTGTTTTTTTGTTTTTTTGGCTTTAAATTTTTTGGCGTCTTTGAAAAGCGTTTTCCAGAGTGACTTCGTCGGCATATTCCAGATCGGCGCCCATTGGCAGGCCGCGGGCCGGTCGGGTGATTGACAGATTTGGAAATTGCTTTAAGAGTTTGGCCAGATAGAGCAGGGAAGTCTCTCCTCCGATATCCGGAGAAAAAGCTAGAATAACTTCGGAGATTTTTTCGGTTTTGATTTTTTTAAGGAGTTTGGCGATTCTTGGATTTTGAAAGTCTTTTTCTTCCAGCGGAGTCTCGCCGATTAAGTAATAGCGGCCTTTAAACGAGCCGGATTTTTCAATTGCCGCGATATCCTGGGGTTTGGCAATCAAGCAAATTGTTTCGGAATTTCGGACGGGATTGGCGCAAATCGGACAAGGATCTGATTCTGAAAAATTAAAACAGGTTTGGCAACGCTGGATTTTTGTCCGGGCCTGTTCAATGGCCGCTTCAAGATTTTTAAGCTCTTCCCGGGGCCGGTTTAGAAGATAAAAAGTTAGGCGTTGAGCGCTTTTTGGCCCAATATTCGGAAGTCTGGCGAATTGCTCAACCAAATTTTGGATTATTCGGGAAGAAATCATTTT
>CAZSPT010000001.1:1790-10046 GCA_964608895.1 uncultured Gammaproteobacteria bacterium | reverse complement strand
CGCCCAGCTGGGACATTTTCGCCGCCATGATTTTTTGAACTTTTTTAATCGCCTGGTTGGCCGCTTCGGCTATTCCGGCTTCAAGTTTTTCCCGGTCGTTTAGGATTTCCGGATTCAGCTCAACTTTTTTCACTTCTTGGTTGCCATCCATGGTTATTTTTACCCGGCCGTCGGCTCCGTCCGCTTCAACTATTTCATCCGCCAGAGAGTTTTTGATTTGATCAGCTTGTTGTTTTAACTGCTGGATTTGTTTTAATTTTGAAAACATGTTTTTAAGGTTAATTATGTTTCTATTTCAATTTCAGCCTCAACCGAAGTTTCTTGAGATCTTCGTTTTTCCAGACTGGTGAATTTTACCTGGTCTTCGTCAAAAAATAGCCGGATAGTTCCGATCGGGCCGTTTCGATGTTTGGCAATGTGGATTTCAGCCAAATGCTTTTCTTCGTCAGACAGGGATTCCGGGTCATAGCCGCGGTCGGCCGCCTTGCGATAAATAAACATCACAACATCGGCGTCTTGTTCAATTGAGCCGGATTCCCTAAGATGGGAAAGTTTTGGAATCGCCGGACGGTTCGCCTCAACTGCCCGGGAAAGTTGAGAAAGAGCCAGCACCGGAATTTTTAACTCTCTAGCAATTCCTTTGAGAGCTCGGGAAATTTCGGCAATTTCCTGGACCCGGTTATCCCCGGTTCGATAATTGACTCCTTCCATTAATTGAAGGTAATCAATAATAATCAAGTCAATTCCATGCTCCATTTGAAGGCGTCGGGCCTTGGTCCGGAGTTCCATAATATTAGTGTTGGCAAAGTCGTCAATGTAGATTTTGCTTTCTGAAAGTTGGCTCATTGCTTGACCGATTTTTGGAAAATCGTCAGAGCTGTCGCTTAATCGCCCGGTGCGCATCTTCCAAAGCCCGACATTTGCTTGACTGCAGATAAGTCGGTCAACTAGCTGTTCTTTGGACATTTCCAGTGAAAATAATCCAACCGCCTTGTGGTGGTTTAAGGCGATATTCCTGGCGATATCCAAAGCAAAAGCGGTTTTTCCGATTGACGGCCGGGCGGCCAGAATAATTAAGTCAGCCGGCTGAAGTCCGGCCAAAATGTTGTCAAGCTCCTTAAAGCCAGTTGGAATTCCTCGAAGAGTTCCTTTTTCCCGATGGAGTTCGTCAATTCGGTCAAAAGCTTCGCTTAAAACATCTTTGATATGGATAAATTTGTCTTTGAGGTATTTTTGGGAAACTCCGAAAATCGCCTGTTCCGCTTTGTCAAGAATTTTATCAACGTCTTCTTCCTGCTGGTAGCCCCATTCAAGGATACCGTTGGCTGAAGTAATCAATCGCCGGAGAGTCGCTTTTCGCTGGATAATTTGAGCGTGGGAGACAATATGAGCGGCTGAAGTAACCTGATTGGTCAGATCAACCAGAAAACTCCGGCCGCCGACTTGGTCAAGCATTTTTTTCTCTTCAAGTCGGCTGGTTAAACTAAGTAAATCAATGGATTGTTTTTTTTCAAATAGTTCAAGAATTGTTTCAAAAATTAGCCGGTGGCTGTCTTGGTAGAAGTCGTCGGTTTTGATTAAATCGGCGATTTTAATAATGGCGTCTTTATCAATCAGAAGAGCGCCCAGGAGCGAGCGTTCTGCTTCAAGATTTTGAGGAGGCATTTTTTCAACCGTTGATGGTTTTGATTCGGCCATATTGAGAGAAAAGTCAGTGGATTATTTTCTATATTTTAACTAATCTTGTTTTGAAAGGCAAATTTTTCTGAAAGTCTGAAAAATATGTTATAATAAAACAACTAAAATCATCTTACCCCTGAAGATTTTTTTTGTTAATTAATCAGGTGGGTATTAGTTGTTGATAAAAAATATGGTAAAATCAGCCGACTCCCGGCCAAAGCCGGACAAATCAGCAAAGCAAAACCAAATCAGCCGGTTGAAGAGGTCTGGGGCAAAAGATTTGGAGAAAAAAAAGACAAATTGGCACAATTTGTCTTTGCAAAAAGTATTCAAGGAATTAAAAAGCTCCCAAAAGGGCCTGTCCGCCCGCCAGGTAAAAGCCCGTCAAAAGACTTTCGGCCGGAACCGTCTGTTAAAAGGCAAGTCGCTTTCCAATTTGGTGATTTTATTTAATCAGATAAAATCGCCTTTGGTTTATATCCTGCTTTTCGCTGTTATCATTTCGGCGATCCTCGGTCATTTGATTGACGCCGGGGTTATTTTATTCGCGGTTTTAGTCAATACCTGTTTCGGCTATTGGCAGGAAAAAAAGGCTAATCGGGCGATTGAACATCTTAGAAAAATCGTTAAGCAGACGGCAAAAGTTCTCCGTCAGGGCCGGAAGATTATGGTTGATTCCGAAGAGCTTGTTCCCGGTGAAGTGATTTTTTTGGCGGCCGGCGACAAGGTTCCGGCCGACGCTCGGTTGATTGAAGTTGAAGACCTTCAGGCGGTTGAAGCCGTTTTGACCGGCGAATCCTCTCCGTCAACCAAGCGGGTCGGAGTTATCAAGAAAGGGGCGGCTTTGGCCGACCGTGAGAATCTTGTCTATCAGGGAACTTTAATTGTTCGAGGAAAGGGCCGGGCGATTGTCTGTAAAACCGGTTGGCGGACCGAAGTCGGTCGGATTAGTCGGTTGCTTCGCGAAACCGAAGAAGAAAAAACTCCGCTTCAGAATCAACTGAAAAAGTTCAGCCATTGGCTGACCGGAGCGGTTATTGGATTTTCGTTTTTGATTCTCACGATTGGCTTTTTAACCGGTAAAGATTTGGTTGAAATGCTGATTGTGGCGGTCGCTTTGGCGGTTGCCGCAATTCCCGAGGGTCTTTTAGTGGCGGTGACGATTATTCTGACGATTGGAATGCAGCGGATTTTAAAGCGTCGGGCCTTAGTTCGGAAGCTGATTGCCGCTGAAACTCTCGGGGGCATCTCAATTATCTGCACCGATAAAACCGGCACTTTGACCGAAGGGGAGATGCAGGTTTTTAAAATTATCACCGCTGACAAGCAGTATTCAATTGATCGGTTGGTGAATCCTTCCCAATTGGATAAAAATCAAGATTTGATTTTGAAAGTTTCGGTTCTTTGCAGCAGCGCCACCATTGAAAATCCCGATCAAGAATTGAAAAAATTGAAAATTATCGGTGATCCAACCGAAAAATCTCTTTTGCTGGCGGCGATTCATTCGGGATTTAATAAAGAAGAGCTTGAGAAAGAATATCGCCGCCGGGCTGAAATTCCTTTTAGTTCGGAGCGCAAATTCATGGCGACTTTAAACGAGCACAAGCGCCATCGTCATCAGCATATTTTTGTCAAAGGGGCGCCCGAAAAAATTTTTAAGTTTTCCGATCGGGTGATGGTTGGCGGTCAAAAAAAGCCCTTAACTCCAAAAAAAGCGGTCGAACTCAAGAAGAAATACGAGCGGTTAACCGATAAAGGCCTCCGACTTTTGGCGGTTGCTTATAAAACCGGCCAATTTAATGAATTGCGGGATGAGCTTAACGATTTGGTTTTTTTGGGCTTTATCGCCTTGAAAGATCCTCTTCGGTCGGAAGCGAAAGATGCGATTAATCTTTGCCGAAAGGCCGGAATCCGGCCGGTAATTGTCACCGGCGACCATCAAAAGACCGCCCGGGCGATTTTTCGGGAGCTTGGTTTGAAAGTGGACGGTAATGTCGTTCAAGGAGAAGATTTAGACAAGTGGGACGACCGCGAGCTTAAACAAAAAGTTAAAAAAATAGACATTTACGCTCGGGTTGAGCCCGAGCATAAATTGAGAATTGTTGACGCTTGGCAGAGCCGCGGAGAAGTCGTGGCGATGACCGGCGACGGAGTGAACGACGCTCCGGCTCTCAAGTCTGCCGATATTGGCATTGCTCTCGGCGGCGGTTCAGATGTCACTAAAGAAACCGCTGATTTGATTCTTTTGGATAATAATTTCAGTGTTATTGTCGCGGCGGTCAAGCAGGGCCGGGTAATTTTTGACAATATTCGGAAAGTCATTCTTTATCTTCTGACCGACAGTTTTTCGGAGATTATTTTAGTTTCCGGAAGTTTGTTTCTCGGTTTGCCTTTGCCGATTTTGGCGATTCAGATTTTGTGGATAAATTTGGTTGCTGACGGCCTTCCGAGTATTGCTTTAACTTTAGATCCGGCTGAAGACGGTTTAATGAAGGATAAGCCTCGAGATCGCCGAGAGCCGATTCTTAACACCGAAATGAAAATTTTAATTTTTATTATCGGAGTGATTACTGATTTTGTTTTGTTCGGCTTGTTTTTGTTCTTACTCAATTTTTCTAAAGATTTGGATTATATCCGGACGATTATCTACGCTGCTTTAGGACTTGATTCTCTCCTCTATGTCTTCAGCGTTCGCACTCTTCGCCATTCAATTTTCACTGAAAATCCTTTAAAAAACAGGTTTTTAGTTGTGGCCGTCGCTGTTTCTTTAGTTGTTTTGGTGTCAATCATTTATCTGCCGGTTCTTCGGGATATTTTCCAAACCGTTTTCTTAGGTTGGCAGGAATGGTTGATTATTATTGGACTGGCGATTGTTAAAGTTTTCCTAATTGAAATAGTCAAACACCATTTTATCGTTAAAAAACGATATGGTTAAAAAAAGATTAAAGCTTCGGGAAGGGGAAAAAATTGTCACAATCGTCCGACAATCCTTTTGGAATTGGTTTTGGGAGCTGGTCGGAGCCGGATTTTTGATTTTAGCCGCTTTTTTCCTGATTTATCCGCTTTTTCGGTTTGGCTGGCCGGGCGCTCTCGGCTTTGGCTTGTTGCTCGCTGCCGGCTTGGTTTGGCTATTACGAATTTGTTCCAGCCGCTATTTCAGCGGTTTAATTCTGACTAGCCGCCGGGTTTTAAACCTAAAACAGCGGGGATTGTTTAATTTTTCCCTGACTGAAGTTTTCTACGATCGGATTGCCGGGGTTAGCTGGCGTTCCCGGGGAATTTTTAGTCGGTTGGCCGGCCGGGGCGATTTAATCGTCAATTACGGTGAGAATTCCGTTCAAAAGCTGATTTTGTCCGGAATTCGTCGGCCCCAGGAAACGGTTGAAACGATTACCGCCCTTCGGGAAAATTTTATTAATTCCCGGTTTGAGCGTTCAGCCGGCGAAGCCCGAGCTTTAATCGGAAAAATTAAGGAAAAACTTGGTCCGAAAAAATTTCAAAAGTTAATAAAATAAAAAAAATTTGTTATAATACCAAATGAGACTTCTAAAAAAGCGTCGTTGGAAAATTAGTCCATTAATTGTTTTGGGAATTAGTTTGATTTGCTTGGTCGGGATAACCGCCGGCCTGGTCAGAGAGTTTTTCGGCCAGCGTCAAATTAACCGCCAGGTTTCCGACCTTGAACAAGAAATCAGCCAACTGGAGTCGGAAAACAGCGAATTGGGGCGGTTGATTACCGAGTGGTCTTCCGGCCGCCGGCTGGAAAGAGAGGCCCGGCAAAAACTCGGCTTAAAAAAACCCGGAGAAAAAGTGGTTGTTGTTAACCGCCGGGTCGCTGGAACTTCAAGTGCTGAAATTGCCCGGAAGCGGGGAGTTTTTGACCGAGCGGCTTCAGCCGAGCAAAATCGGTTTTTTTCCAATTTTTTGAAATGGTGGGAATATTTTTTTAAATAACAGTAAATTATGCCCCAAAAAACCAAGCTAACTTCAGAAAGAAAAAGCAAGCTAAAACAAGAAATTATGGAAGAGCTGGAAAAACTTGATTTAAAAAAAGTTAAAAAACAAAAATCCGGCCAAAATCAAAGCCAAAATTCTTCAACCGGCGGTCAAGCGGCGGCTAAACAAAAAACGGTTAGGGCGGCTAAAAGGCAAAAAACTAAAAATTCAAAAACAGCTGAGAAAAAGCAGTCGGCGGCGACAGCTGGAAGGCGGACGGCCGGAACGGCGAAACAATCAACAGCCAAAAAGCAGACGATTCAAAAAAGCGGTTCGGTGGTTAAAAAGTCCGGCGGCGGCCTTCAAGCGGCAACGCCGGCCGGCTCCGGAAAAAATAAAAAAAATACTTCAGCCGGAAAAGTTAGGGGCTTGCTTGAACGGAAAAAGGCTTTTAGCAAGTCTGTTAAAGGCGAACCGCTTAAATTGAAGGATTTTGACGATTCTTTCAAGCCTCCGGTTGGTCCCCGTTTTAAAGCTTTCGGCCGGAGACGGCTGGCTGTCCGGCTGACGGCGGCGATTTTGGCGGTTGTTATTCTGGCCGGATTGGCGGTCGCCGGAGATATTTTGGCCATTTACAAGCTTGGCTGGCGGGATTCAGTCAGCCGGCAGGTCGGAGAATTTTTCAGGCTGCCGGCCGGAACGGTTGACGGCCGGAAAATACCTTTGACCGACTATTGGGATGATTTGGAAATTTTGGCGGACGCCATCAATCAGGAGCGGGAAGGGGTTGACGGTCTGCTTGACCAGTCGGCGAGTTTAGAGCAGAAGGTTTTTGACCGGTTGGCGATTCTTTCTCTGGTTGACCGGGAGCTTGAGGCGGCCGGCGAGACAATTTCTTCTTCGGATTTGGAAGCCAGTTTTCAGGACACTTTGGTTCAGTTTGACAGTCGCCGGGAAGCTGAAGAGATAATTAAAAATATTTATCGGTTGAATCTTGATCAATTCAAGAAAAAGATTCTTCTGCCGATAATTAAGAAGGAAAAACTCCGCCAGTTGGTTGTTGCTGATGACAGTTTGGCGGTGAATCGTCAAGTCAAAGAAAAAGCCGAGAAAGTTCTTAGCTTGGTCCGGCAGTCGGAAACTAATTTCGGTCAATTGGCCGAAAAATATACTGACGATCCGGCCGGGGTGAATACCGGTGGAACACTTGGCTGGGTTTCCCGGCGAGAGCTGCCTGATTTTTTGAAGCAGGAAATTGTTTCTTTGGAAGTTGGAGAAATTTCCGGGCTGGTTAAAAATAGTCGCGGTTATCATATTTTCCAACTAAATGACCGGTTGACTGATCCGGACACCGGTCGGGAAAGTTTTGAGCTCCGGCAGATTTTCTTTGAAATTAAAGTCAATAATTATCTTAGCGAGCTTTTCCGCGAGGCGGAGATAAAAAGGTATTTTTGAGCCAACGGTGAGATTCGAACTCACGGCCTTTCCCTTACGAAGGGACTGCTCTGACCAGCTGAGCTACGTTGGCCGAAAGCAGGATACGGGACTTGAACCCGTGTCTCCACCTTGGGAAGGTGGTGTTAAACCCCTTAACTAATCCTGCCGGCTAGTGGTATAATATCAAAAAATGTTTTATTTTCCAAACTTAAAAAAAATATTTCTAATTCTGACGGTTGTTTTTCTGGGCGGCTGGCCGGCTTTTGGCCGAGCCGAGCATTTTATTTACCTCCGGCCGGTTGTTTTTTCGGAGCGGGGCGGGTATTCTTTGGAGTCGCCTGAAGGAGAAGTTTCTTTGTCAGCTGTTCGGGCGGACGCTCCGGACGATTTAATCGTTAAATTAATGACCTTGGCTTCCCGGGAAAGAATCAATCATTTTTTCAGCTATGCTGAAGGGATTGAGCCGGCTTCTGATCTTTATTTAGCCAAGTTCACCCCTTATGACAGCGGTTTTTTTTCCGAGCCGCCCGAAGTGACTGTTTCCTATGAGTCGGACGGCGGCTACAAGCAACCTTATTACTACAGCTGGCGGGATCTAAGTTTTGTTAAATTGGAGGTTTCTTCCCGGGACGCTTTGAATCAGACAATCAGTTTTCAGCTTCCGGAGAAGCATTCAGTAATGTTTGCCTTGTTTAATGAATCGCGGCTCACTGGTTTGGCTTCTTGGTACGTCCATCCAAAATATCGCGGAGAATTGATTGCCGCCAGTCGAGATTTCGGCCGGGAAGCGGAATTAACCGTTCGGAATTCTGAAAACGGCCGGGAAGTGACGGTAACGGTTAAAGACTACGGGCCGAAAATATGTCGGAACTGGACGGACGAGGAGCTTGAAAAGATGGGGCCTTGCCAAGAGCGAATTCTTGATTTATCCAAAACCGCTTTTGAAGTTTTGGCGCCAAGCTGGCAGGGGATGATTGAGGTTGATGTTATTGCCGGGAATAATTAAAGCGGATTATGATTTATTTGAAAAAAGTAACTAAGAAATTTCCTCCAAACACCATTGCTTTGGAAGAAGTTGATATTCATATTAAGCCGGGAGAGTTTGTTTCCATTGTCGGCCGTTCAGGTTGCGGCAAAACAACAGTATGCAAGCTTATCTTGCTTTTGGAACCGTTTCAAAGTAAGTAAATTATAAGTCGTAAA
>CAZSPT010000001.1:0-1780 GCA_964608895.1 uncultured Gammaproteobacteria bacterium | reverse complement strand
ATCGCCGAGATTGGGCCGGATAATGGGCAAATTATCATCGGCGGTTGGGATATTACTGAAATTAAAAACCATCAAATTCCTTTTCTTCGGCGTCAGCTCGGGGTGGTTTTTCAGGATTTTAAGTTGATTTCAAAAAAAACAGTTTTTGAAAATGTCGCTTTTGCTTTGGAAGTC
Organism: uncultured Gammaproteobacteria bacterium; assembly: GCA_964608895.1. Taxonomy (GTDB): domain Bacteria; phylum Patescibacteriota; class Patescibacteriia; order 2-01-FULL-39-33; family 2-01-FULL-39-33; genus CAZSPT01. The sequence goes on along the minus strand of CAZSPT010000001.1, from coordinate 1,606 downwards.
GCCGGAGCCTCCCGGAAGCGAATCGCCGATATTGTCCCTCAAGTTTTGAAGATTGTTGATTTAGGTAATAAGTCTCACCGTTATCCCCGGGAGCTTTCCGGAGGCGAGAAGCAGCGGACGGCGATTGCCCGGGCTTTAGTCCATCGGCCAAAAGTTCTTTTAGCCGACGAGCCGACCGGTAATCTGGATGCTTTAAATTCCCAGGAGATTATTGATTTACTCAAAAAAATCAATGAGTTTGGGACGACAGTGGTGCTGGTGACCCATGACAAGACGATTGTTAATTCTCTTCGTAAAAGAGTGATTACTTTGGAGGACGGAAAAGTCGTTCAGGACCAGGAAATCGGTAAGTATGTTATTTAATAACCGTCAAAAATGCTGTTAATTTCAATTTTTCGGAGTATTTTATTCGCCTTCCAGTCATTCTGGCGGAATATCTGGCTTTCTTTGGCGACTATTTTTATTATTTTTCTAACTTTGATTTCAGTTAATTTTTTAGTGATGATTAACGCGGTTTCCAATTCAACAACCGCCGCCGTCAAAGAAAAAATAGATGTTTCGGTTTATTTCAAGCCGGAGGTTCGGGAAAAGAAGATTAATGAAATCAAGTCTCATCTGGAAACAACTCCGGAAGTCAAGAAAATTAGCTACAAATCGCCCGAGGAGAATCTTGAGCAGTTCCGACAGCGTCATCAAGACGACCAGGTTATCCAAGAGACTTTGGACGAGCTTAAAGGAAATCCTCTCGGAGGGACTTTGATTATCAAGGCCAAGGAACTTTCCCAATATCCTGAAATTCTTAAAGCGGTTGATAATCCCGCTTACAGCGATTTTATTGAGGAAAAAAGTTATGACGATCACCAGTTAGTGATCAGCCGAATAAATTCAATTACCGACAATGTCAAAAAGGGAGGTTATTTGGTGAGCGGAATTTTTGCGATTATCGCGGTTTTAATCGTTTTTAACACTGTCAGAATAGCTTTGTTCACCCACCGGGGAGAAATTGCCATTATGAAGCTGGTCGGAGCCAGTAACTGGTTTATCAGGTCGCCGTTCGTCGTTGAAAGTATTATTTTAGCGGTAATTGCCACGATTATTACCGGATTAGTGGTTTATCCTCTCTTAATTTTCACTCAACCCTATTTGGCCGGTTTTTTTCCGGAGTTTGATTTTAATATCGTTAGTTATTTCAACAGGAATTTTCTAGCTATTTTCGGTGGTCAGCTGGTGGCGATTATTCTTTTAAACATTGTTAGCAGCGGTCTGGCTCTTGGGAGATACCTTAAAGTTTAAAAGATTGACTTTTCGCCAAAGAAAATGATATATTTTTTAGCACTGTCCCTTACCGGGATTTTTTATCGTCATTCGGGGATCGTCTAATGGTAGGACGCCAGGTTTTGGTCCTGGTAATCGGGGTTCGAATCCCTGTCCCCGAGCCAAATTGTACGTTCGGCGTTTGTTGCCTCTCCGCCCGAGGCGGATCGGCTTCTGCCAGAGGCGCTAATCCCTGATTTTAAGAGGATTTGCCACGCTCCGCGTGGCTCAAAAACTAATTCCCGTTCCCGCAAAATTCGGTTCGAGCCAATCTTTTTTAGAAAATCTTTTT